>CANBYM010000161.1 GCA_947373605.1 Comamonadaceae bacterium
TTCGCCTTCGGGCGTCAAAACCGGGTAGATCCCGTCGCCGGTAATGGGAAGTCCCAGCGCTTCCATGTGCACCCGCAACTGGTGCCGCTGCCCGGTGACCGGCCTGAGTTCGTACAAGGCTTGCGATCCGTTAATTTGTAAAGGCCGAATGTGCGTCAGCGCGTTGGCAGGGCCCGGCACTTCTGCCTGCTTCATGAACAAGCTGGACGGACGGATGCGGCTTTCGCGCGTTAGTGGCCAGGGCAGGTCCCGGTTCCAGGGCGCAATGGCGTGGTAAGTCTTGTGGACCTGCCGGTTGCGAAAAAGGGCATGGTATGCGTCACGCGTGGCGGGATTCACCGAAAACAGCACCAGCCCTGCAGTGTCGCGGTCAATGCGGTGAACGGGTACTAGAGCTTCCAGTCGCAACTGCTTTTTCAGGCGCACCAAAAGCGTCTCATGCACATATTTCCCCGAGGGCAACACCGGTAAAAAATGCGGCTTGTCCGCCACCAACAGGTGCTCGTCATGCCAGACGATTGACGCTTCAAAAGGGATGGGAATTTCAGCGGCAAGTGCCCGGAAGTAGTAGATCCGCTGCGCAGCTTGAAAACGCGCGTTGGCGTCCAGCGGCGTATCGGCATCCGCCAGTACCAGACCATCCTGCATGCGCGCCAGCCACACATCGCGACCCACTGCCGCAAAGCGCTCATCCAGAAAGTCCAGCACGGTGAGCCACGGTCCAGCCAAAGGGGTTACTACGCAACTGGCACCGAGTCCGTCGCGTGATGCGGGCGCCTGAAGCGTTTGACGAGCGACGGTCACACCCGTTCGAACACGATGTCCCACACACCGTGGCCGAGTTTGATTCCGCGGTTCTCAAATTTGGTCAGCGGCCGGTAGTGCGGCTTGGGCGCGTAGCCCGCCAGCTCAGGATATGCGCTCAGGTTGGGGTTGCGTAGCAGTGGCTCTGCAGTGAGCACCTCGAGGATTTGCTCGGCATAAGGTTGCCAGTCGGTGGCGCAGTGCAGATAAGCACCCGGTTTCAGTCGCTTGGCAAGATTGGCCACCAAGGGGCTTTGGATCAGGCGGCGCTTGTTGTGCTTGGTTTTATGCCACGGATCGGGGAAGAAGATGTGTGCGCCATCCAGACTTTGCAGGGTCAGCATGTGCTCAATGACCTCCACCGCGTCGTGTGCGCAAATGCGTATGTTGCTGAGTTCCTGCTCGCCGATGCGTTTGAGCAATGCGCCCACACCGGGCTCATGCACCTCACAGCAAAGGAAGTCCGTTTCCGGCAGCACCGAGGCAATATGCGCTGTGGCTTCGCCCATTCCAAAACCAATTTCCAGCACCACGGGCCGTTGGGATTCACGCTGGAATACCTGCTGCCAATCGACCAATGCTGCGCGATAGGGCACCAAAAACCGGGGTCCTAATTCTTCGAACGCTTTGGCCTGTCCCGTTGTCGTTCGGCCGGCACGTTTAACAAAGCTTTTGATAGTGCGCATGAACGGCTTGGCTGCCGCATCAGGGGATTTGGTTTCAGTGGTCATGGGGTGGTGTAAAGGCTGCGCCATTGATGTGTCCAGCGCGCTAAAGCAAGGCCCGTATTGTCGCCTGATACCGGCGCATCCAATCCTAGTGCCGCCGCCGCCTTGAATAGGCTGCCCAAAGCAGCTGCTTCCGTGCCAGTGTCGACCTCTGCAGCGCCATTTTGTTTGGAGAGCTTTTGGCCGTCGGCCGCCAGTACCAAAGGCGTATGCAGGTAGCGCGGTGTGGGCAAGCCCAGGGCTTGCTGGAGCGCAATTTGACGCGCCGTGTTGTCTGTCAGGTCTTCACCGCGCACGATGTGGCTGATGCCTTGCATGGCGTCGTCTACCACCACGGATAGCTGGTAGGCAAAAAGTCCGTCTGCACGCTTGATGACAAAGTCTCCTACCTCCAGTGCCACGTTTTGTTGCTGCTCGCCCAGACGTCGGTCTTTCCAAAACACAGGTATATCGCGGGTCAGGAAGCGCCAGGAGCGTGCGCCGCGTCCGTTGAGGCCTTGTCGGCAGGTACCGGGGTAAAGCAGTTCTGCATGGCGGGTTCGCGCATGGCCAAGCCAGGTTAACGCGATTTCAATGTCTTTGCGTGTGCAGGCACAGGCGTAGGCCTGTTTTGTGACAATGAGTTGCTGCAATGCCGTTGCGTAGGCGGCAAGGCGCAGGCTTTGAAACAGTGGCGTTGCGTCAGGAATCAGACCGCAACGTGCCATTTGCCCCAGGATGTAGTGGTCCATGCCGGCAATGCAGCGCGGCGTATCCACATCTTCGATGCGAACCAGCCAAGTGCCTCCGTGCGCGCGGGCGTCCAGCCAACTGGCCAGTGCAGCCGCCAGCGAGCCGGCATGCAATGGCCCGGTAGGCGAGGGCGCAAAGCGTCCGGTGTAACGGCCCCCTGTGTGCACGCGCACGCTGCCCGAAAGACCTCAGGCGATCTTCAGCGCGAGTTCCAAGCCGGACACAAACGCGTCTTCCACGCGGTGCCCAAGGCACCAGTCGCCGCACACGCCGATGCCCAACTTGTTATCCCACAGATGGGAAACCCCTAAAGGCTTTTCGGTTTTGGCATAAAGCCAGCGGTGTGCATGTGCATGGGCCGGTTCTGCGCGAATACCGGTCACTTCAGAGAACGCTTTGATCAGTTTTGCAGTTACGCGGGCCGGATCATCCTGTAAATGCTCTTGCGACCAAGCTGCGCTGGCCTGAACCGTCCAACGCTCTACCGCACCGCGGCCTGGCTTGCTGGATTCGCGGGCCAGCCATGCAATACGATGGTGTGTACTGCGCGCGGCATTCCATTGCGGGCCCAAGGTGGTCAGGCCGGGTTGCACGGCTTGCGGAAATGCGAGCATCAGGGTCCAGCAGGGAGCGACCGTGGACTTCGCTACTTTGCCAGCCAGGCTTGCAAAGCGGCTATTGGACTTTAAAAGCAACTCGGCTTGTGGGCCGGGAATGGCCAGAACTACGGCATCAAAGCCGCTAAAAACGTGGCTGCTGTCGCCGGCACCACTGGTTCGCAGCTGCCACTGTTTTTTGTGAAGGGCATCGGGTTCAATGGCGGTGACTTTGGTCTGTAATTCCACCATGGCACCTGCTGCCAGCGGTTGCGCCCAGTGTCCAACCAATGCATTCATGCCCGGCGTGGGCACCCAGTGCGGGTCACGTCCGGGTAAACCGGCGGCAGCGACACGCCCGTGCGAATCCAATACGCGCACTGTGTTGGCACTCCAGGGGCGGCACAGCGCCGGGGTCAGTGTCAGAACCTTGGCAAAGCGCGCATCACGCACCGTAAAGTACTGCGCACCGTGGTCGAAGGTTCCGAATGCACTTTGTCGGGTCGACATGCGCCCGCCCAGCCCCTGACTCTTTTCAAAAACCGTAACGCGGTGGCCGGCTTGTAGCAGCGTGCGTGCACATGCGACGCCTGCCATACCTGCGCCAATGATGGCGATGTGTTTTGAAGTGGTCATGCGGGGCTTGCTCCTTTTGTGTGTGTATGGTTTGCTTTATACACGCAGCATTGCACAGCGAAGTAAAAACTGCTATGCGCTACCGTGCTTTTCAAGCAAAGCTGCGCGGGTCGTGGTGCTTTCCAGTTGATTGAGCCACCATTGCAAGGCGCGTCCCACCTTGTTGGTTTTGCTGGCACGCCATGCGTAATTGATCTGTGCCTGGCGCTTGCTGCCCTCGGTTTTTTTGACCACCAGCCTGCCGGAATCGATATAGCGATTTGCGAGGCACGTGGGTAAATTGCCGCCCCCCAGTCCGCGCAGCTGGGCATCCAGTTTTGCCTGCATGCTGGCGACGGTAAATACGTCTTGGCCACTCAATATTCCAAAAGTGAGCCCGCCGCCCCGCTGTACCGAGTCGGCAACGGCTACGGCGCGGTGCTTTTGCAGGGTCTCATCACTCAGGGGTTCAGATGCGTTGGCCAATGGGTGATGAGGGGCAACAGCGTAGACAAAGTTGATCGCGCCCAGGGGCTTACACAGTACCCCCGCCGTCGTAGAAGCATCCGGCCCCACACCGATCGACAAATCAGCCTGCCCCGATGTGAGCGCCTCCAGCGTGCCGGACAAGGTTTCGTCGCGCAAGCGTATACGGGTGGGCGGCGCCAGACTGTAAAACGCCTCACACAGCTCCATCATGATGGAGCGCGAAATGATGGTGTCCACGGCAATGGTGAGTTGCGACTCCCAGCCTGTAGCAACCCGTTTAACCCGATTGGCCACGGCGTCGATTTCGATCAATAGCCGGTTACCCTCGCGCAGCAGCTCGAATCCTGCTTCCGTCATCCTCGCTTGTCGGGAACTGCGGTCAAACAGCAACACGTCCAGCGCGTCTTCGATCTGGCGAACCCGATAGGTCAGCGAACTCGGCACCAAACCCAGCTCCCGGGCTGCAGCGGCAAAGCTGCCCAACTGCGATATGGTGTACAGCATGGACAGGGCATCGGGCGTCAACACATCGCGGGGAGTGGGCATTTCGGCTCTTTTTTGTTGAATTCGATTGAATGATGCCATCAATTCAAACGCATTTTTTCCATTTTTGACGCCCTAAAGTTATGTCCATGATTCAAATACGCAAATCCTCAGACCGCGGCTATGCCGACCATGGCTGGCTGAAGTCGTTCCACAGCTTTTCTTTCGCGGGCTATTACGACGCCGATTTCATGGGCTGGGGCAACTTGCGGGTCATAAACGAAGACCGCATTGCGCCGGGTATGGGCTTTGGCACCCACGGCCACCGCGACATGGAAATCATCAGCTATGTGATGTCGGGAAAATTGGCCCACAAGGACAGCATGGGTAACGTCAAAGGCATTCCACCTGGCGACGTGCAGCGGATGAGTGCAGGGCGGGGCGTGCAACACAGCGAGTTCAACCATGCGCCCGACACGACCACGCACTTCTTCCAGATCTGGATTGAGCCTAATGTGCGGGGTATTGAGCCAGGCTACGAACAAAAGTCGTTCGAGGCTTCGGGCAAGCAAGGCCAGTTACGTCTGGTTGCGTCACCGGACGGCGCGGACGGCTCAGTGACGATTCACGCCGATGCGCGGCTTTACAGTGGCCTGTTTGATGGCGACCAAGGCGCTGAAGTGGCGCTGGATCCGGCGCGCAAAGCCTATGTGCACTTGATGCGTGGGGAACTGGTAGTTAACGGCCAGAAGCTCAACGCCGGTGATGCATTGATGCTGGAGGCTGAAAGCCGTATTCGCGTCGGCGCCGGCAAAGATGCAGAAGTGCTGGTGTTTGACCTAAGCCCGCGTTGATCAGGTGTATCGACATCCCACGAATTTTTAACCGTAAACCTGCATGGTGCAGGTTTTCAAAACCGCCGTTCCAAGGAGTATTGATATGGCACAAGTAGCAGTTGTTTTTCATTCAGGTTATGGCCACACCCAGCGTGTTGCGCAATTCGTTGCTGAAGGCGCGGGCGCCGAATTGGTTGCCATTGACGCAGACGGCAATTTGACCGACGCACAGTGGGCCACGCTGGATGCTGCCGACGCAATAATCTTCGGATCTCCCACGTATATGGGTATGGCTTCCTGGCAATTCAAAAAGTTTGCCGATGCCACCAGCAAAAAGTGGTTTACCAGTGCATGGAAAGACAAAGTTGCCGGCGGCTTCACCTGCTCGGCCAGCCCCAGTGGTGACAAGCTCTCCACCATTCAGTATTTCATCACCCTGGCGATGCAACAGGCCATGATCTGGGTGGGCCAGCCATCGTTGAACGATGGCACGATCAACCGCCTCGGCTCCAATTCCGGTGTCATGGCCCAAGTTGGTCCGACCAGCCCGGCTGAGGATATTCCTCAAGGCGATCTGGACACCGCCAAGGCATATGGCGCACGTGTGGCGCAAGTCGCCGCGAAACTGCGCGGTTAATCAGCAGGCCTGTGATTAGCAGGCCCGTATGAATCGCTGGCTCCGGAAGGGCCAGCGCTTTCGCTGTGGTCGGTGAAGCTGCCACTCATGCACAATGCGCTGATCTAATTGGCTTCGCAACCAGCATGAGGAAACCAGTCCATGAGCACGGTACCGGCATCGGAACATCCCAATCAGTTTGCACTGCTCAGGCAACGCCGCTTTGCGCCCTTTTTCTGGACCCAATTTTGCGGTGCTGCCAACGACAATCTTTTTAAGTTCGCGTTTACCGTCCTGGTGACCTATCAGCTGTCAGTGGCTTGGCTGCAGCCGGCGATGGCCGGGCTGGTCATTGGTGCCTTGTTTATTTTCCCGTTTTTATTGTTCTCCGCCACGAGCGGTCAACTGGCCGACAAGTACGACAAGCGCAGCATCATGCGATTTGTTAAAAGCTTTGAAGTCGGCATCATGCTCATCGCCGCCTGGGGCTTTATCAACAACAGTGTGCCCGCGCTCTTGCTTTGCACCGCGCTAATGGGCCTGCACTCCACCTTGTTCGGCCCCGTCAAGTTTGCTTATCTGCCGCAGGTCTTGTCCGAGCGTGAGCTGACCGGGGGCAACGGCATGGTGGAGATGGGCACTTTTGTGGCCATTCTGCTGGGCAACGTCGTGGGGGGCTTGTTGATTGCCGTGCCACAGGTGGGGCCGCAGTATGTGGGTATGGGCTGCATCGCCCTGGCCCTGCTCGGGCGTCTGGTGGCGCATTGGATTCCGCCTTCACCTGCGACCGATTCCACGCTGCGCATCAACTGGAATCCGGTGAGTGAAACCCTGCGCAACCTCAAGATGGCGCGTGAAAACGTGGTGGTGTTTCGATCACTGCTCGGGATCAGTTGGATGTGGTTTTTCGGTGCAGTTTTCTTAAGCCAGTTTCCCAGTCTGGCCAAGCAGGTACTGCATGGCGACGAGCACGTGGCATCCATGCTGCTGGTGGTGTTCTCGGTGGGAATCGGTGTCGGGTCCTTGTTGTGCGAAGTCATTAGCAGGCGCCATGTGGAAATCGGGCTGGTTCCGCTCGGCGCTATCGGTATGACGGTGTTTTCAGTGGACCTGTATTTCGCGACCCGTGGTTTGCCCGATAGCGCGCAGATGGGCGTAGCCGCATTTGTAGGGCAGGCGGCGCATTGGCGGGTGATCGCAGACCTGTTGCTGCTGAGCCTGTTTGCCGGTCTGTACAGCGTGCCCATGTACGCGCTGATTCAAATGCGCAGCCAGCCCACGCACCGCGCGCGCATCATTGCAGCGAACAATATTCTGAATGCTTTGTTCATGATTGGAAGTTCAGTCATCGCCGGTGCGTTTCTCGGCAATGGTTTCTCCATTCCGCAAATCTTTTTGTTGACCGGCCTGGCCAATGCCTTGGTGGCAGGTTATATCTTTTTGCTGGTGCCGGAGTACCTGTTGCGCTTTGTGGCCCTGGTGCTGTCGCGCTTTACCTACCGTTTCAAGGTCAGCGGTGATGAACATATCCCAACCCATGGCGCTGCGGTCCTGGCCTGCAACCATGTGAGTTTTGCGGACCCTGTTCTGGTCATGGCGGCAAGTCCGCGCCCGGTTTATTTTTTGATGGACCACCGCATTTTTAAATCCTCCGCCTTGGGCTGGTTGTTCCGCCTCGGCAAGGCCATTCCGGTGGCACCGCGTGAGGAAGATCCCTCCGCTTACGAGGCCGCGTTTGACGCGGCGGCAAAAGTGCTGCGCGATGGTGATTTGCTGTGTATCTTTCCGGAAGGAGGGATCACCAAAGATGGCAGCCTGCAACCATTCAAAGGCGGTATCGCCAAAATATTGGAACGTGCACGCGCTGACGGGCTGGATGTGCCGGTGGTCCCGATGGCCTTGACCAATTTGTGGGGATCGTTTTTCAGCCGGGTGGAGCGGGGAACCGCGATGGTGAAGCCGTTCAGGCGTGGAATGTGGAGCCGCGTGGGCCTCAATGTGGGTACTGCTTTGAAGGGGAATTCCGTGGACACGGCCTCCTTGCAGGTCAAGGTCGCACAGCTCCTAGAAGCTTAGGCGCCTCAGCCCACGGGCACGATATCGGTAATTTTGAGGTCCGCACCGAGCGCGCGTCGCTCGTCAAAGACAAAGCAGCCGCCTGTGTAATGCGAACCATCGGTTTCTTCAAAATATTTCAGGATGCCGCCTTCGAGCTGGTACACATGTTCCAGGCCTTCTTCGCGCATCAAAATTGCGGCTTTTTCACAGCGAATGCCGCCGGTGCAAAAGCTCACCACGGTCTTGTCCTGCAGCTCGTCCAGATGCGCACGCAGCGCACCTGGGAATTCGGTGAATTTGGTGATGCGCCAGTCAATGGCGCCGTCAAATGTGCCTGCGTCCACCTCAAAGTCATTGCGCGTATCCAGCGTAACCACCGGGCGACCTGCATCGTCATGCCCCTGCTCGAGCCAGCGTTTAACAGTGGCAGCGGCTACGGCAGGCGCCCGACCCGCTGCCGGGCGGATCGTAGGGTGGTTCATGCGGATGATTTCGCCCTTGACCTTGACCAGCATTTTTTTGAATGGCTGCGTCTCGGACCAGCTTTCCTTAGGGGCAATGTCCGCAAACCGCGTATCGGTCTTCAACTGCGCCACAAAGGCGCGCACATCGTCTGCCGGCCCGGCCAGAAACAAATTGATGCCTTCTTCCGCCAGAAGAATGGTGCCCTTGAGTTGCAGCGCCACTGCGCGTGCCAATAGCATCTCACGCAAGGCTGCTGCGTCCGGTAAAGGAA
>CANBYM010000162.1 GCA_947373605.1 Comamonadaceae bacterium
TTGTGCGCCGTGAAGACGGTGCTGATGGTGCTGTAGAGTCCCATGAGATGGAAGAGCAACAGCAGGCCGCACCTGCGCCGGTTATTGACCACGAAGAGCTTGCCCGCCGCGAAGAAGAAGCCCGCCGCCAGGCCGAATTGATCCGCCGCCAGGAAGAAGAACTTCAGCAAAAACGTCGTGAGCGTGAAGAGCAGGAAGCCAAAGCGCGTGAAGCGGCAGAAAAACGTGCCGCAGAAGCCAGCGCCTTGAAGGCCCAACAGGCTGCACCCAAGATCGACCTGGTCGCCGACGAAGCAAAGGCAACCGCTGCCAAGGAAGCCGAACTAAGTGCCAAGGCCGCTACTCAGGAGCGAGATAAGGCTGCTGCTGCTGCATCCAAAGCGGTTGCAGACGAAGAAGTGGCACGTGCTGCAGACTTGGGCAATCGCCGCCGCAAGGCGGAGGCCGAAGCGGCTGCCATTCGCACCATGATGTCCGCACCCAAAAAGGTGTTGGTTGCCAAAAAGCCGGAAGAGCCCAAACCCGCAGTTGATGCAAAGGCCGGAATTAAAGGCACCTTGCATAAACCTGCAGCAGGCTCGGCGGTTGCAAAGCCCGCCAAACCATCTGTAGGCGGAGCAGCGACTGCTGCGCCTGCCGGCAATGGCAAAGAGGTGAAATCTGCCAAGCTGTCAAGCAGTTGGGCCGGAGATCCTGCCAAAAAGAAAGAACTCAAAACTCGTGGCGATACCGGTGCGGGTGCAGGTCGTGCGACCAACTGGCGTGCGGGCCCGCGTGGGCGACGTGGAAATGATCGCGACCGCAATGACCAGCCTATGCAGCAGGCGCCTGTTGAAGCACGCGTGATTGAAGTGCATGTGCCTGAAACCATTACGGTTGCAGAACTGGCACACAAGATGGCCATCAAAGCGTCTGAGGTGATCAAGCAGTTGATGAAACTCGGCCAGATGGTCACTATCAATCAACCGCTTGACCAGGATACCGCCATGATTTTGGTGGAAGAGCTGGGTCACAAAGCTGTGGTCGCTGCGCTGGATGATCCAGAGGCATTTACCGATGACGAAGTTTCCGGACAAACCGCAGAGTCGGTGCCACGTGCGCCGGTTGTGACCGTAATGGGTCACGTCGATCACGGTAAAACGTCATTGCTGGACTACATACGCCGTGCCAAAGTGGCATCCGGTGAAGCGGGCGGCATTACCCAGCACATCGGTGCATACCACGTGGAAACACCGCGCGGAATGATTTCGTTCCTGGATACACCCGGTCACGAGGCGTTTACTGCCATGCGTGCACGTGGTGCCAAGGCTACCGACATTGTGATTCTGGTGGTGGCTGCCGACGACGGCGTGATGCCGCAAACCAAAGAGGCCATCAAGCACGCCAAGTCGGCAGGTGTACCCATCGTGGTTGCCATTAACAAAATCGACAAGCCGGACTCCAACCCCGAGCGCGTAAAGAATGAGTTGGTTGTCGAAGAAGTCGTGCCGGAAGAATTCGGTGGCGACTCGCCATTCGTTGCGGTTTCTGCCAAAACCGGGCAGGGCGTTGACGCGCTGTTGGAGCAGGTGCTCTTGCAAGCCGAAGTGCTGGAACTCCGGGCTCCGGTTGACGCGATGGCCAAGGGCCTGGTGATTGAAGCTCAGCTGGACAAGGGTCGTGGTCCTGTTGCCACCGTGCTGGTTCAATCCGGTACCTTGAAAACGGGTGACGTTGTGCTGGCGGGTCAAACCTACGGTCGTGTGCGCGCCATGCTGGATGAAAACGGCAAGGCGATCAAATCCGCAGGACCTTCGATTCCGGTTGAAATTCAAGGCCTGACCGAAGTGCCGCAGGCCGGCGACGAATTCATGGTGATGTCGGATGAGCGCAGGGCCCGTGAAATTGCCACCTACCGTGCCGGTAAGTTCCGCAATACCAAATTGGCGAAGCAGCAAGCCGCCAAAATGGAGAACATGTTCACCGACATGGCCTCGGGCGATGTCAAGACAGTTCAAATTATTGTCAAGGCAGACGTTCAGGGTTCACAGGAAGCGTTGGCGCAATCATTGCTCAAGCTTTCCACTGACGAGGTGAAAGTTCAAATGGTGTACGCCGCTGTGGGCGGTATCAGTGAGTCCGATGTCAACTTGGCGATTGCATCCAAAGCCATCATCATCGGCTTTAACACCCGGGCTGACGCGGGTGCACGCAAATTGGCCGAAGGCAATGGCGTTGACATTCGTTACTACAACATCATTTATGACGCTGTGGATGAACTCAAGGCGGCCATGTCGGGTATGTTGGCACCGGAGAAGCGCGAAGAGGTGATCGGTACTGCCGAAATTCGCACCGTGTTTGTGGCGTCGAAGATCGGTACTGTTGCCGGTTGTATGGTTACCAATGGACACGTCACTCGCAGTGCCAACTTCCGCCTGCTGCGCAACAATATCGTTATTTATACGGGCGAACTCGATTCGTTGAAGCGTATGAAAGACGATGTGCGCGAGGTCAAAGAAGGATTTGAGTGCGGTATCAAGCTCAAGAACTACAACGACATCAATGAGGGTGATCAGCTGGAGTTCTTCGAGGTCAAGGAAATTGCACGGACGCTGTAAGCGTTTAAGCGAGTTCTCAAAACATGGTGCGAAAAAAATCTTCTACCCCAAACCGGGGCTTCCGCGTGGCCGATCAGATCCAGAGGGATCTGACCGAGCTGATTGCGCGTGAGCTTAAAGATCCGCGGGTTGGCATGGTCACTATTCAGGCGGTTGAAGTCACGCCAGATTACGCACACGCCAAAGTTTTTTTCAGTCTGCTGGTTGGCGACCCGGTGCAAACCGGAGAGGGCCTGAACCAGGCTGCAGGTTTCCTGCGCGCAGGATTGTTTAAACGTCTGCACATTCACACTGTGCCTACCTTGCATTTCGTGTTTGACCAGACCACTGAGCGTGCCGCGGATATGAACGCCTTGATTGCCAAGGCGGTAGCATCGCGCGCGGTTGAGGACTGACAATGAAGGCGCCGTGCACAAGGGTGCAGCGTCGCCCTGTGCACGGGGTGTTGCTGCTGGACAAGCCTATCGGGCTTTCAAGCAATCAGGCTTTGCAAAAGGTGAAGTGGTTGCTGCGGGCTGAAAAGGCAGGGCATACGGGAACTTTGGACCCGCTGGCTACCGGCGTGCTGCCTATTTGTTTTGGCGCTGCGACCAAATTCAGCCAGATGCATCTGGATGCAGATAAGGCCTATCAGGCCGTGGTTCGGTTGGGCGAGAAAACGCGCACGGGCGATGCTGAGGGCGATGTGATTGAGACGCGTGACGTTAGAGTGACGTCTGAGGACTTGACGGAGGTGCTTAAGCGCTTTACCGGGCCGATCACGCAAGTGCCGCCCATGCACAGCGCCTTGAAAAAGGATGGCCGTGCGTTGTATGAGTACGCGCGGGAAGGTATTGAAGTGGAGCGGGAGCCGCGCCAGGTAACGATTTATGGATTGAAGTTGTTGCAGTCGGAACTGACCACAGACGCAGCACAAATTGAATTGCAGGTGGACTGCAGCAAGGGCACGTACATACGAACCTTGGGCGAGGACATTGGAGAGGCATTGCATTGCGGTGCCCATTTAACTGCGCTGCGGCGGATACGGACGGGCAACTTCATCGAGGCGCAGACGGTAACTTTGGAAGCGCTGGAGGCAATGGACGAGGCGCAACGCATCGCCAAAGTGATGCCGGTTGAAGCGCTTCTCAACGGGCATGACTCTGTCATGTTAGACAGCGAAAATGCTGCTCGGTTTCTGAGCGGAATGCGTAGGCGAGGCAATTGGGCGGATATGGAAAAAGTAGCAGTGTTCGCCACATCGCCCAAAGCATTGTTAGGGACCGCTCATGTAAAGGGCGGCGAATTGATTCCCGGCAGGCTGCTGAGCCCGCCGGAGGTGAGTGAATCGGTGTTGCAGTTTGCAGCGCCACCAGAATTTAATGAATTAGTAGTCTGAAAGTGAAAAATGACAGTCAAGCAAATCCGAAATATCGCCATCATCGCCCACGTTGACCATGGCAAAACAACCATGGTGGACCAGTTGCTCCGCCAGTCCGGCACTTTTGCAGAACATGAAAAAATAGTCGATACCGTGATGGACAACAATGCCATCGAAAAAGAGCGTGGCATCACGATTCTGGCCAAGAACTGTGCCGTGACTTGGGAAGGTACGCACATTAACATCGTTGACACCCCCGGACACGCGGACTTCGGTGGTGAAGTGGAACGTGCGCTGTCCATGGTCGATGGTGTGGTGTTGCTCATCGATGCGCAAGAAGGCCCCATGCCGCAAACGCGCTTCGTGACAAAAAAAGCTTTGGCCTTGGGACTTAAGCCCATTTTGGTAGTGAACAAAGTGGACAAGCCCGGTGCGCGTCCGCAGCATGTGGTTAACGCTGCATTTGACTTGTTTGACAAGCTTGGTGCTACGGATGACCAACTTGACTTCCCGGTGGTGTACGCGTCCGGCATCAATGGCTGGACTTCGATGGAAGAGGGCGCACCCGGTGAACAATGGGGACCGGACATGTCCGCGTTGTTTAACACGGTACTGAACCATGTCCCATCGCAAAAAGGCGATCCGGCAGCACCGCTGCAATTGCAAATATCGGCACTGGATTTCTCGACATTTGTCGGCCGCATTGGCGTTGGACGTATCAGCCAGGGAACGATCAAACCCAATATGGATGTGGTGGTCATGGAAGGGCCGGATGGCAAAGCCATCAAGGGACGCGTCAATCAGGTGCTCACATTCCAGGGCCTTGATCGTGTGCAAACCCTGGAAGCAGGTCCCGGTGAGATTGTGCTGATCAACGGCATTACCGACATAGGGATTGGCGTCACCGTGACGGACCCAGCAAATCCTGCACCGTTGCCGATGTTGAAGGTGGATGAGCCCACCTTGACCATGAACTTCTGCGTCAATACCAGCCCGTTGGCAGGTCGCGAAGGCAAATACGTTACCAGCCGCCAGATCTGGGACCGTCTGCAAAAAGAACTCCAGCACAACGTCGCACTGCGCGTTGACGAGACCGACGAAGAAGGTATCTTCCAAGTGATGGGCCGTGGCGAACTGCACCTGACGATTCTTTTGGAAAATATGCGCCGTGAAGGCTATGAGATGGCCGTCTCTAAGCCCCGCGTCATGTTCCGCGATGTCAATGGCGAAAAGCATGAGCCTATCGAGTTGGTTACCGCCGACATCGAAGAGCAACACCAGGGTGGCGTCATGCAGGCACTCGGTGAGCGAAAAGGCGAGTTGGTGAATATGGAACCCGATGGTCGCGGCCGCGTTCGTTTAGAGTACCGCATCCCTGCGCGCGGATTGATTGGGTTCTCTAACGAGTTCTTGAATTTGACCCGTGGTTCAGGCTTGATTTCCAACATCTTTGACAGCTATGAACCGCATAAGGGCGAAATCGGTAGCCGCAAGAACGGCGTGTTGATTTCGATGGACGACGGCGAAATATTCACCTACGCATTGGGCAAGCTTGATGATCGTGGTCGCATGTTCGTCAAGGCCAACGATCCGGTGTACGAAGGCATGATCGTCGGCATTCACAGTCGCGACAACGATTTGATCGTTAATGCAACCCGCACCAAGCAGCTCACTAACTTCCGCGTATCCGGCAAAGAAGATGCGATCAAGATCACGCCACCCATCGAGCTGACGCTGGAATACGGTGTTGAGTTTATTGAGGACGATGAGCTAGTTGAAATTACGCCTAAGAGCGTTCGCCTGCGCAAGCGCTACCTGAAAGAACATGAGCGTAAAAAAGCCGCTCGTGATTAAGTAGTTCAAACACAGCCCCTAGCGGGCTGTGTTTATTTGTGAATACTGAAAAAGGGTGATGCTGTCATGCAGGATTGGGTGTTGAGTGAAGTTGTGGGTCAGGTGGGGTTTATTACGCTGAATCGTGCCAATGCTCTGAATGCTTTAAGCCTGTCCATGGTGCGTGACCTGTCCCGGACTTTATTGACGTGGTGCGATGACGCAAAAGTAATGGCGGTTGCCATTCGTGGCAGCGACAAAACAGGGCCATTCGGTGGTTTTTGCGCGGGCGGAGACATCCGCTTCTTTCATGCCGCTGCAAAAGTCGGAAATCCGGAACTGGAAGACTTTTTCACCGAGGAGTACGCCCTCAACCATTTGATTCACAACTATCCCAAACCGTATGTGGCATTTATGGATGGCGTGGTGATGGGAGGCGGCATGGGCATCAGCCAGGGCGCGTCCGTTCGTGCCGTCACAGAACGTACCAAAATGGCCATGCCCGAAACCCACATCGGACTTTTTCCGGATGTGGGCGGTGGCTACTTTTTAAGCCGATGTCCCGGTCATCTCGGCGAGTGGCTCGCTTTAACGGGAGAAGTGCTCGATGGCCCGAAGGCAATTGCTTGCGGCCTGGCCGATCGATATATGCATTCCGCATCATTGAATGCATGCTGGATTGAACTGGGCGCCCTGGAAATTCAAAGTCCGCAATCTGCCACCGAAACGGTCGCACATTGCCTGGACTCATTTTCGGCAGCACCTTCGATTGAGGAACTTCCTCTGGAAGCCATTGAGCAGTTTTTTTCAAAAACAAGCCTGCTGGAAATAATGGCGGGATTGCGCCAAGACGCTGGTGATTGGGCACAACATACTATTGCAACGCTGCAAAAGCACTCGCCACTGATGCTTCATGTAACCCTGGAGCAAATACGTAGGGCACGTCACATGACTCTCGCTGAGGTTCTGCGTATGGAGCGCAATTTGATGCGGCACTGCTTTTACCCTGTGCACCTTGAGCGTACTGTGATGAACTGTGAAGCCGTTGAAGGTATTCGCGCTCTGGCAGTGGACAAAGACCACGCGCCAAGATGGAACCCGCCGCGTGTTGAAGACGTTACGCAGGAGATGGTGAGTCCCTTTTTCAAAAGCCCTTGGCCAACGCACGCGCACCCGATCGTGCATCTGGTCTGAAGGGTCGGTCTTACCGGTTACGGTCTTTCATGGCACGCTCTACCTCGCGCTTACCTTCGCGGTCTTTGATGGTGTCGCGCTTGTCGTGTTCGGCCTTACCCTTGGCCAAAGCGATTTCACACTTTACTTTGCCGGTTTTCCAGTGCAAATTGATGGGCACCAAGGTGTAACCTTTTTGTTCCACTTTGCCGATCAGGCGCTTGATCTCCTCTTTGTGCATCAACAGTTTTTTGGTGCGAACCTTGTCAGGGCTGACATGGCTGGATGCCGTGTGTAAGGGATTGATCTGCAGTCCGATAATGAACAACTCGCCATTGCGAATCACTACGTAGCCGTCGGTCAGCTGAACTTTGCCCTCCCGCAATGATTTGACTTCCCACCCTTCCAGAACAATACCTGCCTCAAAGCGTTCTTCAAAAAAATAGTTAAACGCAGCCTTTTTGTTGTCGGCGATACGGGTTGCAGTTTCAGGTTTTTTAGCCATGGGTATGAAGTGGGGACAGTCGGGAATATTGGAAGAGGCACATGCACCGTGAAGTGCATCGGGCTTGTCTACAATCCCGCGCAGACCTCTATTCTATGAAAACTGTTCACAAGTCCGTCTTAATCTGGTACAGCCCGCATGAGATGTATGCATTGGTCACGGATGTCGCGCGCTATCCCGAGTTTTTGCCGTGGTGTGACAAAGCCCGTGTACTGGAATGCGACGAGGCCGGTATGGTGGCTGAGGTCGGTATTGCATTTAGCGGTATTCACCAAGTCTTTACTACCCGCAACGTGCATACCTTGGACAGTCGTGTGGACATCCAGTTGATCAAAGGGCCGTTTTCGAATTTGCATGGCCAATGGGACTTTCATGCACTGGGCGACGGGTCGCAACGTGCCTGCAAAGTTGAGTTGACGCTGAATTACGGTTTTGACAATGGTGCGCTTTCCAAATTGGTGGGGCCGGTATTTGACCGCATTGCGGCAAGTATGGTCGATGCGTTCGTGAAGCGTGCCCAGCAGGTGTACAGCAATGTCTGAACCCATTCAAATCGCCGTCATTTTTTCGGACAACGCCCGCTCCATTCAAACAATCACATTAAATATGCAAAGCGGTTCAACAGTCGCAATGGCAGTACGGCAAAGTCAGTTGCTGAGCACATTGAATGATGACGAAATTGACCAATTCACGCTGGGAATCCGTGGACGAAAGGTTGCACTAAAACAACTTTTGCGCGATGGCGATCGGATCGACGTTTGCCGCCCTCTCAAGGTAGACCCGAAAGTGGCCCGCCGACAGCGCTTCTCACGCCAGGGGGCAAAAACAGCAGGACTATTTTCCAAGCGCCGCGAAGGCGCAAAGGCCGGGTACTAGGCCCGGCTTACTTGCAGTCAGAATCGATGACGCTTTGAATGCGTTTGGCTTCCGATGCCCGCCCGGCATCGTCCAGGATTTCGCGCTCACCAGCGGCATTCGTCTTTGACAGACGTACGCCCGCATCAAAGGTTGTCTTTGCCTGCTTTGCACGCGCGCAGTTTTCGATCTTGGCTTTGACAACTTTGTCCTGCTCGGCCTTGAGCTTTGCAGCGTCAGCATTAGCCAACTGTTTCTTTTTAGCCTCAATGTCTTTGTCTACACCGCCTGTCTTGGGCACATTCGAGGACGAAGTCCCTGCTTCTGGG
>CANBYM010000163.1 GCA_947373605.1 Comamonadaceae bacterium
CCAAGCGCTGCAAACTTGCGTCTATCGCGTGGAATATCCGCTTGCGACTCAAACCTCGTGCGTTAGGCGCGCGCTTGACGGGCTGCGGATTGGGTCCGCGCGGCTCCCACTCCAAGGGGTAAAAAACCTTGGTAGCGACGACTACCTCCTCACGTTTGCAGAAGGCTTTGATAAATTTGCCCGTCAATACCTCAGATTCGCCCACCGAGTACATGTCTGCGGTGTCAAAAAAGTTGATTCCAAGTTCAACCGCATGTTTGACCAGTGGCTTGGAGGCAGCCGCGTCGAGCACCCAGGGTCGCCACTTCGGGGTGCCATAAGTCATCATTCCCAGACAAATGCGGGAAACTTTTAAACCCGTGTTGCCGAGCTGAACGTATTGCATATTGCACTTTCACTTGTAAACAAAGGTAAACCAAGTCAACCGCAGCATAACCGCCGCGTTATGGATATAAGCCCAACTCATTGAAGGGCTCGCTTTAAAAGGTCGGAGCCAATGCGATCTTTGTTTTGTAAGTGAGTAATTAACATGTTGAATATCAAGACCCTCGTCGCCGCTGCAGTTCTTTCTACTATGGCAGTTGTTTCTTTTGCACAAACTGCTGCACCTGCAGCAGCTCCAGCTGCCTCCGCTGATGTGGCAAAAAAGGCTGACGCCAAGAAGGTTAAGCACGCCAAGAAGGTTAAGCATAAAAAAGCTGATGCCAAGATGGATGCTCCCGCCAAGTAACTTGGTCCCGGCCCGCTTCAAAGCGGGCTTGGAAACTAAAAAAGCGCTGTTTTTTTGCAGCGCTTTTTTTATGCCGGTTCAATACGGGCTTTTCAGTCCGAGTCCCGCCAGAATCTCAATTTCCCGCGATTCCATTGCCCCAGCGTCCGCCTCAGACGTCTCATGGTCCCAGCCTTGGGCATGCAATGTGCCATGCACAATCAAGTGGGCGTAATGCGCCTGTAGGGTTTTGCCCTGTTCTTTGGCCTCCCGCGCCACCACCGGCGCGCACAGCACCAGATCCGCCGTGACGATTGGTGTTTGCGTGTAGTCAAAGGTCAGCACGTTGGTGGCGTAGTCCTTTTTGCGGAAGTCGCGGTTCAGGGCCTGCCCCTCTTCACTGTCCACGATGCGGACCGTGATTTCTGCGTCCAGTTCCAGCGCGTGGCGTATCCAGCGCGTAACTTTATGGCGGGGCAGGGCAGTGCGGTGCCGCGCGGCGTTTTGCAGGCTGCCGAATTGGAGTGAAAGGGAAAGGTTGCGCAACATTGTTTTAAGCCCCGCTACGCTTGGGTGTGCGGGCTTTAGGCAGGTCAATGCGGGGCAATTCCGGCTCGGCCTGCGGCACGGCAATCGTCGGCAAATCGGCCAGGCGTGCGGCATCATAGGCATCCACAATGCGCGCGACCAGCGGGTGGCGAACAATGTCTGCACTGGTCAGACGCGTTATGGCAATCCCGGGCACGCGGCGCAAAATGCGCTCCGCTTCTACCAGACCGCTTAACTGAGTTTTGGGCAAATCAATTTGGCTTACGTCGCCGGTAATCACCGTCTTGGTGCCAAAGCCCACGCGCGTTAGAAACATCTTCATTTGTTCCGGCGTGGTGTTCTGCGCCTCGTCCAGAATCACAAAGGCATTGTTGAGTGTGCGCCCGCGCATAAAGGCCAGGGGCGCAATTTCCAGAGCCTGGCGCTCAAACGCCTTGTGCACCTGGTCGTAACCCATCAAATCGTACAGGGCGTCGTATAGCGGGCGCAGGTAGGGGTCTACTTTTTGGTTCAAATCGCCGGGCAGAAAGCCCAGACGTTCACCGGCTTCCACGGCCGGGCGGGTCAGCACAATGCGTTGTACCGCGCTGCGCTGCAAGGCGTCTACTGCGGCGGCCACGGCTAAATAGGTTTTGCCCGTGCCTGCCGGGCCGATGCCAAAGGTGATGTCGAATTCGGCAATATTGTCTAGGTACACCGCCTGGTTTTGCGTACGGGGTTTGAGGTCGGCGCGGCGGGTGGACAGTGTCGGACCCGCATTGCCCTCGGCAGAGCCGTCGCCGGAAAGCATGAGCTGCACCGTCGCTGGCGTTACCGGGCGGGCGGCCATTTCGTAAATTGCCTGCAGAATTTCCATGGCCCGCTGCACTTTGGCCTTGGGGCCCTCTACCTTGAACTGTTCATGGCGGTGGGCAATGCGCACGTCCAGCGCAATTTCTATGGTACGCAAGTGTTCATCGGTCGGTCCGCACAGGTTGGACAGGCGGGTGTTGTTGAGCGGAGAGAACAGGTGTCTGAGAATCAAGTTGATAATTCCAAGGAGGGCAATGGCGAAAGCCGCAAGCCCCAATCATAGGCAACAAACCAAGCAACATACCCCGGACGCAGCATGATAGGCAAACTGACAGGCATTCTCAGCGACAAAAACCCGCCACAAATCATTGTGGATTGCAATGGCGTGGGCTATGAGGTGCAAGTGCCGATGAGCACGTTTTACAACCTGCCCGCCGAGGGGCAGAAGGTGTCGTTGCTGACGCACTTTGTGGTGCGTGAGGATGCACAGATTTTGTATGGCTTTGGCTCCGCTACGGAGCGCGAGGCGTTTCGCGAACTGATCAAAATTTCCGGCGTCGGGCCGCGCACGGCGCTGGCCGTGCTCTCCGGCATGGGCGTGGCCGATCTGGCGCAGGCGGTAACGCTGCAGGAGGCTGGTCGCCTGATCAAGGTGCCTGGCATCGGCAAGAAAACAGCAGAGCGGCTGCTCCTCGAACTCAAGGGCAAGCTTGGTGCCGACATCGGTGCACCGGCCGGTGCGGCCAACGATGCGCAAGCCGACATTCTGCAGGCGCTGGTGGCCTTGGGTTACAGCGACAAGGAAGCCGCGTTGGCGCTCAAAGCCTTGCCTGCCGATTTAGGGGTGAGCGATGGCATCAAGCTGGCGCTCAAGGCGTTGGCACGTTAGCCGGCCGGGTTCCCTGCCGACACCGCCGTATGCACTAGGGTTTCCCCGTGGCACGATGACTTGCGTCAAGTCCTGGGGCTCATTATCATTAGCGATCTAAGAAAAAGCCGTATTTGTGCTTTGAGGAGATATACGAATGATTACGAGCCAGGAAAACGAATTGCTATGCCGGGTCATCGGCGACGCACCCATGGGGCAGCTCATGCGGGCGCATTGGACCCCCGTTTGCTTGATTGAAGAAGTGCTGGACCCCGATGGCACGCCGGTCAAGGCACGCGTATTCGGGGAAGATCTGGTGGTGTTTCGGGATTCCGACGGTAACGTAGGCGTGCTCGGCGAGAAATGTCCGCATCGTGGTGCCTCGCTCGTCTATGGCCGCAATGAAGAAGGCGGCCTGCGCTGCCTTTACCACGGCTGGAAAATGGATATTGCCGGAAGCGTGTTGGAAATGGTGTCTGAACCCGCCGCCAGCGGGCTGGCTGACAAGGTCAAGCACAAGGCCTATCCAGTAAAAGAATGGGGTGGGTTCGTCTGGTCTTGGTTTGGTGCGCCAGATGCAGTCCCAGACTTTGTTCCACCGGCCTGGGCGCCAACGGCGGACACCCGCGTGACCATTGCCAAAGTGGTTTTGCCCTGCAACTGGGCCCAAGTACTTGAAGGCGCGGTGGATTCCGCACACAGCTCTAGCCTGCACTCTTCCGACATGGTGCCCGCCCGTGTGGATGGTGCCAAGGCCACCGCCGGGCTCTGGCTGCGCCCGTCGACTGACAAAGCGCCGCGTCTGCATTGCGAACGCACCGGCTATGGCTTTCGCTATGCGGCCATTCGCCGGCCCATCAACAACGCAGCCACGCACGACTACATCCGCTCCACCGTTTTTGTGGCACCCGCAACCGTGCTGATTCCCCCCAACAATTTGTACAACGTGGCCAACGTGAACGTTCCTATGGACGACACCAATACTGCGTTCTACTTCATTGCCTGGGGCCACCCTTCGCAGACGCCCGAGACTGAGACCTGGCGCAAGTTTTTACGCCAGACGGTGGGCATTGATCTGGATGACCGCTATCGCCCCTTGCGCAGTGAAGAGAACCGCTACTGGCAGGACCGCCAGGCCATGAAGGCCGGCAACTTTACCGGTATCACCGGTTTCCCCAATCAGGACGTCGCCATGTGGGTCAGCATGGGCCCGATTGCCGACCGCACGCACGACCGGCTCGGTGCCAGTGATCTGGCGATTGTGGAGTTCCGCAAAAGCATGATTGATGCGGTCAAGGCGTTTCAGACGGGCAAGCCGTCTATCGGCACAGGGTCTGATGCGATCCCGCGCGAAGTGTGTGCCTTTCAGGCAGTAGTTCCCAAAACCACTGACTGGCGCGCCCATGCAACCACTTGGGTCTGGGCCGACGGCGTAGAGCGCCCGGAAATGGAACCTTCTTACTCGGTAAAAGCCTGATGTCTAAATTGCAACTTTCCGTCGCCATGGGCGACTACGACCGTACGCGTGCTTTGATCGACGGGCGCGTTTTGATGGATGGCGTGGATCCGGTCTATATGACATTTGTGCCGGAAGAAATGTTTTTCCGCGCCATGCGCTCGCAGGACTTTGATATTTGCGAGTTGTCTTTTTCCAGTTACGCGGTGAAGACTGCCAAGGGCGACTGTCCGTATATTGCCGTGCCGGTATTCCTGTCGCGTGCCTTTCGACACACCTCGATTTATGTGCGCAAAGATCGCATCAAACGGCCTGAAGACCTCAAGGGCAAGCGCATCGGTGTGCCCGAATACCAGCTCAGTGCCAATGTGTGGGCACGCGCTATCTTGCAGGATGACTATGGTGTGGCACCGGAAGATGTGACCTGGGTGCGCGGTGGGATCGATACACCCGGTCGTCCGGAAAAAATTGCCTTGCAGTTGCCTGCCGGCGTCAAGTTGGAGAGTGCGCCCGAAGGTGTGACCATTACCGAACTGCTGGACCGTGGCGACATTGACGGCTTTATCGCGCCACGCCCGCCGGGTGCCAGCGCGCTGGCCAACCCGAATGTGGGCTGGCTGTTTGACGACCCCACCGCTACCGCCAAAGACTACTACCGCCGCACCAATGTATTTCCCATCATGCACGTGGTGGGTGTGCGCAAGACGCTGGCGGCGCAACATCCCTGGTTGCCCGGTGCGGTGCTCAAGGCCTTCAGCCAGGCCAAGGATCTTGCGCTTGAAGCCTTGTCCGACACATCGGCTACCAAGGTTACGCTGCCGTTTGTGGAAGAGCAACTCAAAGCTGCGCGCGAGTCGCTGGGCGAAGACTTCTGGTCCTATGGCGTAGCACGCAATCGCGACACCATTGACACCTTTTTACGCCACCACCATTCGCAGGGCCTGTCCTCACGTCGACTGACGGTGGACGAGGTGTTCCACCCTGCGACCTACGAGACGTTTTCGATCTAATCGGGGCTTGGGGCGGCAGAGGTTCCGTCTTCTGCCGCCAGGTTTTCGATCATGGCCAGCAGGCTTGTGCGCACCAAGGTGATGGTTTTGTCCGACATGCCGCGCACGCTGATGTGATTGACCTCTTCGGCCAGAGGCACCAGCACGTTTTGCAGCTTGCGCCCGGCAGGTGTCAGGAACACATGCATGTTTTTGCGATTGCCCGCCAGCTGACGCCGTTCGATAAATCCCATCGCCTCCATGGCCTTGACGGCGTTGAAGGTAGTGGGTTCCATGACGCCGGCAAATTCGCTGAGCTCGCGTTGGGTTAGCCCGTCTTTGATCCACAGAATGCGCAGAAACGTCCAATGCCCGAAGGACACATCGTGCTGCGCCAGACGCTGCTGCAAGGCGCGCATTTGGGCACGCGCCACATCACGGATCAGATGAGCCAGTCGGTCATCCGGCACGGCCTCGCGCCAGTGGTGCAGCAGGCTCAGATTGTGTTCTCGGGTATTCATCTCAGGGCAGCGGTGCGGGTGTGGCTATCTGGTGTCGTAAGGTAATTTCTTTGCCCTGCGCCTGACTCTGCAGCAGTGCCAGACACAACTCTACGGTCGCGCGGGACCAGCGTCCGTCATGCAATGGTGTCTGCGAAAGCCGACCCACCGACCACAGTTCGTCAATCACTTCGCTGCGGGCAATGTCGGGCGCGGGGCATGCTTCAAAGTGTATGCCACTGCCATCAATCACCTGCACGCCTGTGGGTGTGAGCCGCAGGTCGCCCCGTTGTCCGCTCACAATCACCGGGCCGAAGTGCTGCCAGGCTACGGGCTTTGCGGATGCCGCCTGGTAGAGCGAGCCACCGAAATTGCGTTCCGCTTTCAGTGCTGCCTCTGCCGCTTCATCGCTGACGGCCTGCAGGCGTTTGCGGGTGTTGGTGTGTGCATCGGCAGCCTTCGGGTTGCCAAGCTCGCCCATGCCGTCCATCAGTACATCGGTATCGTAAAAGCCATAGCCATTGTAGGTGGCGCTGGCAAACGCGCCACTGGCAAAACTGATAAGCGCACTGTATGCGCCTTCGGTGGGACGTTGCGGGTCCCAGCGCCCGGTGATGGCGCGCACGCTGCTGGCCAGCCCGCCGGCCAGCAGGCGCACGATGTCCATTTGGTGTGCCGCCTGGCTATGCACTACACCGCCACCGCGCACAGTGTCGAGCTCTTCGGCACGGCGCGGACGGTACAAAAAGTCGGTGTACTGCATGGCATGCACCATGTGCACGGCACCGATGCGCCCCGCGGCGATGAGCTGATGCGCCAGCCGCACCGGCGCGTCATAGCTGTGGCTGTGTCCGATGAGCAACTGCACGCCGGCGCGTTCGCAGGCATCGATCATGGTGTCGCAGTCCGCTAGCGTGAGTGCCATCGGCTTTTCAACCAGCACATGCTTGCCGTGGTGCGCGGCCAGTTGCACATGCTGCGCATGCATCTGGTGGGGCGTGGCAACATATACCCATTCCACTTCGGGGTCGGCACACACCGCTTCAACCGACATATGCGCCGTGCCGGCGAAGGTGTCCACAAATGCCCGCCGCGCTGCTTCGTGCGGGTCGAATGCTGCCACCAGTTGGACCCGCGCATCCTGCGAAAAAGTGGGCACCATGAGCGTGAATGCGCGTCCCAGACCCAGCACCCCCAGTCGAAGCGGGCGGGTCATAGATCCAGCACCAGGCGCCCAGTCCTGGAGCGTGATACGCACACCATGATGTGTTCTACCTGCTCGTCAGGCATCAGCACCAAGTCGCGGTGATCGGCCTCGCCTTCGAGCAAGCGGGTTTTGCAGGAGCCGCAGGTGCCGCTTTCACAGGAGCTCGGTACCATTACACCGGCCTCACGCACCACTTCCAGAATGCTGTGGCCCACTGGCACTGTAAGCGTCATGCCGCTGCGGTCCAGAAACACTTCAAACGGCGCATCGCCATCGTGCGGTTTGGTGTCCCCGGCAAAGGTTTCAAAGTGCACCGCCCCAGCGGGCCAGTGCCCGGTCATATCGCGTACGGCGTCCATCAGCGGCGCCGGGCCGCAGCAATAGACATGCTGGCCGCTCACCGCGCCGGGCTTTTCCAGCACGGGCCACAAATCAAACGCATTGGACGGGTCTCCGTTATCGTGGTGGATGGTGACCTGGCCCTTGAGTTCCGGTGCATTCAACAGATCCAGAAACGCCGTGCTTTGTGCATCACGCGTGAGGTAGACCAGTTTAAATTTGCGATCCCCCTCACGTTGCAACTGCGCCACCATCGAAATAATCGGTGTGATACCGATACCTCCTGCGATCAGGACGAAGCTCTTGGCGCGATCGTCCAATGCAAACAGGTTGTCGGGCGCTGTAATTTCCAGGGTTGCACCGGCGCGCACGCCATCGACCAAGCTGAGTGAGCCGCCACGGCCATTGCCCTCACGTTTAACGGCAATGACGTAGCGGTCCTGCTCTTGCGGGTCGTTGGCCAGCGAATATTGCCGCGTCGCTCCACTGGGGGTGCGCACTGCGATGTGCGATCCTGCGGTGAAAGCCGGAAGCGTCTGGCCGTTCGGGTGGCGCAATTCAAAGCGTTGGATGCCGCGTGCTACGGGCTCCGTCAGTGCAACCTGTACGGGAAAAAAGTCGATGGGAGTGGTCATGGTGGATAGTCTAGGTAACTTGGCTAGCACTTCAAAGGGTTTACCGTGTTGACAAGGATCAACGTCGTTGATAAATTGATTATCTTAGTCATCTAATGATATTGCAATCCCCTAAGGAGACATTCCATGAAACGCAGAACCCTGGCAGCAATGCCGCTTACTGCTTTGTTAATTGCTGCCGGTTTGAGCCCCTTCGGTGCAAACGCGCAAGTCAACTACCCCAATAAACCGGTGAAGTTCATCGTGCCCTATGCCGCGGGTGGCTTGCCGGACACGGTGGCGCGCACAGTGGCGCAGCGTCTGGGTGAGCGACTGGGGCAAGCGGTCATCGTGGACAACCGCCCCGGCGGTAACGGTATTACCGCGTACCAGGCCTTGCTGCAAAGTAGCCCGCAGGACGGCTACTCCTTCATCGTGTCCGATGGCTCCATGTTGTCCATTACCCCGTTTTTGAATAAACAAGTGCCCTACAACATCGGCAAAGAATTGCAGCCGGTGTCGCTCATTGCGCGCTCACCT
>CANBYM010000164.1 GCA_947373605.1 Comamonadaceae bacterium
GAGAACCTTGCCGAGCACCAGATGCACAGCGAGTGGTATGACGTGCCCATGGTCACCCAACAAGCCATTGCACAATGCAAGGCGCGTGGCGGTCGCATCGTGGCGGTGGGCACGACCACCGTGCGTACGCTGGAGAGCTGGGCCCAAACGGGTGTGGCAAGCGGTGACACCAAGATCTTCATCACGCCCGGTTTTGAATTTGCGCTGATCGACGTGCTGGTCACCAACTTTCACCTGCCCAAGTCCAGCCTGATGATGCTGGTCAGCGCGTTTGCGGGCTACGAACACATCATGGCCTTGTACCGACACGCGATTGCGCAGCAGTACCGCTTTTTCAGTTATGGCGATGCTATGTTGCTGCATCGCCAGAGCGGTACCGCCATTTAATTTTCAGGAATATCCCCAAATGTTGAATTTTGAAATTCTCCAAAAAGACCCCGCCCGCTCTGACGGAAGCTACGCTGGCAGCTACGCGCGGCGCGGCCGTATGACTCTGAACCACGGCGTAGTGGAAACACCGATCTTCATGCCGGTTGGCACCTATGGCACGGTCAAAGGTGTGATGCCCCGCAGCCTGCACGAGATGGGCTCGCAAATTATTCTGGGCAACACCTTCCATTTGTGGATGCGTCCGGGCCTGGACGTGGTCAAGCAGTTCGGCGGCCTGCATGCCTTTGAGAAATGGGACAAACCCATACTGACCGATTCAGGCGGTTTTCAGGTCTGGTCGCTGGGTGAGATGCGCAAGATCTCGGAAGAAGGCGTCAAGTTCGCCTCGCCCGTCAAGGGCGACAAGCTGTTTCTCACGCCGGAAATCAGCATGCAGATTCAGACCATTCTGAACAGCGACATCGTCATGCAGTTTGACGAATGCACGCCGTATCTGTCGGTGGAAACCAAAACCAAAGGCCAGATCACCACCGAGCGCGAAGCGCGCAGTTCGATGGAACTGAGCCTGCGCTGGGCCAAGCGTTGCAAGGACGAGTTTGCCAAACTAGGCAACCCCAACGCTTTGTTCGGCATTGTCCAAGGCGGCATGTTTGAGGCATTGCGCGATGAGTCGCTGGCAGGACTGGAAAGGCTTGACTTTCCAGGCATTGCCGTAGGGGGCTTGAGCGTGGGCGAACCCAAAGAAGACATGATGCGGGTGCTGCGTCACATCGGTCCCAAGCTTCCTGCGCACAAGCCGCACTACCTGATGGGCGTGGGTACCCCGGAAGATCTGGTGGCTGGCGTGCAAAACGGCATCGACATGTTTGACTGCGTTATGCCGACGCGCAACGCACGCAACGGAACGCTGTTCAGCCGCTTTGGCGATTTGAAAATCCGCAACGCGCGGCACAAGGCCGATGAACGTCCGCTGGATACCACGTGCACCTGCCATGCGTGTGCGGGTACTTCGGGGGTGTCCTGGGATCAGGGTGGGCGCGATGGCTTCAGCCGTGCCTACCTGCACCATCTGGATCGCTGCGGCGAAATGCTCGGGCCGATGCTGGCGTCCATCCACAACCTGCACTACTACCTGAACCTGATGCAGGAAATTCGCGACGCGCTGGATGCGGGTCGCTTTGCCGACTTTGTCGCGCAATTCAACGCAGACCGTGCGCGCGGCGTTTAGGCTGGCGCGCCTTTAGCGTTTAAAACGTTTCCCATTCATCGTCCCCGCCGGCAGGCGCGGCCTTGGCAGTCTGCACGGGTGCGGGTTTGGGTAATTGGGTGGATGCAACCGGAGGCTTTGCGGCTGGCTTGGCCGCAGGTTTGGCGCTTGCCGTTGTCAATCTGCGCTCGGTTCCCTTAAACGGCACGCTCTTGGGCACGCTTGAGCGCACCGGAGCTTTGCTCGGGCCGCTTGCAGAAGCACCGGCTGTGTGGCTTTGCCCGCGCTGGTCATTGGCGCTGAGCTTGAACACCGATACTGCTTGCACCAAGTCGGTCGCCTGACTCTTCAAGCTGCTCGCTGCGGCGGCCATTTGCTCCACCAGCGCTGCGTTTTGCTGGGTCGCCTGGTCCATCTGCGTAACGGCTTCGCCCACCTGCGCCACCCCAGCGGCCTGTTCGCTACTGGCCGCAGAAATTTCACCCATGATGTCGGTCACCCGGCGGATGGAGCTAACGACTTCGGTCATGGTCTCACCGGCCTTGTCCACCAACGCTGTGCCTTGCTCAACACGCTCCACGCTGGCATTGATCAGGCTCTTGATTTCTTTAGCAGCGTCGGCACTGCGTCCGGCCAGGCTGCGCACTTCAGACGCCACCACCGCAAAGCCACGCCCCTGTTCACCGGCACGCGCTGCCTCCACCGCCGCATTGAGCGCCAGGATGTTGGTTTGAAACGCAATGCCGTCAATGACGCTGATGATGTCGGCAATCTTGCGCGACGAGTCGTTGATGCCCTTCATGGTCTGAACCACTTGGCCCACCACATCGCCGCCTTGCACCGCAACCGTCGAGGCGTTCATGGCCAGCTGGTTAGCCTGACGGGCGCTATCGGCGTTTTGTTTGACCTGTGCGCCCAGCTGCTCCATGGATGCTGCCGTTTCTTCCAGCGAACTGGCTTGGCTTTCCGTCCGGCTGGAGAGGTCCTGATTGCCCTGGGCGATTTCTGCGCTGGCCAGTGCGACGGACTCTGAGCCATGGCGCACGTTGGAGACTACGCGAACCAGGCCGCCCTGCATATCTTTAAGCGCCTTGAGTAATTGGGAGGTTTCGCTGGTGCCCTCCGCATCAAACTGCAAGGTCAAGTCGCCGTTGGCCACAGCGCGCGACACATCGACCGCCTGATTGATAGGCCCGCTGATTGCGCGGGTAATCCAGAGCGCCGCAAAAATGGACACTGCGATGCTGATCGAACCGGCGCCCCATATGACGGTTTTGATGGCAGCAATATCACCTGCGGCCTCAATCTTTGCCTCTTCCATCAGGCTTTCCTGAAACTCAACCAGCTTTCTCGCCGCACTGAAGTATTGCTTCTGCAAGGGCGCAATTTCAGTCAGCAGCATGATCTTGGCCAATTCCTGATTGCCACCGCTGGCCTGCGAAACAAAGCGGACTTGCAATGGCAAATACTGGATACGGATAGCTTCAAGATTTTTGAGAAGTTCCTTGCCTTTGTCCGAGGTGAGTTCTTCATCCAGCTTCTTGAATCGGGCACTGTTGTCGGCCTGTTTGGCCGCAACGATGGACAGTTCATTTTTGATTTCGTCGGCATCTGACAGGATGAGCGCATTTCGCTGCGCCAGCGCAATATCGCTCAGGTTAGCGCTAATGGTTTGCAAAGAGGCAATTTTGGGATAACGGTCGTCCATGACCTTGTGAAACGCCTCGTCGGCTTGCTTGACTTTAATCAGCGAAACACCCCCCATGAGGATGAGCAAAGTCAGCATCAAGCCGAAACCCAAGCGAAGGCGGGTCGAAATTTTCATATCAGACTGCTTCATATCCAACTTCCCGAAACACAAGGCTTCATATTAAGTAAAAACCGTCAACACCCCGGTGTAGCCGTACAAGTGGTCATACGCAATTTCACCGCCTGCAAAAAACCCCACCAGCGGCACATCACCCAAGGCACGGCGCACGGCCTGCAGCTCCGCGCTAGGCCCACCGAAATGTGGCCCGCCACGCCCGGTGCAACTTACATACACGGCACCTGCGATGCGCCGCGCAGGATGCGGTGCCGCCTGTGCTTCCGAGTCTGCCAGCGCAGTGGCAGTTTGCAGGGGCATCTCGGCAGGCTCCAGCTCCTCGCGTATTTCTGCACAAATGCGCGTAAGGTCTGCGCGCGCCGCCTGCATATTGCGCTGGCAAAAGGCCAGGCGTGTGCCGACCTCCACATAGTCGGCAATGGCCACGCCGCGCCGCGCCGGGTCCAGCCCCACAATGTGGCGCACCGTGACTGCACTGCCGAAGTTGCCGGTTTGCTGCACCGATGCATCGTTGGCACCCGACAAACCCACCAGTGTGGAACGCACGGTTTCCAACGCCTCTTGCGGTTGCTCCAGACTAATCCCCAAGTCTTTGAGCATGACATCCAGCGCAGGCTCACCATCCAGGGCAATGACCAGGTTGTGGTCCGCAGACGTGACGGTTCGCACTTTGGATACCGGTTTACAGCCCTGCGTGACGCGGGAGATAACGCGCACTTCGGGGCCGAACGCCACACCGCTTAATCCGCCACTGAACACGCCGCTGGCTGCACCCTGCCCGCTGATATTTCCGTCGGCTGCCACCGCAAACTGCACGCTGCGGGTGCGGCTGGATGACAGTCCGCCAAACAGATAGCGCCCGTCGGTACGCAGCGCCATTTCCTGAACCAGTTCGGTCAAATCCGGGGTGGCGCCATCGGCGTGCACCAAAGCCGTCTGCGCTTCAAAGCCGATGTTCAGGGGCGAGACGCCGGAGAACACGCGGTACTGGTCGCCGGGCAGTTCCAGCAGCATGACGGCCATGGCAGGCTCATCGAAATATTCAACGTTGTTGGACGAAATGCCTACGCCCACCGTGCCGGACCAGTCTGTGACCAGCGGCAGTTCGGCGGCCAGGTGTTCCAGAATCTCGCGCGCCGCGCCCGCATACAAATCGGTGATGTAGAGCAAAGCCAGCGTCGGATTGCTGGCGTAACCATGCAATGCCATTTGCGCGCGCAACTGGGCCAGCACCAATGCGGCCGCCATTTGCCACTGTGGATGCGTGGCATGCGCGTAGGGGAATAGCCTCATCAGCGGCTGGTTTTCCGAGCCGGCGCCCGGCGCGCAGCCGGACGCTTGGCAGCAGTCTTGCGCGTCACCGCTTTTTTACCGGCCGCCTTGACCGTTTTGAGAGCCTCTTTGGCCATGCCAGTTGCCATGTTGCGTGTCAGGTCGACAGCCGATTTGGCGGTGGCATCTTTCAGGGCACCGGCAGCAATTTGCTGGAACTGTTGTGCCAGTGATCCCCACAACTGCAAGGGGTCCACCGTCGCCAGAGGCGCAGCGCCTTTGGTTGATGCCGGCTTTTTGGCCGTACTGCTTTTGCCGGTTGGCTTTGCCGCTTCGATCTCGGGTTCTGCCTCGGGTTCCGGTTCGGGCTCGACAGCCGGGCTAACTTTATCGGCGGCACGCTGCATGCCCGATGCAACGGAATCCGCTGCCTTGAGCTTAAAAGCGTTTGCGACATCGCTGATGTTGAAGTTCATGCCCTTGAGCGTCGCCAGCGTCATCTTCTGCACTTCCAGCGCCTGAATGGTCGCGGCCAGCGCGCGGGAGTTTTGCTCCAACCAGAATTGCACGTTTTTTAACTCTTCGATGCGCTTGTCCAGCTCTTCCACATTCAGCGTGGGTGCCACCCAGTTACCCAGATTGGGCATTTGCGGAATGCTGCTGCTCGCGCCTTTGGCAAGGTTTTGCAGGAAATCGAAGCCGGGTACAAATTTTCCAAAACCGGATGTATCTGAATCGCTCATAGTGCCTCCATTTGTTCTGCCCGGTGCGTGCGAAGCGCACCCTAGGTGAGATCACTGTAACGCATCTGATCGCCGTGCGGGCACGAAAACGGGATTCACTCCATCACAAAGCTGATCGGGACGTCAAACCACATGGCCTCAGGCACACCGCCACGCTTTCCCGGCACATAACGCCAGGACTTCGCAGTGGACAAGGCCACCGCGTCGAGTCGCTCGAAACCGCTGGAAACTTTGACCTCGGCTTTCTGTGCCAGACCGTCAACGCCTATGAACACATTCACCACTACCTTGCCCTGCTCGTTACGCTGACGGCTCAGGCGTGGATATTCGGGCTTGGGGTTGTGCAGATAGTCTGCATCGCTGGAGGGCAGTTCCAAACGATTTGATGACTTTCTATTGGCCACCGCAGCATCTGTTGCGGCTCCGGTTGGCATGGCAGCTGTCGCGCCGGGCAGCGATGCAGCCAGCGCTGTCGATTCTGTTACCGGCACCGCAAGGGGCACTGCTTGCGCGCCAACTTGCGTTGCCGTAACCGGCGGGTTGTCGGGCACCACAGCAGTGCGCTGCGCGGTTGAATCCACAGCTGGTTTTGCTACGGATGACCGAGAACCCTGCGGCAGCGTGCGGGCTGTCGCGACACTGGTGGGCCTTGGCGCCGCCGGTTGGCTGATCATTTGAACGACGATTACTTGTGCAGCCGGGCGCTGCACGGATGCAGCTTGCATTACCGACAACGCTATCACGTGCGCCGCCACCACAACGCCAACGACCACAAGTTTGCGGAGGGTTGTGTTGGTGTCAGCAGGGGCCGTACGCATTGTTACGCCCCTATCAATGCTTGTTGTCTTCGCTTTCCGCATCGCGCGGGGTTTGCACCCACACATTGACGGTTTGCCTGCCGGCACGCTCAAAGGTCAAAGTGATGTCGAATCGGTCACCGTCTTTCAAAGCCTGCTTCAGGCCCACGAGCATCAGGTGGTATCCGCCCTTGTTGTGTCGAAACAGTGTGGTTGAGTTGGGTGGCAAATCAACAACTGAGACTTCGCGCATTTGCATGATGCTGCCCTGCGTGGACATGAGGTGCATCGCTACACGCTGCGCCTGTGGACTGGTAGCTCCGGTCAGGCGGTCAGGTTGCTCACCCTTGTTCTGGATTCCACGGAAATACACTGACACATTGGTTGTACCCTTGAGGCTAGGTGTGGCGTAGGGGTGATCGATTAGAAGATCGCCTTTGCTCACGCCGTGCGCGTGCAGGACAGGCCCCCACGCAGAGACGGCTATGGCAAACAGGCAGCCAACGAACTTTTTTCTTGGCAACATATCGCGCTTTGCTTCAGTTGAATCAGGTTTCAGTGGTTGGTCGACATGGGTGCGGTGGTTGACACTGGCACCTTTAACTCCGTACGGGTCTCCTTACCGGCTGCGTCTTTAAACACCAAGGTGAGCGGTATCGTGCTGTCTTTTTGCAAGGGCAACTTCAGGTCCATCAACATGACGTGATAGCCGCCCGGCTTAAGCTCTACCGCCTTACCAGCGGGCAGAAGCAGTCCGCCATCCAGCGGGCGCATGCTCATCACACCGCCTTCTATTTTCATTTCGTGCACTTCGGCTAGGGCGGCAACGGGGGTCGAGACCCTGACCAATTTGGTGTCGGCGCTAGCGGTAATTTTCATGAACGCGCCGGTGGCCTTTTGGCCAGGCACCGTGGCGCGTGCCCACGCCCCCTGCACGTCTACGTTTTGTGCCATTGCGGAAAACGTGATGCTGCAAATAATTGAAAGGACTACGGCACGCCAGGTCTGAATGGGCTTCATGAATATTCCTTGAAGGTAAAAGAGAGTCTCGCCGCGCTGGCGGCATTTCACGCTGCCAAAGCGTACAGGCCGAGCGGAATTTGACTCCAGCCAATAGGAGATTTGGACGCCACTGTGAGTGAGGGCGCGAAGTACATGGGCCGTCCGCACATACTTTGACGTAAAAATTGCAGCACTGCCATGGCCCTAATTATGGATCACGCTGGTATCCTTTGGCACATGATGAACTACACCTTCTGGTCCGCCACAATTTTGCTGGTGCTGATTACCGACCCGATCGGCAACATTCCGATTTTTGCCAATGCGCTTAAACATGTGCCGCCCGAGCGCAGGCCCATGGTGATATTGCGCGAAATCCTGATTGCCTTTGTGCTGTTGCTCACGTTTATGTTTGTGGGCGAAGGCTTTTTGCGGGTCATGAACCTAAGCGATCTGGCGCTGCAAATCGGCGGCGGCGTCATTCTGTTTTTGATCGCCTTACGCATGGTGTTTCCACCACCCGAAAGCAGTGACGCCGAGCAGATTACCGAGCCGCTCATCGTACCTTTAGCAGTGCCCGCCGTTGCCGGTCCCAGTGCATTAGCCACGGTGCTGCTGCTGGTATCGCAGCAACCGGAAAAGCGCCTAGAGTGGATTGGTGCGCTGTGCGTGACCATGGCCGTGAGCGCCGTGGTGCTGGTGTCGGCCGAACGCATTCAGCGGCTCATCGGCCATCGCCCGGTGCTGGCAATTGAACGTCTGATGGGCCTGGTGCTGGTGTCGGTCGCCATTGAGATGCTGCTGCGCGGCATTAAAACCTTTGTAATGCAGTTGCAAAGTGCGTAGGGCACAGCGGCTTTTGCTGGTCGCGGCACTGCTGTTGTACGGCGGTGCCGTTTGGGCGCAAGGGTTTGAAGTGCTCGCGTGGCCCGCTGACAAACGGGTACCAGAGCACCTAGGCACCGATCTGCAGGACCACGTCCGTAGCCTGCAGGAATTTCGCGGCAAGGCGGTGTTGCTTAATTTTTGGGCCAGTTGGTGCGAGCCTTGCGTTACAGAGATGCCATCGTTGCAGGCGCTTGCCCAGCGGCGCGGGTCAGACCCGCTGGTGGTGCTAGCTGTGAACTTCAAAGAGGCTGCGCCCACGGTAGAACGATTCGTACAACGCAATGCCATCACCATGGCGGTGCTGCTGGACAGCAAAGGAGAGGCAGCGCACGCCTGGGGCGCCAATATTTTCCCCACTACGGTGTTGATCGGCGCCGATGGCCGCGTCAAAAATGTGGTGCGCGGCGCACTG
>CANBYM010000165.1 GCA_947373605.1 Comamonadaceae bacterium
AGTCTTCATCCCACCGAGCGCCTCCAGTCCCACCTTCGCCTTGAACTCCGGTGGATGAAATTTGCGCTTCTTTGATTCAGTCATTGGTAACCCGTTTCTTTAGACAGTGTCCCACCTAAACACCTGTCCCAAATTCCGGGTCCACTTCAAACTTCCCGTCCTGAGGTTCAACGTTGGGGGCGCTTCTAACTGCGGCGGTTTGCTCCCGCTGCTGGATCAACCATGCGATCACATTTGCTTTGGAGTACGAATTCGCAGGGGATTCTGTTCTCTGCGCGACTAAGGGGTTTGTCAGCAGGCTTTCCGTGGACCATCCCTCAGCGCTGAGGACAAAATCTAAAGTCCTGCAAAAGTCAAGTAACTCCTGGTGCGTGACGTGATCCTTAAGAACAAGGTAGATGTGATTCGTAGCCATGACTTGGTACGAAGGAAGGGCATTTTGAATATTCATTTTTGGACTTTCAAGTTATGCCAAGGACCAATTCCTCGACTCCTTGAAAGTTACCAATTCGGATTTGCTGGCTAAGCGCAAAAATTACAGGTATCGATAAGTTGACAAAAATTTTTTGGCAACGACGGTGTCTATCGTTTTCGGGTGACTAGGTTTTATGGCTTAAAAGACTTAAATAAACTTTAATGCCACAACCTATTAAGCACATTAGCCAAACTCTTGCTCGCCTCAACCAGACGGTCTTCCAGCACTGGTTTGTACTTCGCCACATAGTCCATCGTCACGAGCCGCTCAGGGTAGAAGCCGGGCGTAGCGACGATCTGACAGGAATCCTGTGCGGCAGCCGATGCAGACCAGGTTGATCCAACCTTGAAGGGCCTCGTGGCCAAACGCCTTGCCAACGCCTCAGTGTCCTCATTGAGACTCTTGATCAATCCGGAGTCCCAGACTGCATGCAGGTTGCTCCCGCGCATGAAGGCCTGCAGCTGGTACGCGAGAAATGTGCTTGCTTGTTCTTTCCTGGCGTCCTAGATTGAAATGATGCGATAGTACAAACCATTGGAGCAGCTATCCACATGTCATCTCTTCTGAAGCATGCAGCAAATGGGTTGCAATTAATAACAGGCGCAAGCCCAAAGGGAACACTGTTGATTTGCATTTAAAACTGACCCTGGGTCAGGTTTGGGTGCAATTCAACAGTTTGGCTTCAAAAAGCGCCTTGTAGGCGAAAAGGCGTGCACTGTCGCTCATACTCTCTCCCCTCTTTTAGCTTTAGTTTTGCTACTATATTTATAGCTTCCTGCACAAGCTCCACAAGTGCTAATGACCAATTCGGCATACAAAACACTCATCAGCCACTCCTGGCTGGGCTTTTGAACACCTGCCGAGCATGCCAGTCCAAATTGGCTGGATGCGGTAGATACTCCTTGGCCTGCGGCAGGATCAGGCCGGCACCGTGGTGTGCCAGCATGCGATCGGAGGCAGTCTCGCTCCCGTTGAGATGCTGGCTGAAAACCATCTGGTAGGTTCCTGGGAGGATCTTGAATGCCCCCAGATCAAACACCTTGTGATGCAGCGAGCACATGGCAATACCGTTAGGAACTTCGTCCGGTCCATTGGCCTGAAACCACTTGATGTGCGCGGCCTCAAGCCCGATGGACTGTTGCCCCATGCGCAGGTCGTGGCCGCAGACCGCGCAGCGGTATTGGTAAGCCAGCAGCACCTTGGCCCGAAAGGCGGGATCACGCCTGCGCTGTGGATCCTTAGGTGTGCTCATAGACTCAACCTGTGCCAAGCCCACCGCATCAAGCACATCACCGCGAATGCTTTCCGGAAAATGCGCATCCACAATGCACTGCGCCACGACATTGATGAGTTCGGGATTCGCCTTCAGCGCGTTGTAAATGGGCATGGTGAAGCCACCCCGAACATGGTACTGACGTAACTCTGTCAGTGTTGGTGTTGCACAAGCAGGTCGATTCAGTATGTCCGGGGGGCCTTCCAAATGCCAGAGCCCATCAGTCTGCAGGTGCCAGAACGGGTAATGCCGGGTGCTAGATGAACCATCCGGGCCGAACTCTTCCAGCAAGACTTTCAGCAAAGGCTCGGCATCGTTCCAATCCATCGTTTGCGAAGTAAAGTCATTAACTCGGGACAACGCCAAGAGCACCAACAGCGGCTTGTGCACTGCCCGCCGGTCGCCGTTTTGCCAGACGCGGATGGCGTTGAACGCTGAAAGGACTTCGTCGCGCGTCATGGCCAGTATTTCGCCTTATCCGGAATTACCCACCGCACCCCTCCCCGCGGATCCGGCAAATCACCTTCAAAACGCGGAATCAGGTGCAAATGCAAATGCGGCACCGTCTGCCCAGCGGCAGCGCCGTCGTTGATGCCGATGTTGTAGCCCTGCGGGTGAAACGCTTCGTCCAACACCAGCTTGGCACTGTCAAGCAGGGCCAGAAGGCCGCTGCGTTCCTGTTCCGATAGATCGAAAAATGAACCCGTGTGCCGTTTGGGTATCAACAAGGTGTGTCCCGGGGACACTGGATACCCGTCGCGGATAGCTATAGCCGTGGCGTTTTCGTCGATCACCCGCGCTAAAGGCAGGGTGCAAAACGCACAAGGCGTGGGGCTAATTTCTGTCATGCCTTGCATCATAGACATTGCACTAGACATGGGCGCGGCGGTGGACTTGGTCCATGCTAGTCTGGCGTCGCGACGCCTCTGTGCACAGATACTTGACTCTTGGGGTAATGCCGACACGGCCCAAGTCAAGGCGATCGGCATCACAACAGGTCAGCACGGGCACATCTCCTTTGGTCAGACCATCGCTGTGACGCACACAGGCGAAGTCCAGCAGATCCACTTCTTCATCTGTGGCGTCAAAGTACCTAACTTTCAGCCTCCTTGCCAGCGCTGCGCCTCGCGCGCCGTGGCCATCGTCCACATGCTCGTTGATTCTGCGTGAGTCGTGAAAGAAAGCGAACAGTTCCACCACATGCCGATTGGCACCAGTCAGATCAGTCAACATCAGCCAATTTCTATTAGGCCTGTCGCAAGGCCAGAACTAAATATCAAACGGACACGCCACGCACCAAGCTACAAATTTGAGACCCGCTAGCACTAAATGTCCATTCATACTTCACTGTTTGGCTCATGGTGGGCACTCGCGTTCGTGTGGCAGTTCATCTTCTTGATCATTCTCCTCGGCGCTGCGTTTGTACTCGTCGTTAGCCCTTAAGGCTTCTGCAAGCGCGGCCTGGACCTCCGAATCCTTCACCTGTATACCAGGCAGAAGCGTCATGTCCCCTGTCTCAATCGCTGTTTTTATCTGGTGCAGAACGCCTCTCATGACCTTATAAGCTTCGGCGAAACGCGGTAGTTCGGAACCCCCAGTGTCCGGTCTGGAAAGTGCCGGCAGTGCCACGCAGACGGAAATATCAAGGGTACTCTCGAATTTCGAGATTTTGATCAGACCAAGCGATTCGCGATGCATGTCGCACGTTCGCTCGATGCGGCAAGCCAATAAATTAATCAGTTCGCAAATTGCCGCGCGAACAGCATGATTAGGTAACTGCAGGATCAAGGTTACAGTGGCTTTCTGGCTCTGAACCATCACAACTCGGTAAGCTTCCACTTGCACAATAGTGTCTTCGTGTCGGACCAAAGGAGCTGCAAGGGTCTCATTTCTAGCAACAAAAAGCTCATGTGGCGCTTGCGAGTTGGTGACAGCCTGACGGTTACGAATGCTCTCACAAACATTTTTCAAGCTTAACCCAGGGTCAACGTCAGATCCTTTCATCCAGGTGCCGGCAGGGCCCATTTGGCGCAGCCGCCAACCAAAAGGCTCAGCGTGGTCAGATGATCGACAGTACTTACATTCAATCCCTCGCCCTGCCAATTTCCTTTTCAGGTCATCGAGATCACGTGCCTCATCAATGGCTGAAAAAATGGAAAATGGATCAATAATTCGACTTCTGTCCGAGGGTGTTTGGACCGGTGAGGTTGTCATCACAGACAGCCGCTCAAATCTCCGCCTTGCACGCTCTTCCTTGACACCGTTTGCCCGCGGGTAATGATCAATTGGTTCGCGCGGCTTAGGCACTTCGAGACCCAGATGCTGCTCGATGGCGCGTGCAGCAGCCTCGTTTTTTCGATAGCTGTTGCTATCACTAATCACAAGACCTGCACTATCGATGCGCAAAAAAAAACGTGAAGATGCTGGTGAGCTTTATCAGTGTGCATATAGGCTGCGTAGGCCGTGTTCTGTGCTCCATGCGCTTTTAGTGCAATATTTAACGCATCCCGCCACTCGTCCACGGTCAACTCGCGCTGGGCTGGATCGTGAGACAAAACTAGGTGAGCACAGGCCTTTCCTAGCCTGGGGCGCAGCGACCGCAAAGCGGCCACCTCACGGGTGAGTGTTCTGGGATTTCGCCCTGCCATATTTGTGAACAACGGAGTGTCCTGATTGGCGCCAGCGGAAATGTACTCAAGCAGGCCGCCTGCACTCTTTCCAGTCTTTAACTTCAGAATCATTCTTGGTCCTGCTTGTCGTTTCGGTAAGCCCCGATCACTTCTAGTTGAACCCGCCTGAGCTGGCCCTTCAGCTCACCTAAAACTTCGACGAGAGATTGAATTTGATCTTTACCGGGTTCAGTCGCCAGCTTAATCAGCCAGTCCAGTTTGTTTCCCACACGGCCCAGGTCGGCGTGAAACTGGACATTTAGTTGAGGAACGGCGGCGCTAGGTCGAGGTTGACCGAGCACGCGCCGCCGCGCCAGCTCGCTTATGCTCAGGCGTGCAATGTGCGCGTGGTCGCGCAACTCAGCACGCTCAGTAGAGGTGCAGCGAAAACTTATCCAGACATTCTGGTCCGCTGTCTCTTGGTCTTGAGGCTTGTCATTATCAGAGGTCATAAGGATGAACTGTCACAAACAGTTCCACAAGGTTGATTGAAGGTGGCCTGACAAAGAGAAATCCGGACGATGAGGTTGCCAGTTGACGAGAGTGACGAATGTAAAAGTCTGCCCGACCCGCAATTGCCCAAAACGCGCCCACAAGGTGGTCGATTTGAAACACCACAGCGGTTTGCTTGTGCGGATGGGCAGCCGTAGTGTTGGTGTGTTGGTGTGGTCATAAAACATGGCTAGCTCTCATCAGTAATCCGGCCCTGATGGTGCATTTTTATGAAAAGGAAATCACCCTGCCAAGTTTTCTCAACCGCTAGAAATTATTGGCAGGGAGACACACAGTTGCACCAAGCGCAAAATTCAATGGTAAATCTCTCGCACAGCGCAGGAGACAAAATTGCAAACAAAGGCTGAAACTTATGAGAAAGATTCAAAGCGTCCACATTTCGATTGTCAGCGGACAAGTTTGTACAGTGTCGGAAGATATAGAAGGACCCCGCAGGACAGATAGAGAGCTCCGCGCAGGAAAGACAGGCCTACTAGTGAAAAAACCACACAGTTTGCTGCAAAGAGAACGAAATTGAGAGGAAGAAACAATGACCAAACGTAATATTTTTACAAATCAAGACATCGAAAAATTAACGTTTGCGTTGGACTCGGCACAAGCGCCAGAACGCCATTTAAAGAAAAATGAAGCACTTGATCTGATCGCACACAAACTGAAAGCAGCACGAAGCCGAGGTCATACCTTGGAAAGTCTAATTACTCTACTTGCTTCAAACGGACTGCACACTCACCCGAGAGCAGTGAGTCAAGCAATTGCGCGGCTGGATTCATCCAAACCAATACGCAAACGCAAAACACCCGAAACAAACCTTTGATCAAATCTGAGGGTAAGAACTGATGAAAGTTCACATTGTTCACGTGCGCAAAATAACATTTCTTTCACAACATTGATTCAATTGACTAAATGAGATCTACAAAGAAGTCTGAAAACGTTTATCGTGCACAGCTGTTAGTCAATCAACTGCTGCATCACACCGGAAAATCGCTTGCCGAGCTTGAAAGAATTCTTGAAGTAGGCCCCCACGGAGAGCTTCCAGGAGAAAGAGGAACGACAGGTGATGCTGGGGAGACGCTGATAAGGTGGCGAGATGGACGAGCCAAGAACGTTAAGTTACGAACTATTCAAGAAATCGCACGAGTGGCGTATGCAAAAGGCATGCTTCCCCCGCTGCACAGAGCCGGTCTGCAGCATCGAGATGTATTTTTACTTAAAGATCAGACGCTTGATGCAGATGTAGCGTGGACCGCTGAGACTAAACATCGTCAGCGCCTTGAAAAGCTTCAATCTGCTGCAGTAAAAGCAATTCAAGACTTCGCAGCGGCGCTGGAAGCAGACGAGGAATTGTTGATTTTCGATACATCTGTCAATGAAGACATAGAGCTAAGGAGTGCAGAAATCGAACCGCGTGAAGTACAGGTATTGGCAGATAATCTGCGCGCAATCAGATATTTCAAAATGCATTCTTGGTGATTTCCAAATCGGTGGGGATACACATCCCCCACCTACCAAGCGCATTCACGCCAGATGTTTTGCGCCCCGCTCCATACACAAGCTGCGGAACCCTAAATCGCAAATGCTTCGCCTGCTCGGTTATAACCATCGGAACATACAAGTGCTGCTATTTAACATGTTGGCTGTGTGCTGTTGGGTCACTTAATGCAAAGTAGCGACGTCCCATAGAACTTGAGTAGGCTGCTAACTCTGGGTTCCAATCTCTATGGAAAATAGGACGTGAAGAAGAGCTTTATCGAAGAAAAATCATAGACTTCAAGAGCGAAGCGGGAGCCGCACAAGAGCTTGCATGGTAATCCCCCCGATAAACCAAAGGACCGTGAAGTGGAATTTTCCAAGAAGGAAGTTCTACGTGAAGAAGTCGAGATTTACCGACCAGACAGCCAGATCATGGCTGCGTTGAAGCGTGTTGAAGCTGGCCTGCCAGTCCCGGAGATATGCCGTGAGTTGGGCATCAGCACCGCCACCTTTTACAAGTGGCGGGCCAAGTTCGGCGGAATGGATACCTCCATGATGGCCCGCATGAAGGAGCTTGAGGACGAGAACCGCCGCCTCAAGAAGATGTACCTCGAAGAGAAGCTCAAGTCGGAGATCGTTGCCGAGGCTGCGCAAAAAAGTGGTGAGGCCGTCTCGCCGACGCGAGATGGCCCAACGTGCAGTTCAGATGCGCAGCATCCCCATACGGATGGCCTGCGCGGCGTTTATGGTCAGCGAGTCCTGCTTCCGATATGCGAAGCGATTCAGGGGTTGTGACCTACGACTTGAGGGATGCCACGTTGTCAGCGGGCAAGCAAGATGAGTACATGACCAAGCAGGGATGGTGTTAAGTGCTGGTCTTGGGTATATTTGTTTTCTATGGACACAGAAGCATTCAAACGAGACTTTCACTACTTGCTTGGCAGGTTGGTACACGCACATGCTAGGTTCGATTTCAACTTGGGTTTGCAGCTCAAATGGATGGAATGGGGCCAATGTACGGCGTTCAAGTCAGTGAAGTGCTAGATCCCTACAAGGTTAAATTCAAAGCGCGGTTGGATTTGTTCAAACGGCTCGTACTTGATGTCTACCAGCCAGCTGGGCTAGCTGTGGTCGATGAATTTCGGACATGGTTTGACCGAGCTGAAAAGTGTCGCGTTCTTCGTAATGACTACGCACATGGCCGCTGGGGAGTCCCAGGTAAGTTCAAGTTCAAAGAAGGCGGGAACATGCTTGATGCCGAGCCGCTTTTAGCCTTCGTCCCACTGGATTGGAATATGGACGCCGATAGGGAAGACAATTCGATTAATTTGACAATTCAGGATTTCAAAGAACAAGTAGAAGAAGTCGAAAGTATTTTTGATGATTATTTCAAGCTGGCGAAGCGGTTTGAAATGTCAGCTAAACCAGGATTGCCCACGTCCGATAGGGTTTGAGCTTACCTTGCGAGTGCAAAGAAGTGCCAGAGATAGTTCTTTAGCGATGGCGAGTTCAATGGCTGGGGAAGTGGGTCAAAACGCGCTACGAAGCAACTGAGGAAGATATTCACGTCCAACACCCCGAAACCGTGCGGATTGATTCAACACACGTTGTGCGTAGGGTGCCTAGGGCTGGTCGCAACCCAGATTCGACTAGCGCGTTTATGCCGAGGTAGTGCCGAAAACCATGCACTGCTGGCTACACAGTGGCTACACGCACACAATGAGAAAAGGGTTTGCTGCTATTTTCATAGCGGCAAACCCTTTATTTACTTGGGGTGGCTGATGGGGCTCTACCCCGAAGAAACCAAAAACCCCTTGAAACCCGCACCAATACTAGCTTTCGCCTTTTCCAGCTGGTTAAAAAACTGGTGAAAAGTGGATGACCCAAGTGGATGACATCCGGGCGTAAATTATAACGCTGACGCTGCTGACGCTGCTGACGCTGCTGACGCTGCTGACGCTGCTGACGCTGCTGACGCTGCTGACGCTGCTGACGCTGCTGACGCTGCT
>CANBYM010000166.1 GCA_947373605.1 Comamonadaceae bacterium
TGTGGACGCAGGACGGCTCTGAGAGGTATCCCAGTCCGCACCCGAACTCGGTGAAATGTATGGAGGTCAATGCGAGCCGCACGCATGTGCTGACCGGCAGCTACGGCGGGACGCTGGCCGCCTTTGATATTGCGCAGCGGCGCTGGCTGGAAATGTCCCGGCCCAGCACCAGCGGAATCTCGTCCATCGCCTGGGACGAGGCGGCGCAGCAGTTTGTTGCAGCTTCGTATGACGGCAATTTGTATCCCTATTCGGTATGACACGCATACTCCTTTTCAGTGGCAGTCAAGTACACGGGGCAGGTATGGCTACAACGCACTTAGCGCGACCTATGCCGTGGGTTTGCGCGTGGCGAAAACTTTCTGACAATGAATGCCATCCAGTCTAATGAACCGCTACAACACCATTACGATTCGCAGCCAAGTGCCGATTCCCCTGGAATCGGCACCCGATGCACGCTTTGTTACTTTCGATGGCTTGCCAGATCACTCAGAACACTTTGCGGTGGTATTTGGACATCCTTCTACTGACGCACCATTGGTGCGCGTGCATTCCGAATGCATTACCGGCGACGTATTTGGCTCCCTGCGTTGTGACTGCGGCAGCCAACTGAAGCACGCGATAAAAATGATGCAGGCTAGCGGGGGAATACTCTTGTACTTGCGTCAGGAAGGGCGCGGTATCGGCTTGGTGGCCAAACTGGACGCTTACCGTTTGCAACATGAGCAGGGATTGGACACGTATGCAGCCAATGAAGCCATATCGCTGCCGGCAGATGCCAGAGAGTACGACTGCGCGGCCCATATGCTCAAAGCGCTTGGCGTGGGCAGCATCCAGCTTATTACCAATAACCCCGACAAAGTAGCGCAACTAAAACGGCTTGGCATAAACGTCATCTCTCGCGTTAGCGCGGGGACCCACAAGACTGAATTTAACGCAACTTACCTTTGGGCAAAGGCTCATATTACCGGACATGCGCTACAGATGTGACGGTGAACCACCGACTCGAACTCTGCAGCCGGTAAAGGCTTGCTAAACAAATAGCCTTGGTCGTCATGGCAGCCCAGGCCGGCAAGCAAATCTCGACTACAGATAACGCCGGTTGGTGCAGTAACGCAAAGTCCGATGGCGGCCGCACCGGCTACCATGGAATATGCGCAGGCACCCACGTATACCGTGGCAGCACCGGCACAGCCGGTTTACTATGCCCAGCCCTATTACCCGCCAGTCAGTATTGGTTTGGGATTCGGTTACTGGGATCACCGCCGCTGGCGCTAACCGGGTCCACCCAGTCCACTGCCCGTGGCGCCGCCACGGCGGCTGCGTTGCGGGGCGTCGCGTTTGTCGGTGCGGGACTTGCTATCGGTAGGCATGCAATTGGCCGCTGAAGCAAATGTTGGTACCGTCGAAAGAAGAGATTGGCTCGCAATTTTCTGCTGGTCCGCATTGAGCACGGCGTACAGATCCTTGGCCGCTTCCTCGATTTCTTCCAGCGCCGCAAGCCGGTTTTGAAAGCTGTCGGTCAGGCGCGCGAATTGCTTTGGTGCCGTGTCGGAAGCGTAAGCTGCCGGCGGTTTCTCCTCATAAAACAGCTTGCTGTAGGCATCTAGCCTAGCTTCGAATTTGTACCAGAATTCGCTTTGCCCCTTGTCCAGCTGCAGGCGGTCCAGCAACTTCTCGCGATTGCCGTCATCGCCCGGAATGGCAGCCCCAAGTGCGGGCTGCACCGAATAGTTTGAGGGGCCTGGCTTGACTATGCTTTGAGTCTGCGCCATGCAAGCCAGAGGCACTAAGAGTAGGGAAGCCATCAGGATTTTTCGCACGATCCGTCTTCATCGAAGTTGTGAGGCCTGCAGGGTATGCGAGGTATATGAATAGCGGCCAAATTTAGCTGCAAAGTTAGGTGAAGTTAAGGCTTGCGTCTGCAGGAACATGCGACACGTGGCGCACATCGGCCGCAAAACTGCGTGAGGCCATGAGCAGTACCAGTCCGGTTACCAATAACATGATGGGCACCATGAACATGGCAAAGTGCAGGCCCAGTCCCTTGAAGGTATCCGTCATGGCCACAGCCCCGGCGGCGGCCATTTCCTGCTTGGCAAAGTAGTCCGACAGGACGCCCACCAGCGTGGTGCCCAGGGTGGAACCAATTAGATATTGCGCGGCAAAGTACACAGACATGGCTGTGGCCCGCAGGCGCGGCTCCACCACATCCTGCACGGCGGTATAGACCGACACGTAATACATGAAGAACAATACCCAGCCACTGCCATACAGCAGCATGAATACGCGCAAATCACTTCCGCGTGTTTCGCACAACCCCAGAGCCACCAACGGTGCGGCTGCCAACATGCAATATGGCTAAATGAGCCCATCCCCTCGAAAAGGTAAAACGAGCGGATTTTCCCTCTGAAACAGAGGATTTGAGGCCAAAAACGTGTACCCGCTTCGGGCTGACTATCGTCATAGGAGTTTGCGATTTGACTGTTCAAAGCAGAGATCCTAGCCTCAAGTGGTGACCCGTATCCTCAGACAGCTTTACAACACCTGTCCCAATTTCCGGACCCACTTCAGCGCAATTGACTGGGTTCGATGTTTTAAGAATTGTGTAAGGTATCCCAACTATCCTTTTTCAACACTTCTATCATTTTTAGCCTTTACCTATGCCAAATTCGTTGCACAGCACATCTAGGCGGTCCAAATGATTGGAAGTCTTGCCCGCTTCGCATCCAGCTTCGCTGCCATTTTGAGCGAGTCCAACGAATCTGACGTTAACGGTCGCACTGAAGATATTCGGGATGCAATGCAAGAAGCGATGTCCCCATTTATTGTTAATAAAGCAGCAATGCCACTGATTTGGAGAAGCATTGCTATGGCACCGGATATTGATTCCTTGTGGTACCTCAGGAGTAACTTGTTTGCTGCACTAGCTGAGCATTGCGGAGAACGTAGTGCGCAAAAAACACTCGCAACGATAACGGAACTTTTCAGAGGTGCGATACCTGACAAACAGTTTCCCAAGCAAACTCGGTTCAGTTTGCGTTAGAGCAAGCGGCTCGGTGAAGACCGCTAGACATCACGTTGATGGGCCCTTGCGAGGACTAAAACTAAAGGCCGAACGGGCTGCCGCAACGTCTATGCCAGTATTTGGAGAATGTTAATGACATTTTGGAATTGGTTTTTTGGCTGTGATGCAACGTCTTCCAATTTTCAAGCGGGCGTAGTGCCAATGGTTGCTTGCGACATCAACCCCTCGACGGGTCTACCCATCAGAAATGGTTGCGGTGCAATTGATGTGGCTGGAAACCCAAACGGCGCGGGCTTGAGTTTTCAGGCGGGACGTTGCCTAAAAGCGTCAGACTTTGGCGTCGATAGTTTCTTCGGATTCGACACCGACTAATCCCTTGCAACTAAAAGCGGGACAGCTTTGTGGCCGGCCAATCGAGTTACCCAGTCGCTGGACTTAACCATTTACTGCCATTCAATTATTCCCAGAGTGAGACGGTTTTCGCGGCAAAGCGGAGGCGCCCTTACGTTCCTTGTCGGCGCAAGGTAAGAAGCGCTGCGCCAAACGCGATGAAAATACCGCCGAAGATACGGTTTACCCATTTTGCGAAGCTTGGTCGCGCAAGCAAGACAGTTGCACGCGAGGCGAGGCAGTAATGTGTTCGCCAGCATTGCGCTGGATCCTATGTACAGGTTGAGTCGCGTCTGAAACACTCAAATCACTATTTTTTAACGATCAGGTCCAAACCTTGGTACAACTGGGTGGGCGATACTGGCTTGTGCAACAACGGTTCTTTGACCATGCCGCAATTTCATTGCACATAACAGGTCACACCAGATTGAGAAGCCGGTAAAGAAGCGCTGCTCGTCGTGCCTGTGCCTGTGCCTGTGCCTGTGCCTGTGCCTGTGCCTGTGCCTGTGCCTGTGCCGGTTGCATTGCCGGTACTCGTGCCAGTTGGTGAGGTTGTGCTTGAACTCTTAGCCTTTTCGGTCATCTTGGGGAAACTTGCCGGCGGCGTGAATCCGATACCTGGATCATTTTTGAGAAAGACCGGCAAACTAGTGTTTGGCACATAAACCACCTTGCCGGATTCCACCAACAGTGAACCATACTGATTGGTAACGCCTACCGCGCCGGACCTCACTACCAAATAAGTTCCATCAGCAAGAACACCACATTCGCCGGAAATACACACACGCACATCGTGTGTAGTACCGCGCACACCAATGGTGGCAGTAGAAGTAGTTAAACGATAGGCATCGCGGTTGCCGCGCTTACTGATAAACCCAGTAATGGATCGCAAACCGCCACGCAGCAGCTGAAACACAAAACTGTCTTCCGACGGCTTGTTCTGTTCATATCGGAACTGCTCAATTTTTAGGTCAGACTTTGGACGCAACATGATCTCTGCCTCATCCTTCATCACCACACGAACGTACCCGTCCGCTCCGGTGTGAATTACATCGCCAGCAAACACCTGCACATTGGGTGCACCCGTGACCATAGCTCCATCAGCCCTTTTGATAGAGACTTCACCCGAAAGATGCGTGAGCGATCCATCCGCGTGTGCAAACAAGCTCGTCAGAGCCAACACCATTCCAAAAAACAAACGATGCAAGTTAAGGTTATGCATGATCTGGCACCTTATTTGCAGACCAGCACGCTAGTGCCAGGCAAGTTGTTATTTACCAGCGGCCCACCAGACTGCGTCGCCGGCTGTTTACCTATTAGCACGAAAGAGATTCCACCAGCCGGGGGTGTCGTGCTACCAGGGTCAGTTGTTGCGCTTGTGGGGGTGGTACTGGACTGTGCAATAGATGCTGATACTGCCTGCGTGACCTGCACCGGGTTAAAAGCTATCAGCGCAGTGGCATTGGAATCAGCTTGGGCTAGCACATAGTCCACTGCTGTTAAACCGCGACCATCAATTGCATAACTGTTGCCTGCAATAAAGTTCGCGGTTTGTGGCGCAAAAAAGCTGAGCGTACCTGTGGTTGCATTAGCCAGCGTATCGCCTGGCACAAAACCGCTAACAGTGCCTGTAAGCACAGATGGGAGGGCTTGGCCCGGCAAGAGACCCACCGGATCAGCCACATAGCTTAGTGTTGCCGGCGTAATAGAGCCGCTTGCACTCAATAATCTAGGCTGCGTAAAACTGTAATCTGACAGCACGCTTCCGACAGTGCTGGCCGCAATCGAAATGCCTGCGTTACCAGTGGCTAAAATAGTGGTGGCACCCACATGTGCCGAGTTGTAATTCAGGCTCATACCAGATACATCAACAACGATCGTGTCGCCAGCTACTGCGCCCGCCACTTGTCCCGCAACTGTCGCGCCAGATGCAGCAGTGGTGCCGTCATACACCTTGGTTGTTGATCCGCCAATGCTAGCAGTCATGGTAAGCGGCGCAGTCGTAATCGTTGCGGCGACCGGCGCGATGGTCGGCAATGTATAACTGTAATCAGTGGACACACTGGCTGCTGTACCGCTAATTGAAAGCGAAGTTGATCCGGTTGGGACAATGCTCGATGCGCCAACGACGTGCGCCGAGTTGTACGCCAGTGTTACACCAATCGTATTCACCGTGATCGTATCGCCCGCTACAGCACCGGTGACGTTAGTGGCAAACGTTGCGCCAGTTGCCGCAGTCGTACCGTCATACACCTTGGTTGTTGATCCGGTAATACTTGCGGAAGTCGTAAGTGGCGCAGTCGTAATCGTTGCGGCGACCGGCGCGATGGTCGGCAATGAATAACTGTAATCAGATAGCGCACTGCCTGCCGTTCCGCTGATCGAAAGCGAAGTCGACCCGGTTGGGACAATGCTCGAAGCTCCAATGACGTGCGCCGAGTTGTAAGCCAGTGCTACACCAGCCGTATTCACCGTGATCGTGTCGCCCGATACGGCTCCGGTCACGTTAGTTGAAAACGTTGCGCCCGTTGCTGCTGTCGTACCGTCATATACCTTGGTAGTTGATCCAGTAATACTGGCGGAAGTCGTGATTGGGGCTTGTGTAACAGAAACCGACGTAGCGGTTGCGGCCAATGGCAGATAGTTACTCAATAGATCGCCATTAACAGGAGCCAACACAAATCCGGAAACAGAGGCAAGCGCTTGGTTGGTTTGAACGTGTATACCCGTTAGCGTGCCACTTCCACTGGCAGTGAATGTTTCTCCGTTTACGCCACTAATAATTAAATTGCTACCAGCAAACGTGGTTGTTCCGTTGTAGGTCTGTGTGCCGGTGGCAACTAGAGCGGCTGGTGTAATGGATATGTTTCCACCCGTGATGTCGTAACCCAACTGATTGGAGTAATAGCCGTTGTAGAAACCAACATTCGTACCTGTCGCTGCAGAGCCGAATACGTTGGCGGTCAATGTGTAACTTCCTGCAGTTTGCGGTACACCGCTATACGTCAGATTTAGGGCATCCGGCGCACTTGCCAAGGTCAGTGGCGTAAGAAATATCGTAAGCAACGGATACGTATTTCCTTCATAGACGCGCCAGGAGAGGCCACTGCCACCAATATTCGATATGCTCCAACCACTGTATACAGATGCAGATTGCATTTGCGCCGTAGTTAATCCGGTGCCCCCCGCAGAAGTTGCCTGTCCAGAAGTAGTTGTGTCCCAAAAGCTGCTAGTAACCCCACCCAAATTAATACCAATCAAACCACCCGGCACATTACCCGCACTTGCCGAGACAGCACCAGTGGAATAACTGTTGGCTATAGTTCCACCTGTAACATTCTCTCCAACAAGTCCAGCAACTGCACTGCTTGCGCCAGTGCTGGTAGCGACGCTCCCGTTTGCGTAGGCATCAGATACGACACCGCTGTTATAGCCAATCAAGCCACCGACTCCAAGACCGACGCCGCTGCCACTGACAGCGCCGGTGGCGTAACTTTGTGCGACGGTGCCACGGTTATAGCCGACAAGGCCCCCTACATACGTACTAGCACCGCTCGCGACGACGAAACCATTTGCATAGGCGTAAACGATGTTCCCGTCGTTCTGCCCGGTCAAACCACCGACATAGGTTTGTGAAGATCCTGCTGTGGTGACGCTGCCGGTGGCGTAGGAATAGATGATGAGTCCTACACCAGCAGAGTTGATGCCAACCAGGCCACCTATCCATCCCGATGTCCCAACTGAAATTACGTTACCAGTCGCATAGTTTTCGGCACTAACGGTTCCGCTGATGGATCCATCGTTTTGTCCTACCAGTCCACCGATATGGGTGGAATTTCCGTTTGTGGAATCGCTAACGTTACCGGTTTCGAAGCTACCTCCCGTAATAACCCCAGTACTGGTGTTGTACCCAACCAGTCCACCTGCCGCACCGTTAGTTTCATAATTAACGACCGCGCCGGAAGCGCTGCTGCCCGATATGGTGCCCCGATTTTGCCCGACCAAGCCACCCGCCGGGGTGACAGAGCTGCCCGTGTCCGTCACACTAACATTTCCAGAGGCATTGCTGCCGGTAATGCTTCCCACATTGAGACCAACCAAGCCACCGGTCGACGTCGCAACGCCAGAGCTGTTGTTCACACTTCCAGTTGCGTAACTGGTTGCGATTGAACCATTGTTGACGCCAACCAGTCCACCTGCTGCAAGGTTATTGCCGCTGATGTCGCTTACCGCACCACTGGCATTGCTTAACGTAATGGTCCCAGTCGATTCATTGGATCCCACAAGCCCACCGGCCGAAGCCTGAACACCTGCCACTGCGCTGGATGAAGTAGAGTTAATGATGGTACTTGCGTTGTCACCGACAAGCCCCCCTACCATGCCGGAATTAGTTGTCGTAGTCACGGCGACCGTTCCGGTCGTTGTGCTAATTTGGATCGTATTGGGTGAAGTACCGTTGGCGTTATAGCCCACCAGTCCTCCAACAATGAGTGAACCCGCGCCGTTGGTCGCAGAGACATTGCCAGTGGCAGCGCTGCCCGAAATGATGGCGCCCCCGGCGACAGAGCCACTGACCCCAACCAGTCCGCCTACATAACCACTAGGCCCTGTAAAACTGACGGTCCCAAAAGTGATGCCATCGCCCCAATAACTTCCGGTGATTAAATTGGTGTTGTAGCCAACAAGACCACCTACATCACTATTGGTGCCCGCTGCGGAAACATTTCCCGTAGCATAAGCGTTGCTTATTGTCCCGTCATTCTGCCCGGTCAAACCACCAACATAGGTCCGTGAAGATCCAGATGCAATAACGTTGCCGGTGGCGTGGCTATAAATGATGCTACCTGTGCCCGCCGAGTTGATACCAACCAGGCCGCCGATCCAACCCGCACCGTAAGCAGTTACATTGCCTTGTGCAAAA
>CANBYM010000167.1 GCA_947373605.1 Comamonadaceae bacterium
TCCAGCGGGACTGAGTTCGAGGAAGTCAGGATTGAGAATGAGCCAGCAATACCAATTGCAAAAACCGGGGCAGCGCCGTCCAGCTGCGAGAAGTCGAGTGCAACTTAAACTGCTATCAAGTCTGTCCTGACTCTGGGGTCCACTTCAGCTGCACATCACTTTGGCGTACTTGAAAGGTGAGTACGTTAGTGAGGAAGACAGGGCGCACTGCGTCTAACGCAATGTCGGAGTTGCCCACTGCTCTTCACATGCGAGGCAAAAGGTGTGATTAGCGGTGGCAAATCGTATTCAACCTGACTTCCATCATCACATGCAAATAATTCCGATCCAGCGACGTCATGATTATCCCCATAATCACGATGCAAATTAAATAGTTCTAAAAGTGCGTTTTCTATTTGTACGAGGTCACCGGTGAATTCCTTCTTAAGCGTTTCTCCTAGCGTCGTGACCCAAACACAAGCCGTACAACCCCTTTTCCATAGCGCCGTTCCCAAGCGCAAGGCAGGGCGCCCCAAGGGCTCTATCGCCAAGGTAATGCAAGAGGCACGCGCTCTTGGTGTGCACCACTTCGCGTTCGTGCGCTCCAGCCTTTTAGGACTGGACCTCGCTGATGCGTTTAACCGTTACATGGCCTGGTCGGAGACGACGACAGACCTTCGGTACGTTCAAAACCGGCGTGACACGCTTTTGAAGCAAATCATCGAAGCGGGCAGGGCGTTTGATGCAACGCTTGTCGGTACGTCAAAGATCACGCACCTGCTGGATTTGCTTCGTAGTGATGCCAAGGCAAAGCCTGCCGTAGAACTCCCCACCCTTGAAGACTGGATTGAAGCGGAAGGGATGGACCCGGACATGTGGTCCGAGGCCGATTTGCTTGCTGAATACAAGGCAGTGTTCGGGCTCGATAACGCGGATGCACAGGAAGCCGGTGCAGGGCTCAAGGACGTAGTGGGCGAGCGGGTAAGGGCGCTGAACTATCTGGAAACCGTCCTTTCCGTAATTCCCGCTGCCACGGACCGGCTGGAGTCGTGGTTTGCCAAGCCCGTCGTTAAGGTCATGCGCAACGTGGGCATCCTGACCCTTGGGGATCTGGTGCGATTCATCAATGTCTACGGTTACCGCTGGCATAGCCAGATCCATGGGTTCGGGCAGACGCGCGCCAAGCAGGTCTTGCAGTGGCTCATCCTGGAGCAGGATCACTTGAATCTGCTGATTTCCGGCACGGTCCATGAACCAAAGAGTAAGCAGGAGCTGAGGGTGGCCAGTTTGGTGCCGGTGGGTGGATCTTTTTCTGGATCGGTGTTTAGTTCTAGTTCGGGACTAAGCCAATTCGGCAACGGCACGCTGGTTACCAGTAGCCTTGCGCACATGCAAGCCTCCCCCAATCTGGCCGGTGAGCGTGGAGACTTTCGTTCCCACATGGCCAACACGCTGGGTGCCAAGAACGACCTGCAGGCGGTTGATATGTGGCTATCGCGGTATGAGGAAAAACCGTCGACCCAGCGCAGCTACCGAAAAGAAGCTGAGCGGTTCTTGATGTGGTGTGCACAAGTTTTGAAGAAGCCACTGTCCAGCGTCACAACTCCCGATGTGAAGCAGTACCGTGCTTTCTTGCAGGCGGTGCCGTCAACATGGATCCAGAAGATTCCCCTGAAGCGCACGGATCCGGCCTGGCGGGCGTTTCGCTCGCAGCCCAGTCCAGCTTCACAGAAGCAAGCCTTAGTGATTCTGCAAACGCTTTACGGTGGTCTGGTCGACGCAGGGTACCTCGTGGCCAATCCGTTTCGCTCGGTCATGAAGTCCTTTGATTTGCCGGCGACCAAGATGGATATCAAGCGCTCGTTCACGGAGGCTGAGTGGAAACACGTCCTGCGGTGTCTGGATGCGATGCCTGCAGGACCCGAGACTTTGCGGTTGAAATGCATCCTTGAGCTGCTGGTCACAAGCGGTATACGTCTTGAAGAACTGGCCAACGCGACGCACAAGGACCTGAGGCTGGAGTCGTTGCCGGACCTTCCCGAGACTTGGATCCTGACCGTCACCGGCAAACGCAACAAGACGCGTGAAGTCCCATTGAATCCGGACGTGGTGCGACTGCTGGCCACCCACGGCGGCGAGTTCCTTGAGGATGACAAGGCCTCAGAGGTGCAGTCCGACTTGCCGCTTATCCGAACGCTTCACTCCTCAGTTGCAAAGTGGAGCAGAGGGCAGGGCGGTGAGCTGGTAGTGGGCGCAAGCTCCAAGCGGCTGGGCTCGCCTCTATCTGCTTCCGGCATTTACGCGGTGCTCAAACGATTCTTCCGCCATGCGGCCAAGACTGCTGAAGCGGCCGGGTTAGATGCACGCCGGTTCGAGAAGTCCTCAACCCACTGGATGCGCCACACATTTATCCGCCAGGCATTGGTCGATGGTGTTCCGATTGAAGTGGCAAGTGAGTTGGCCGGGCATGCAAGTTTGACCACGACATCCATTTACTCGACGCAGGAGTTGGCAAGGAAGATCAGGGCGGTGCAGGGGATGAAGCGAAGGGCGGTCGCCTAAAAACCAATCCCCTGTGGCACATTGCCAGAAATAATTGGCTCAGTGGGATGTGACGGATTCGCCACAACAAAGTGTTTTCTTGAAAGACCTGCAAGAAAAGTCGAGCCGAGTTATTTGTGTATAGGCATAGGTGACGTCTCAATTTGTTAGAATTTTCGTCGTAAGCAGCCATCCCATTGGGGTAGCAAAATCAATTCGGCAGCAAGCCGATGGGGAGCACATGTGAAGCCTGCAATTATTTTGTCTATCCTTGCCATCGCGATATCCGGTTGTGGGAAGTCGCCAGAGCCTTCGAAGACTTCCTCCGAAATCCCGGCAACCTCGGCAGCAGTAACTACGCAAGCGCCTAGTAGCGTTGAATCTAAACAAGATTCTGCCGTGCAGTGCAAGACTTCCCCAAACTTACAACTCCCGACGCCTATCGCGAACGTGACCGAGGCTGAGTTGGGACTGGCGCTCTATCCGGGCGCGAAACAAAGTGTAGGTAAAGGCTTCCAGGCTACTGGCCCGGAAGGATCAAATGTATCCGTTGACTTGGAAACAAATGATCCGCCGGAGAAGGTGCTAGCCTTCTATCGCGAGCGGCTAAAGGCCCAAGCGGAGGGTAGAGAACTTATCGATGGTGGTGCCCCTAACCGCGATGGAAACAGCATGCTCGAGTTAGAGGCAACTGTGGGTAAGCGCGGTGTCTCTGTATTGGTCACCGGAGACAGTCATGGAACGGCAATGTCCTTAAGTACCGCCTGCGTCGTCAAATAAGCTGCTCGATTGCCTGGATGACTTTGCTGCTGAAAGCAGAGTACAGCAGACGTGCCTTAGAGGAAAATAAATCTGCAACTTTTGTGCCGATAAAGCTGACAATCGGCAGCCTTTCAATGAACTGATGGTCTGCAAACCCGCATGGAATACCATTTTCCAGAGTTCGCGCAATGAATGTGACACTGCGGGGAAGGCCAATTTTGGCGGCAATTTGTCAGCCAAGGAAGGTACGGGTGATGGCCGTGCGGTCTTGCTTCCAGACCGGGAGTACTAAAAACAAGGCAGCTGGACTAAATCGAATGTTAGACTAAACAATAAGCGCAGGGGGAAAGAAAATTAAATCGAAGAGACACGGCTGGCTTAGCATCAGCCTTTTTTACCTCTGTGCCGTTTGGGGCATTGCGAATGCTCAAATCACGTCTGGTGCGGGTCTTATCCTGCATGATGCGCGCAATGTGCCTTTGACACCAGCGCCAGCAAAGATATCCGACGTCAACGCGCCAACTGTACCCGTTCAAGGCGTCTCTGGTCGAGAAGGTGACGATGCGCGAATCCACGTAACCGGCTTCACATTTAGCGGCAACAGAGTCATATCCTCTGATGTGTTGCGTAATGCCGTGAGCTATTGGATCGGCAGAGATATCACTCCAGTAGAACTTCAGCAGGTACTTGAACTCATAGAAGCTCGGTATAAATTTGCCGGCTACTTTGCCCACGCGAATCTCTCAGCCATGAAGGTTCAGGACGGAAATATTGGTATCACGATCAGCGAGGGCCGAGGGGGGGAGCCCCTCCGCGAGGATGCGATTGGTATTAACTCTTCTGTTGCATCCCGGCCCATGCAGGACGGCCTCCCTGAGCCTGTAGCAGCTGCACCTGAAAAGACAGCCCCACTGGACACACCACCGTCACCGACTCAAAGGACTCCTGCGCGCGAAGGTAATGACACTCGAGTCCATGTAAATGATTTTGCCTTCAGCGGTAACAGTGCGCTCACATCTGCGGTATTGCGAAGTGCCGCAAGCAATTGGATTGGCAAAGATCTAAATTTTGGGGAACTACAGCAGGTGTTGGAGCTGGTCGAGGGACGGTACAAGTTTGCGGGCTACTTTTTAGCGCAGGCGTACTTGCCACCTCAGAAGATTCAGGATGGCACCATTGAAATCACAATAAGCGAAGGCCGTCTGGGCGAGACACGACTTGAGGGTGAGAGCCGAATTGATCCGTCTGTTGTTTATGGTTTTCTTGAACACCTGCCAAAGGGCGCGGCTCTCACGCTAAGTGCACTCGAGCGGCAGGTGCTACTGGTCAACGACTTGGCCGGCAGCCAAGCAACTCTGGATCTACAAGCAGGTGCAGAGCCTGGTTCTACAGATCTGGTTCTGGTCCAGCGGCTCGATCCACTGTTCAATGCGAGATTAGAAGCAGACAACTACGGTCTCAGTTCCACTGGCACCAACAGGTTCGGTCTGACCGTGGGCGCGAATAGTTGGTTTGGCCGGGGCGAACGCATTTTCGCCAATGTAGTGACCAGTGACACCTCTGGGCTTACCAGCTATAACTTCCAGGGCGATATGCCGATTGGGTCTGATGGAATGCACGTAACGGCGGCAGTGTCCAGTGCCCAATATAGCCTTGGCGGTCAATACGCCAGCCTACAGGCTACCGGCACAGCAGACTCAGTGCGTATGGGCGCTTACTTCCCCGTCATTCGTAGCCGCACCACCAATCTGAAGTTACAGCTGGACGCCGATACGAGTAACTTGACAGATACGTTTCAGACCTCCAATACGTCGCTAACCAAGCAAAGTCAGGGTGTTACCTTTACGGTGAGTGGCGACTGGTTGGATGACCTTTGGGGTGGAGGTTCCAACCGCGTTGAATTTGCACTTCGCACGGGGCAGATGGTTCTTGGTTCGCAGGCTCTAAAGCAAGACGCACCTCCTGATGGGCCGAATACCAATGGTGGCTTTGACAAGCTGACCTATAACCTGCAACGTCAGCAGACACTCGGGAAAGAGACCTCTTTGCAAATGCAACTGATAGTCCAGCTTGCAGACAAAAATCTGGATTCCTCAGAAAAATTCAGTTTGGGAGGTGCTACCTCTATGCCGGGCTATGAAAGCGGTGCCTTGGTTGCTGACGAAGGGTTCCAAGTCAAGCTGGGACTGCGCTGGCAGGTACAGCCTACGCTCACGCTCAGCAGCTTTGCAGACTATGCCAGTGGACGGGTGAACCATTACGCACTGCCCACAACAAGCCAGAACCAGGTGAATATCAATGATGCAGGACTTGGCGCAGAGTGGGCTATAAACAGACAATTGAGCACAAGCCTCATCGTTGCATGGGCTGGCCAAAGCGTGCCTGGATCGACCGACACCAACCGGTTCAGAGGCTGGGTGAATTTGGGGTACTCATGGTGAGTACAGGAAAGCAATCAGAAATCAGTACCCGGGAGATAGGGGCATGAACCACATTTTCAAATTGGTCTGGAGCGGCACAAGCCGCATGTGGGTCGCTGTGTCAGAAAGTGCTGCGGGCCATGGCAAATCAACTGCAGTTAAGTCAGATTGTTGTGCGGTCGTGGGTGCTGCATTGATTGCCGCTACAGCGTTCGCTGCACCCGCTTGGGCCTTAGGCCCCAATGTGTTGCCCAGCGGCGGGTCGGTCAGCTCGGGCAAAGCAACTATCAGCCAAAGCGCCTTAACCCTGAACGTTCAGCAGACCACCCAGCAAGCGGCCATCAACTGGCAAAGCTTCAACATCGGCTCGGCTGCTACGGTGAACTTCCAACAACCTAACAGCAGCTCCGTGGCTCTAAACCGCATAGGTGGCACGCAGGCCAGTCAGATTTACGGACACCTCAACGCCAACGGGCAAGTGTTTTTGCTTAACCCCAACGGTATGCTCTTTGCACCAGGGAGCCAGGTCAATGTGGGGGGCTTGTTGGCTTCGACCTTGAAGCTGTCGGATTTCGACTTCATGTCGGGCAACTACACGTTCAGCAACCCGGGTACGGGCGGTATCATTAATCAGGGCACTATTAACGCATCGGGCAGTATTGCTCTATTGGGTAACACGGTACAAAACGTAGGGCAGCTTTACGCTACCACGGTCACGCTTGCTGCGGGCAATACTGTTGCAGTGGATCTCACCGTTGAAGGGCTTATACGCGCTCGTGTGAGCGACGCATCGCTCAGCGCCGATCTGGAAAATTCCGGATCCATCAATGCAGCCACATCGGTCACTTTGACGGCAGGTCAGGTAGGCAGCACCGTTGCACAAGTGGTTAACAACTCGGGCATCATCCGCGCCACCGGGTTTAGCCAAGAGGGCGGGCAAATCGTATTACAAGGCGGTACTGTAAGCAACAGTGGGACGATAAATTCAACAGGCGCACAGGGTGGGGGAAGCATTGCGCTACTGGGTGGAATGACGGCAGGGTCGGTAAAGGTAAGTGGCATTCTGGATGCGTCTGCACCGCAGGCCGGGAATGGAGGGTCTATTGAGACATCTGCGGCACATGTGAGCATTGCAGACGGCGTGAGCATCACCACCGCAGCGGCGCATGGCAAAAGCGGGAACTGGCTGATTGACCCAGTGGACTTCACGATAGCAGCATCTGGTGGCGACATAACCGGGCAAGCCTTGGGAACGTTATTGGCAAGCAACAGCGTGACGATTCAGACCACAACGGGAACCAACAGCGGTACAAACCTCTACGCGAATGGAGCGGTCGGTCCGGGCAATATTAATGTCAGCGACCCGGTGAGCTGGAGCGCCAATACGGCGCTGACCCTGAATGCATTCGGGAATGTCAATATCAACCAGCCCATCACGGCGACCGGTGCCAGTGGGGCATTGAATGTGCAGTTCGGTCAGGGTGCGGTGGCGTTGGGAAACACGGCAACGTTCAACGTCAATGCGCCGATCAATCTGAGTGCGGGTCCCAACTTCAGTAAGACTTTGGGCTCCAATGGCGTAGCGACGGTTTACACGGTTATCACCAGTCTCGGATCACCAGGCGATGAGATTTCGGCACCCACGACCACTACGCTGCAGGGCATGGCGGCCTCCTCGAATTTGGCTGGTAATTTTGTACTTGGTGCGAACATAGATGCGACCTCGACCTTGACCTGGAATTCCGCAGCGGGCTTCGTGCCCATAGGTGGAAATCCCAACGCCAATGGAGCCACTACCAACTTTACCGGCCAGTTTGACGGTCTGGGTCATACGATTTCAAACCTGACAATCAACAGCAATTTACCCTTTACAGCACTATTTGGTCAGGCCGCAGGCTCATCTTTTTCTAACATTGGACTCGTTGGTGGAAGCTTTACAAATAGTGCGCTTGCCGGTGTAACGGCACCTTTGGTTGCTCAAGGTTCCAATATTTCCGTAACGAACAGTTACGCGCAGTCATCGGTTACGTCTACCAATAGCGGCGTACTTGGGGGGTTGATTGGAATAGCCAGTAACAGCACTATCAGCAACAGTTCCGCCTCGGGTTCTGTTACCTCATTAGGCCCGTCTGGCGGATTTGTCGGTGGACTTGTTGGCGAATCGCTTGCAGGCAGCATTACAAATAGTTCTGCATCAGGTAGCGTCAGCGCAAGCAATGGCGGCATTAGTTCTGTCGGCGGCTTGGTTGGTTGGAATACCGGCACTATTACCAGTAGTAACGCGGCGGGGATTGTCAGCGTTACTGATACTGGCAGCTATGTGAGTCAAGCCGGTGGATTAGTTGGCCAAAACCAAGGCACGATATCCGCTAGTGGAGCTTCCGGTCCCGTTTCTAACTCGGAAACGAACGGTGCGGCGGGTGGTCTGGTTGGGTACAACACCAGTACTGGGATTATTACGGGAGGTAGTTTCGAAACTGGCACTGTCAGCGATTCCG
>CANBYM010000168.1 GCA_947373605.1 Comamonadaceae bacterium
ATTGTTCATGGGCTGGACAACAGCGTTGTGGAAGATGCGATTCGTGCCGGCGGCGGGCGCTACTTAGGCGTCGCACTGGTACAGGTCGATGTGTCCGACCTTGAGTTGCGCAGGCTGGCCGATGCGGGGTTCCGGGCCGTACGCTTCAATTTCATGCGACACCTGGCCATGGGTGCGCAGCTGGACGACATCATCGCGCTCACGCACCGGCTGGCCCATGTGGACATGCATTTGCAGGTGCACTTTGAAAGCGAACTGATTCATACCCTGGCACCGGGACTTGTGCGCAGCGCCGTGCCGGTGGTGATTGACCATATGGGTCGCGTTGATGCCCGCAAGGGCCTTGATCATCCGGATTTTCAGGCACTGATGCAGCTCCTCAAGACTCCGCACTTTCATGTCAAAGTCAGCGGCATAGACCGCATCGATGCCGACGCATTACCCGATGAACGCTATGCGGCGGGCGTCTTGTTGGCCAGAACGCTGGTCGAACGCTTTCCGGAGCAGTGTGTCTGGGGAACCGACTGGCCGCACCCCAACCACACGCACATTCCGGACGATGGTGCGCTGGTGAACGCACTGGCACAGATTGCCCCCGATTCTTTGCAGCTTCACCGGATACTGTGTGCCAACCCGCAGCAGCTGTACCGATTTGGACCGGATAATCGCTAGGCGCTTAACGCACTGTGTGATGGCGCGTCCCGCCCATCGCAGGCATCCGCAACCTATCGAGCCTTGTATTCATGTCCGAAGCCACCTCTTTGTTCAAACCGTTTACCTGCAAGAGTTTGCACCTCGCCAACCGCATCGTTATGGCACCCATGACGCGATCGTTCTCGCCCGGCGGTGTTCCTACCAAGGCGGTGAGCGAGTACTACCGCAAGCGTGCTGCGTCGGCCGTAGGTCTGATCATCTCGGAGGGTACCGTGGTGCAGCGACCGTCTTCGGCAAACGACCCGGACGTGCCGCACTTCTGGGGTGACGCCGCGCTGGCCGGCTGGCAGGATGTGATCAACACGGTTCACAGCGCCGGTGGCGTCATGGCGCCGCAGCTCTGGCACGTGGGTGCTGCGCGCAATCCGCGCACTACCTGGGTAGCGCCGCCGCCGGTGGATTCGCCCTCGGGTTTATCGCGCCCGGGCAAGTCCTTTGGTGAGCCGATGACTGATGCGGCCATTGCCGACACCATTGCCGCCTTTGCCAAAGCGGCGTGCAGCGCCAAGCGCCTGGGGTTTGAAGCCATCGAGTTGCATGGTGCTCACGGTTATTTGATTGACCAGTTTTTCTGGGAAGGCACCAATGTGCGCACCGACAAGTTCGGTGGCAGCCTCGTGGCGCGTGGCCTTTTTGCGGCGGAGATTTTGAAGGCGGTGCGCGCTGAAGTAGGGCCGGACTACCCGGTCATCATCCGCTTGTCGCAATGGAAACAGCAGGACTACAACGCCCGCATTGCGCAAACACCTGAAGAGATGGCCGCCTGGCTGCAACCGCTGGCCGATGCTGGAGCCGATATTTTTCACTGCTCGCAACGCCGATTCTGGGAACCGGAGTTTGACGGTTCGGACTTGAACTTCGCAGGCTGGGCCAAGAAGCTCACCGGCCGGCCCACTATTACCGTAGGCTCCGTGGGATTGAGTGGCGAATTCATTGCCGCGTTTGGCGGTGAGAGTTCCAAGCCTGCGTCTCTGGACGAACTGCTGCGCCGCTTTGACCGCGGCGACTTCGATCTTGTTGCGGTGGGCCGCGCGCTGATCAGCGACCTGGACTGGGCACTCAAGGTGCGCGAGGGCCTCTTGTCCGAGTTGTCGGACTTTTCACCGGCGGCGCTTGCGACACTGGTGTGACTTATTGCGCCGGTGCAGCTGCGGGGGTGGCAAGGGGCTGGCCTTTTTCCACCACGTACACGCCGACCAGCTTGGTGGGCACCGCGCCACTGTTGATGGCGTTGTGCACCACGCCTGCAGGAATGACAAAGGCTTCGCCCGAGGACACTTTGCGCGGTGCCTGACCGGCCATCAAGAGGGTGGCTTCGCCCTCCAGCACGTAACTGATTTCGTCGCCTGGGTGGCTGTGCCAGCCAGCCGCGGCACCAGGTGCCACTTCGACGCGTGCGATCACGGCTTCGCGATTGGGAACCGAAACATCGGCCCTGTTCACGATGGTGCGCGTGAGGCCCGAGGCCTGTGCAAAGCAGGTGCCTGCAAATAGGACAACGCTAAATCCGACGAGTGCTTGGCGAAGGGTTGGGCGCATAGGAGTCTTTCAGGTTGTTGATGTGAAGGGGGCAAGTTAGTCTCAGTGAAATCACATCGCTGTTCAATTGGGGTAATCACTCGCCAGAGTCGTTGCGCATCGCGAAAGCAACCACTGCGAACGTACAGACGCCTTCTCCAGTTGGCATCAAGCTGTCGTTTTGACTACACGGTGATTCCAATGGAGCACATGCTCGGAAACTGCATGCGCTGCGTCCTGCTGGTCGCCTTATGGCCGGTCTTGTGGCTGCAGGCGCGCCATGTTTACCGCGTAACGCCGAAGCTGCCCGAGGCCTCCGGCTTGCGCTCGGGCCAGAGCGGGCAGGGGCCGCACTGCCGCATTCTGATTGCGGGTGACTCGGGTGCAGCGGGCGTAGGTGTGACTACGCAAGACGAGGCTCTGTGCGGCCAACTCGTGCAAAGCTTGGGCCACCATTACACCATTGAATGGCAACTGCTGGCCGTTAACGGGCTGGATTCTCCGGGTCTGGCCGCGCTGATTTCACAATTGCAAGCGCGCCCTTATGACGTGGTGGTGCTCTCGATCGGAGCCAATGATGCAACCCGACTGTGTACACCGGGCAAGTGGGTATGGTGGCAAAAGCAGCTTGCAAGTCTCATCGATCAGAAGTTCATGCCCGCTCTTTTGGTCCATACCGCGGTTCCCCCCATGCATGCCTGCGCCGCTTTGCCGCAGCCGCTGCGCTGGTTTATGGGAATCTGGGCGCGTGAAATGAACCGGCTATTGGCCAAGCTGTTTGGCACGCGGCCCCACTGCACCATGCTGCGCCATCCGGAGTCCACCACCAGTCAAGGTATGTCTTCTGATGGCATACACCCCAGTGCATTGGGTTACAAAGTCTGGGCCGAGTGCCTCAGCGATCACATTGTGGCCCATCAATCAGCGGTTATTGCTTAGCGGCTATCACTTTGCCGCTTCCACCTTCACTTTGGCATTGGGTGTCTCACCAAACATCTCTGGCGCATACATGGCTTCCACGCGGCTCGGTGGCAATGAGAATTCACCCATGTTGTTGAGACGCACGGTGTACTCCATTTTCACCACGCCTTTGGGCAGGTACTGGTAGTAGCTGCGGAAGGACTCGAAGCTGCGCTCTTCAAACGCGGCCCAGGCGTGGCCTTCGCGCTTCTCGCCCTGCGTGGCAATCTCCGAGTCGCGGCCCAGTCCACCGCCCAGAATGCTGGCACCTGCGGGCACCGGATCGGTAATCACAGCCCAGCTCATGTCGGCCGACGCATTCACTTCCAGCGTGATGCGCAGCACGTCGCCGAGCGTGTAGGTGCCCGTGGGCAGGCTCTTGTTGGCTTGCTCAATGGGCGTGATGGTTTTCTTGATCTGGTAACCTGCGTTGAAAGTTTCCTTCAGCGCAATGGCCGCCACCGATTGCAGGGTGAGCCACGGCTTGCCGGGGCCTGCATGGCTGACGCTCAAGGTGTCTTTGTCGCCCTTGCCCCAAGGCAGGAACATGCTGTTGTTGCGCAGGTTGCCGGGTGACGCCGGTGCGCCGAACCAGTTGGTCTGGTTGGGTGCACCAGCGGTGTCGGTGGGTTTGACGCGCTCGACCTTGCTCCAATCCACCGAGGCGGCGTTTCCGCCCATCGCGGCCTTGGTGCTGCCTGCCACAGTGACGGCTTCAAACTTGGCGGAGAACTTTTCCAGCGCCAGCCCGCCCCACAGGTTGGCGGTCGTGGTGTGCCACGCGCCTTTTTGCTGGCGGCCGACAAAACCATTGGCCAGACGGCCCATGTCGTCCTTCCAGGCGGGGTCGTCCAGCACGCTCAGAATCAGCCGTGCGGTATTGACGTCACCGTTTTGCATCAGCCACCACCAGTAGTCATCGCGCTCGGTGCTGAAAATCATTTTGGTGCCCTGATAGCTGATGCGGGCGCGCAATATCTGGTTGGCTTCGGCCAAGCGCATGTCGCGGTCCGGTACATCTTTGACGCGCTTCAGAATGTTGAGCCAGTCGATCACCGTGTGGGTGGGCCACTGGCTGGGTGCAATGGTGACGCTGCCCAGCATGCGGCCTTGCGCTTTGCCGTAGCGCGACAGGGCTTCGAGTGCGGCAATCTTGCGCATGTCCAGATCCTTGCGCGGGCTCCAGAAGTTGCGCTGTATGCGCCCCTCCACAAACGCAATCAGGCCGCGCTCCATGGGCGCGCGCACCTCGTCGCTCAGCGCAAACGCCGGGTTGATGCCCGACGCTTCGTGTGTGGCCGCCAGCAGGTAGGCGGTGAGTGTGTCACTGCCCTGATTGGCTTCGCCATCGCGCGGCGCAAAGTAGTTGGCCAGCCCGTCGCTGTCCAGATAACCCGGGATTTGTGCTGCCACACTTTGCCACAGCTTGGCATCGCGCAGGCCCACGCTCTTGCTGGTCTTTTGCTCCAGACACAGGAAAGGGTAATTGATAAACCAGTCGCGCACACCCGGCAGTCCTTCGGCCAGCTTGGGCTGCAAAGAAATTTTCAGGCCGCCGCGCACCACACCGTTGGTGCCGATGGCGTCGGCGGGCGGGTTCACGTCCAGACTAAGCGGCCCGTCGACTTGCACTAGCGTGGCCTGTTGCACCGTGAGCGGCACAGTGGGAATAATGCGTTGACGCGCCTTGAGCGCGTCCCGCGCGCCGCTGATGCCGTCTTTGGCTTCGATCTCCCACAATATGGCTTCGTTGCGGGTGAGCGCCAGTTGTGCAGGGGCAGTGGCGGTCCATGCCACTTCGCGCGCTTCACCGGCGGGAATATCCACGTTCTTCGGTTCAAGATTCAACATGGTGGCGCGCGGTGTAACGACCACTTTCATGGCCTGCTTGGTCGTATTGCGCAGTGTGAACTGGGCGCGGTACTTGTCGTCCTCGCGCACCAGCGGCGGCAGTCCGCTGATGATTTGCAGGTCCTGCGTGGCGCGGATGCTGGTGGAGCCGGTGCCGAACAAGCCGGTGGAGGCGTCAGCCACTGCCACAATTTTGAACGTGGTGAGTGCGTCGTTGAGCGGCACCGTCACCGTGGCGCTGCCGTTGGCATCGAGTTGCAGCTTGGGGTTCCACAGCAGCAGCGTTTCCAGCAGTTCACGCGCACCGCTGTGCCCGCCGCCACCGCCCGCGGCGACTGCCTTGCGCCCGTAGTGGCGCCGCCCGATGATTTCCATTTGCGCAGTGCTTGTTTTCACGCCCCAAGAGCGGCGCTGCAGCATGGCTCCGAGCAGGTCCCAGCTGTCGTTGGGCATTAACTCCAGCAGCGCCTGGTCTACGGCGGCAATGGCCACTTCGGCATTCGCCGCGGGCTGGCCGTTGGGTAACTTCACGTTAATCTTGACTTGCGCTTTGCCACGAACCGCGTAGCTCTCTTTATCGGCCTTCACGCTCACATCCAGCTGATGTGCCTTGGTGCCCACGCGGATTTCAGCCACACCAAGCCGGAAGGCGGGCTTGCTCAAATCCACCTTGGCTGTGGGTGCTACATATTCGCGCCCCTCGTACCAGAACGAAGTCCACCACTCGCGCGGCGTTTTGTAGCCCCAGGTGAAGAATGAATACCACGGTACTTCGCGCAATCGCCCGCGCAGCGCCAGTACGCTCACATACACATTGGGGCCCCAGCCGTCCTGCACCTTGACTTGCACGGTAGGGTCCTGGCCGTTGAGTTGCACCACTTGCGTGTCGATGATGCCTTCGCGCTCCACCGCCACCAGCGCTGTCGCAAAGCGAAAAGGCATACGCACCTGGAACTTGGCGGTCTCGCCGGGCTCATAACTCTTTTTCTCGGGCAGCACGTCGATACGGTCGTTGTTTTCACCACCGAACCACATCTCGCCTTGCTTGGTGACGTACACCGAGCACGCGGCTTGAATGCTGTTGCCGCTGCTGTCTTTAGCGGTGACTACCAACTCCACTTCGCCAGGTTCATTGAGCGTGGCTTCGCACAGCAGCAGGCCGCGCGAATCGCTGTTGCCGCTGCACACGCTGCCAAGCTCTTTGACGGTGGTTTTGTTGTCATAGGTATAAAAGCCGCCCACCATGCGTTTGCGTGTGGTGGTGACGATGCGCGCCGTGGCTTTGACGTCGAGCGCCACGCCGGCTTGCGGCTTGCCATTGAGACTCAGGGCCAATGCTTGGAATTTGATGGACTTGCCGCTGGATACCCAGCTCTCGGTTTTGAGTCCGGCCACCACCGCCGCAGGCCACAGCGTCTGCGTGCTACGGATGGTTTGAACTTCGCCATTGGGGTCAGAGTAGGTCGCTTCTAGCAGCAAGTCCTGCGGCAGGTGGCTGGCGGGCACTTCATTGACCGTAGTTTTGCCGGCGCCATTTTTGTCCAGCGTGATGGGCAGCTTGTCGGCGATCACGCGCGTGTCGATCCTGGCGTCGGCTTCTTCTGTGCCGCCTTCGGTGGTGTCGCGCTTGCCGCGGGGCGGCGTGAAGTTGAAATCGCCGAAGTCGGCAAAGCTCAGAAATTTGCCGCGCACCAGTGCCGACACGCGCACCGGCAGATTGGCCGCAGCGCCGCCAGCGACATAATTCACCTGCACATCCACCGGCACCGATTTCACATTCACCAGCGCCTTTTTGTCCACCGGTGTGACGCGGCCTTCGAGCACCGGCAGGCGGAACTCTTCAACCCGGAACTGGCCGGTGTACAAGGAATTGCCAGTGCGCCGGTTGCGACTTGCGCCGCCGTCGCCATAGCGCAGCTCGACTTGGTAGAAGCCCAGCTTGGCCGCCTGCGGAATGGCGAAACTGCTCTCGGCGCTCTGTCCGCCGGTGGCAGTCTTGCGCCACTGCAAGGGCTGCACATACTGTTGGCCGCTGCCCTGGTGGGTTATCACTAGCGTATCCGGATTGCTGTCGGCAAGGCTAAAGCCTTTGCTGGTTTCGATGCGCAGCAGGTGCTTCATGCTGACCGTTTCGCCAGCGCGCAACAGCGTGCGGTCAAAAATCGTGTGGGCTCGATCATTGGGCACCGGCTCCAGGCTGGTCGGCACGTTAAAGCGCCAGGCTTCAATGCCCTTGTTCCAGTCGCTCCAGGTAAACGCCATGTCTTTGACCGTGCCCTTGCCATCGGCCGACGCTTGCACTGCGCGGGCACTGACGAAGTAGGCCTGGGAGTACGCATCGTCCTCACCGCCACTGCACACCGGGGCCTGCGGTGATATGCCGGTGAGCCGCGCAATGCCTTGCGCATCCGTCTTGCCGGTGGCCACTTCGCGGCCCCGGCAGTCTGACACCCGCACATCCGCATTGGGAACGGGGCTACCCTTGTCCAGCGTTGTCACCCAGGCCAGCGAGTTTTCGCGGCCCAGTTTGAAGTGCACACCCAGGTTGGTTACCAGCGCGGTGGTGCGCACATACATGGTCCGGTTGGCACCGTGGCGCTCATCGAGCAGGGAGGCGCCCAAAAGTTGGGAAGCAATCTCCACCACATGGAAGCCCGCGTCCAGCGGGATACCCACCACCTCAAACGGGCGCGGGTCCTTGGACTCAGGCTTGGGCAGGTCCAGCGTTTTCACATTGCCCTGACCATGCAGCAAAGAGAGCATGCGGGTTTGCACCGCATCGCGGTCATAGTCGGATACCGATTTGGGCAGGGGTGTCTTGACCTCTGCGGCAGCGGTTTTGCGCGATATGGCGTAGTTGTCGTAGCGCTGAACTTTGCGGAACCAGGCAATGATTTCGGAATCGGTGGTCGGCTTGAAGTCGCTGACCTTGCCTTGCACCGAGCCGCTTGCTTTGTCGCCGGGTTTGAAGCGTTCGGCGTTCAGCGCTTTGACATTCAATGCGGCCTCCACATTGCGCAGCGTCACCGGCAGCAGCGCCACGCCACCCGGCTCGGTCAAACGCTCCACGATGCCGAAGGGGGAAGCAGCAAATTTGGCCAGGGGCGGCATGCCACCCGTGGCGACTTTGAGCGGGAAGTTGTCCGCATTGCG
>CANBYM010000169.1 GCA_947373605.1 Comamonadaceae bacterium
GCTGCAAAGTCCACGCCCATGGCGGCCATTCGCTGCCAGGATTGCATGGCGCTCAGGTCTTTTCCCAGAAAGTTGCCCATCAGGCGCGCAACCCGCTCACCATCGAGCCACCAATCCTGAATGTGCCAGAACACTGACACCAGATAGCCCGCGCTGAGCAGGCGCATGACCCAGGCAGCAATTCGCAGCTTGGCATATGAGGAGCTGTGCGGGGATAAACCGTTGACGTTGTCGAAAGAATGAGCGGTGGATGAATCGACTTGCACGGCAATCTCCAATAAGTTGCTATGCAGTAATTATGTACTGTAAAACAGCAAAAAACTACTGTTTTACAAAAATAAATTCCTTAAGCCGGCTTGAACAAATCCACCCTGTCGGTGATGATGGCATCGGTGCCCAAGTCGATTAGGCGTTGCGCGGCCCACTCGTCGTTGACGGTGTAACTTAAGGTCTTGAAGCCTGCGCTCTTGGCCTGCAGCACGGTGCTTTTGTCCCACAGTGAGTGGTTACAAACAATGGCCTGGCACTCCAGTTTGAGTGCTTTTTCCAGCCAGCCGTTCCAGAGTTCGTCCAACAACAAGCCGCGTGGCAAATCGGGCTGCACAGCCTGTGCGCCTTCCAGGGCTTTCACGTCAAACGAGGTCAACAGCGGCGACACCGCTACCCCTTGCCACAGGCGAGCGGCGTGCTGTGCCACGACCTCGCCGGTGTGGCGTTCAGTACCGGGCGTGGGTTTGATTTCAATGTTCAAAAAGAACCCGTTGGCAATGCAATAACGCGCTACCGCCTCCAGCGTGGGCAAACCTTCACCAGCGTAAGCACGCGAGTGCCAGCTGCCGGCATCGAGCTGCGAAAGCGTGCTCCAGCTTTGGTCGCCGCCCACCGCACTGGTGCCGTTTACGGATGGCGTAATGGTGCCCACGCCCAGTTTGGCACCGGCATTGGTTGTGCGTTGAAGCGTTGTGTCATGCATCAAAAACGGCACACCATCGCTGCTGAGTTTGACGTCGCATTCAAACATGCGATAGCCATGTGCAGCGCCGAGCCGGAAGGCTGCAAGTGTGTTTTCAGGCGCCAGTTTGCCGGCACCACGGTGGGCCACCCAGCGCGGGTAAGGCCAATGATTCGGATTCACAAGTTCTCCAGTCGTTGCCCGGTGCCCGCATCGAAGTGGTGGATGCGTCCGGCCCGGGGCGTAACGAAAAGTGTAGCGCCCAAGGCAGGCGGCGCATAAGACTCCTCGGTGCGTACGATCACAGTTTCGTTGGACTTCCCGTCTGCCCCGGCGTGTGTCCAGCGGCCGTATATCAGTCGCTCTGCGCCCAGCATTTCTACGGCCTCTACCTTAAGGCCCCAGCCGCCGGGCGTAATGTCCAGATGCTCAGGCCGCACGCCGGTAATGACGCCCGCTTGTGCGGCCGGCGCATGTTTGAGCAGGTTCATTGGCGGCGAGCCGATAAAGCTGGCGACAAAGGTTGTGGCCGGGCGGGTATAGACCTCTTCCGGAGTGCCGAATTGCTCCATCCTGCCGAAGTTCATCACGATCATGCGTTGGGCCAGCGTCATCGCCTCTACCTGGTCGTGGGTCACGAAAAGCGAAGTGATGCCCAACTCGCGGTGCAGCTTTTGAATCTCCAGCCGGGTTTGCGCGCGCAGCTTGGCGTCGAGGTTAGACAGGGGCTCGTCAAACAAAAATACCTGCGGCTGGCGCACGATGGCGCGGCCCATGGCAACCCGCTGGCGCTGCCCGCCCGACAGCTCACGCGGCTTGCGTTTTAAAAACGGGCCGAGCTCCAGGATTCCGGCCGCCTTGTCTACCCTCGTTTTGATGTCCGCCTCCGACACCTTAGCAATCTTCAGGCCATAGGCCATGTTGTCAAACACGTTCATGTGCGGGTACAGCGCGTAGTTCTGAAACACCATGGCAATGTCGCGTTCGGCCGGTTCCAGGTTGTTGACCACGCGGGGCCCAATGCTGATTTCGCCGCCGCTGATTTCTTCAAGACCTGCCACCATGCGCAGCAGCGTGGATTTGCCGCAACCCGATGGGCCGACAATGACGATAAATTCGCCGTCTTTGATCTGCGCGTTGACGCCGTGAATCACCTGGTTCGCTGTCTTGCCACTGCCATAGCGTTTGATCACGTTTTTGAGTTCTATCGATGCCATTAGTTGTGTTGCTCCGAGGCTTTATTTCTCAGTGTCCACCAGGCCTTTGACGAACCACTTCTGCATCAGAATGACCACCAGCGCAGGTGGCAGCATGGCCAGCATGGCGGTGGCCATGACGATGTTCCATTCAGTCTGTGCGTCGCCGCCGGAAATCATTTGTTTGATCCCGATGACCACCGGGTACATGTTCTCTTCGGTAGTCACCAAGAGCGGCCACAGGTACTGGTTCCAGCCGTAAATAAACTGAATCACAAACAGCGCCGCCATGCTGGTGGCGGATAGCGGCAAAAGAATGTCCTTGAAAAAGCGCATCGGCCCGGCGCCGTCGACGCGGGCTGCCTCTACCAGTTCGTCCGGCACGGTTAAGAAGAACTGGCGGAACAAAAAAGTGGCGGTGGCCGATGCGATCAACGGCACGGCTAAACCTGCGTAACTGTTGAGCATGCCCAGATCCGCCACCACCTTGTAGGTGGGGCCGATTCGCACTTCCACCGGCAGCATCAGCGTGACAAAAATCGCCCAGAAAAACGCCATGCGAAACGGAAAGCGGAAATAGACAATCGCAAACGCCGAGAGGATAGAAATAGCGATCTTGCCGATGGCAATACAGAGCGCGGTTATCAAGCTGACCATCATCATGCTCATGCGGCCGACCGCGGCGTGTGAGCCGCTGCCTTCGCGCGCACCTTGCAGTGCAGCCAGGTAGTTGTCTATGAGGTGTCCGCCAGGCAGTAGCGGCATGGGCACTTGCACCACTTCATCGGCGGTGTGGGTGGAGGCAATAAAGGTCACGTACACCGGGAAGGCGACGATCATCACGCCGACAATCAGCACCAGATGCGAGAGAGCGGTAAACCAAGGGCGGCGTTCCACCATATTAGTAGTTCACTTTCTTTTCGACAAAGCGGAACTGCACCACCGTCAGCGCCACCACAATCACCATGAGCACCACACTTTGTGCCGCAGAGCCACCTAGGTCCATGGCCTTGAAGCCGTCAAAGTACACCTTGTAGACCAATATGGCCGTGTCCTTGCCGGGGCCGCCTTTGGTGGCCGCATCCACAATGGCAAAGGTGTCAAAAAACGCGTAGACCACGTTGATCACCAGCAGGAAAAATGTGGTGGGCGAGAGCAGCGGAAACTGAATCGTCCAGAATCGCCGCCACGGGCCGGCTCCGTCAATCGACGCCGCTTCGACGAGCGACTTCGGAATGCTTTGTAGCCCGGCCAGAAAAAACAAAAAGTTGTACGAGATCTGTTTCCACACTGCCGCCATCACGATCAAAGCCATTGCATGATTGCTGTTGAGCAGGGAGTCCCAGGCAAAACCGTATTTGCGCAGCGCATAGGACACGATGCCGATGCTGGGCGAAAACATAAACAGCCACAACACGCCGGCCACGGCCGGAGCTACCGCATACGGCCAGATCAGCAGCGTGCGATAGATGCCAGAGCCACGTACTACGCGGTCGGCGAAGGTGGCCAGCAACAGCGCAAGACTCAATCCGATGCCTGCCACCAACGCAGAAAAAACAGCCGTGGTTTTAAACGACGCGAGGTAAGAAGCGTCGTTCCACAAATTGCGAAAGTTCTCCAGTCCCACCCAATCCACCGAGGTGCCGAACGCGTCGGACTGTTGCAGCGACTGCAGCAGGGCTTGGCCTGCGGGCCAAAAGAAAAAGACCGCGATGACCACGACCTGCGGTGCAATCAGCACCCAGGGCAACCACGCGGACTTGAATACGACCCGCTTTTCCATGCGGGACTTATTGCTTATTGGCCTTTTCGAACCGTGCCAGCAACTCGTCGCCGCGAGTCACAATCGCGTCCAATGCTTCTTTGGCAGACTTTTTGCCAGCCCAGACTTGTTCAAGTTCTTCGTCCTCAATGGCACGAACTTGCACATAGTTGCCCAAGCGGATGCCCCGCGACTTGTCGGTCACCTTGCGGATCATTTGGGTCACAGCCACATCGGTGCCGGGATTCTCTTTGTAGAAGCCCGATTTTTCTGTCAGCTGGTAGGCGGCGTTGGTCACAGGCAGATAGCCGGTGCGTTTGTGGCTGGCGGACTGCACTTCAGGGCTGGAGATAAAGGTGAAGAACTTGGCAATGCCTTTGTACTCTTCTGGTTTTTTACCGGCCATCACCCAGAGGCTGGCGCCGCCGATGACCGTGTTCTGCGGTGCGCCGGGTACGTCCTGGTAATAGGGCAGTGGGGCAATGCCATAAGCAAATTTGGCGTTCTTTTTGACATTGCCGTAGAAGCCGCTGGAGGTTGTCATCATGGCGCATTCGCCGGACACAAAACTGGCCTCAGGCACATTGCCACGGCCTTTGTATACAAACAGGCCTTGTTTGGCCATGTTGGCCAGGTTCTCAATATGGCGCACATGCAGCGGTGAATTGACCTTCAGTCGCGCATCCATGCCGCCCAGACCGTTTTGCTTGGAAGCGAACTCCACATTGTGCCATGCAGAAAAGCTCTCCAGCTGCGTCCATCCCTGCCATGCCAGAGAGATCGGGCACTTGTGCCCGCTGGCTTTGAGCTTGCCGGCGGCCAGGGCTACATCACCCCAGGTGGCAGGTGCTTTTTCGGTGTCTATACCGGCTGCCTTGAAGGCATCCTTGTTGTAGTAAAAAATCGTGGTCGAGCTATTGAAGGGGAAGCTCAGCATCTGGCCGTTGGGCGCGGTGTAGTAACCGGCCACTGCGGGGACATAAGCCGCAGGGTTGAATTTTTCGCCGGCGTCCGCCATCACTTTGCCGACCGGCACGATGGCATTTTTGCTGGCCATCATGGTGGCGGTGCCCACTTCAAACACCTGCAATATGTGCGGCGCGTTACCAGCACGGAAGGCGGCCACGGCTGCGGTCATGGATTCGTCGTAGCTGCCTTTGAAGGTGGGCACAATTTTGTATTCTTTCTGGCTGGCGTTGAACTCTTTTGCCAGGTCATTGACCCACTCGTTGTTCACAGCGGTCATGGAGTGCCACCAATGAATTTCAGTCTGGGCGCTGGCGCCGCCAGATAGTGCCGCCAACAACGCGGTAGCTAATACAAATGCTTTGTGCTTGAGATTCATGATGATTGTTTGCCAAAAGTGAGGCCGACCCATAGTAAGCACGGTTTGTGACGCTGAAACGACAATTCAATTACACATGAAGCGACGGCGGCGCAGCGTCAGGACTTTCCATTAGGCCAAAGTGGGTTTGCTGCACTGCGGTACCATTACTTTTGATGAACGCCCCCACTACGCTGACCCACCTGATGAATGCTGCTGATACGCAAGCGCACGCCAATGAGCGCATCCGCGAGATTCCCTACAACTACACGTCGTTTTCGGACCGTGAAATTGTCATCCGTTTGATCGGCCAAAAGGCCTGGGAAACACTCAACGAGCTGCGCGGTGAACGCCGCACGGGTCGTTCTGCGCGGATGTTGTACGAGGTGTTGGGCGATATTTGGGTAGTACAGCGTAACCCCTATTTGCAAGACGACCTGCTGGATAACCCGCGTCGTCGCGGCCAACTGGTCGATGCGCTTAACCACCGCCTGAGCGAGGTGGAAAAGCGCCGTACCCCGGACACGGATTCAGAGCGCGACACCATGGTAGGAGGCCTATTGGTAGCCGCCCGCGCGTCGGTTCAGTCTTTTAACACGGCCTTTGAAGAGGTGGCGGCATTGCGCCGCAAGACGCAAAAGCTTTTGAACAAGCTGACCGCCAAAGACAATATCAAGTTCGACGGCCTTTCCCGTGTGAGCCATGTGACAGATGCCACCGACTGGCGGGTGGAATACCCGTTCGTAGTGCTAACGCCGGACTCTGAGGAGGAAATGGCCGGTCTGGTCAAAGGTTGCATCGACCTGGGCCTGACCATCATCCCGCGCGGGGGCGGCACGGGATATACCGGCGGTGCGATTCCGCTGACCTGGAAGAGCGCGGTGATTAACACCGAAAAGTTGGAGGCCATGACCGAGGTCGAAATGCGTCGCCTGCCCGGTATGGACAAGGATGTGGCCTCCGTCTGGAGTGAAGCGGGGGTGGTGACGCAGCGCGTAGCCGATGCGGCAGAGCGTTCTGGTCATGTGTTTGCAGTGGACCCGACTTCCGCCGAAGCCTCCTGCATTGGCGGCAACATCGCCATGAATGCTGGTGGCAAAAAAGCGGTTTTGTGGGGCACAGCGCTGGACAACCTGGCAAGCTGGCGCATGGTAACGCCGCAGGCCGAGTGGCTGGAGGTGACCCGCATCAACCACAACATGGGCAAAATCCATGATGTGGAGGTGGCCAGCTTTGAGCTGCAATATTTCAAGGCCGACGGCAAAACGCCGATCCGCACCGAGCGGTTGGACATTCCCGGCAAAACCTTCCGCAAAGAAGGCTTGGGCAAGGACGTGACCGACAAGTTTTTAAGCGGTCTGCCCGGTATTCAAAAAGAAGGCTGTGATGGCCTGATCACCAGCGCGCGCTGGGTGGTGCACCGCATGCCCGCGCACACCCGTACGGTGGTGCTGGAGTTTTTTGGTGACGCGCGCGACGCCGTGCCCAGCATTGTCGAAATCAAAGATTTCATGTTCGCCGAGCAAAAGCGATCGGGCGTGCTGCTGGCCGGTCTGGAACATCTGGACGATCGGTATCTCAAAGCGGTGGGCTATGCCACCAAGAGCAAGCGCGGCGGCCTGCCCAAGATGGCGCTGTTTGGCGACATTGCGGGTGATGACGCCGATGCTGTCGCGCGCGTCACGTCCGAAGTAGTACGCATTGCCAACTCCCGCGCCGGTGAAGGCTTTATCGCCATCAGCCCGGAAGCGCGCAAAAAATTCTGGCTGGACCGCAAGAAAACCGCTGCGATCAGCAAGCACACCAACGCCTTCAAAATCAACGAAGACGTCGTGATTCCGCTGCCGCGCATGGCCGAGTACACCGACGGTATTGAGCGCATCAATATCGAACTGAGCCTGCGCAACAAGCTTTCGCTGTGCAACGCTTTGCTGGAGTTTTTGCAGCAGGGCAACTTGCCCATGGGCAAGGCGGATGACTCGATTGATATTCCCTCGCCGGAGCTGATGCAGGAGCGTGTGATGCAGGCGGTGGCGCTGGTGACGACTGTTCGCGCCCAATGGCAAGCTTGGCTGGATCAAGTGGAGCCACTGTTCGCGCAGCTACAGGATCACAGCTTGCGCGCAAGCTGGAAGACGCAGTTGCGTGAACCCTTGCAAGGCATCTTTACCGGTGGCGCATTTGCAGCCATCCTGGCCGAGTGCACTGCGATTCATAAGCGCGTTCTCAAAGGCCGCGTCTGGGTGGCGCTGCATATGCATGCGGGTGATGGCAATGTGCACACCAACATTCCGGTCAACAGCGATGACTATGAAATGCTGCAAGCCGCCCACGGCGCGGTCAAACGCATCATGGCGCTGGCCCGCTCGCTGGATGGCGTGATCTCCGGCGAACATGGCATCGGCATTACCAAGCTGGAGTTCTTGAGCGATGCGGAGTTGCAGCCCTTTACCGACTACAAAAACCGCATCGATCCCGAAGGCCGTTTTAACAAAGGCAAGCTCCTGCGACCGCAAGCAGCGACCCGTGAAACGGCAGAGCGTGGTAACAGCATTTTTGCGGATTTGACCAACGCGTACACGCCTTCGTTCGGCCTGATGGGCCACGAGTCCATCATCATGCAGCAAAGCGACATCGGCGCGATTGCCGATTCGGTGAAGGACTGCCTGCGTTGCGGCAAGTGCAAACCCGTGTGCGCCACCCATGTGCCGCGCGCCAACTTGCTGTACAGCCCGCGCAACAAAATTCTGGCGACCTCCTTGCTGGTGGAAGCGTTTTTGTACGAAGAGCAAACGCGCCGCGGCATCAGCATCCGCCATTGGGAAGAGTTTGAAGACGTGGCCGACCATTGCACTGTGTGCCACAAGTGCGAGTCGCCGTGCCCGGTCAAGATCGACTTCGGCGATGTGACTATGAACATGCGCAACCTGTTGCGCAAAATGGGCCGCAAGAGTTTCCG
>CANBYM010000170.1 GCA_947373605.1 Comamonadaceae bacterium
TTCAAACGCTGGTTCCAACATAGAGTCGAATCCGCTTCCTTGTCTGGTACAGACAGACCATCAGAGGAAAACTCAATGGAAACGAAGAATGGATTTCAGCCTGGGACTTCTAGACCCCTGGGCGGCGTATCTAAGGGTGCGTTGTTTGGAAAACGTGTTGACAGACTACACAACCAACCTGAAAGTGGCTTAGTCCACTAGCAGGAATTGGTAATCTATCAACAAGTTAACTGAACGGCTAGTCCGTATGGAAGCCTTTTTTTTGCAATTGATTGGGCGTTTAGACGCGCTTGCGGTATTCGCCAGTGCGGGTGTCAATTTCCACCTTGTCGCCCTGGGCTACAAAAATTGGCACACCGATTTCAAAGCCGGTTGCGATTTTTGCGGGTTTGAGTACCTTGCCCGATGTATCGCCTTTGACGGCAGGTTCCGTCCAGGTGATTTCGCGAACCACGCTGGTTGGCAATTCGACGGAGATGGCTTTGCCTTCGTAGAACACCACTTCCACTTCCATGCCGTCTTCGAGGTAACTCAGCGTGTCACCCATGTTCTCGGCTTCCACTTCGTACTGGTTGTAGTCAGCGTCCATAAACACATACAGGGGATCAGCGAAGTAGGAGTAGGTGCAGTCTTTTTTGTCCAGAATGACCTGGTCCATCTTGTCATCGGCCTTGAAAACCACTTCGGTGCCAAAGTTGGCGATCAGGCTTTTTAGCTTCATGCGCACCGTGGCGGAGTTGCGGCCACCGCGGCTGTATTCGGTCTTGAGGACAACCATCGGGTCTTTACCGTGCATGATCACATTTCCGGCGCGGATTTCTTGAGCGATTTTCATAAATGTCTAAGGAGCAGTTTGCGCTTTCAGCGCTGTTATGCCGCTATGGGCGGCGGGGCGTGATTTGCCCGTAAGTTGCGCGGCAGAATCAGCAAAGCCTCAGATTTTAGCGGTTTTTGTGGACGAACTGAAGCAAAGTGCCTGTTAACTCGGGCAGCTTCCCAAGTTCACTTTTGAGTGCACTCGCTTCCTCTTGCCAAGCGGACTGAGCGGGCAAAGCCAACGCGCCTTTCGCCAATGGACCTTGCACCTCGGCATTCCAGACTTCATGCAGCGCAAGCGTTCGGGGGCTAGCGCCAGTGCGCTCCAAAAATACCTGAAGTTTTGTAAGGTGTGCGCCGTCATCTTGCGGATAGATGTGCCAGACAAAAGGTTTGCCGGCCCAGATGGCGCGCACCAAAGAATCTTCGCCCCGGACAAAATTAATGTCGCAATGCCACAGCAGTTCGTCAAACTCCGGCTGGGTTAGGGGTGGCAGGTAACTGACGCGCAAATTCGCGCGACGTGTTTCACTGCCTAATATCGACCGCACGGCATCGTTTGCGCGCCCGGGGGTGACCAACAAGTGGTTGTAATGTGCGTCGTGCACCAAGGTCGCTATCAGGGCTGCAAGAGCCGCTGGCTCATAGCAAAACAGTGAAATCAGGCGTTCACTCGCAAGCGAGTCGCTATCCGAAGCGAGCCCCAGTTTGGATAACCATGCGCCTTTGGCACCTGGCAATTCAAAGTTCTTTTGTCGTTCCGCGAGATCAGGCTCGCGTAAAAGCCCACCGGTTAGCCTCGTAAAGCCAGGATAAAAAAAGTGCTTCACCCATCCCTTTGCTGGCCCGTGCATGACGGGTGAGGGCAGGGCGTGGGCACGCTCCACGAAAGGCTCTGCGGACAGATACTCCAGATTGATCCAAACCGGATGCTGTTTCGCGTCGCCGTCAAAGCGCTTGGCAAAGTGTTCAACAAATGGCGGACTAATTTCACAACCGAAGGCCTCCACCCACACATCCGCTGCGGTCAAATTGGCCAGCACTTCGACATTCGTGCTGCCCTGCCATGGCAAAACCTGAATGCTGGGCCAAGCGCCACTGGTTGCGCCGGGTGCCATCCATTCAAGTGCGCTGCTGTCGTCCAGCCACAGGCGCACCTGTTCGCTGCGCTGCGCAAGGTCGGCGCTGAGGCGCCAGCAAACGCCGATATCCCCGAAGTTGTCAATCACACGGCAAAAAATGTCCCAAAGCATAGGGTGCATTGTCCATGGACAATAGAGCGCATGATTTCTGAGCATTCCGAGGAACTATTGCGCGAAGTCGCCGCACTGCCTGCATTGCCGGGCGTTTACCGCTATTTCGACGCGGATGGCAATGTGTTGTACGTCGGGAAAGCCATCAGCCTTAAAAAGCGGGTGGCGAGCTACTTTCAAAAAAATCACGGTGGCACGCGTATCGGCCACATGGTCAGCAAGATTGCACGGTTGGAGACCACTGTGGTGCGCTCGGAATCCGAGGCGCTGCTGCTCGAAAACAACCTGATCAAAACGCTCAATCCGAAGTACAACATTTTGTTTCGGGATGACAAGAGCTATCCCTATTTAAAAATGTCCGGGCAAGTGCCTAAGCCCCGGCAGAAGCGTGAAGCGGCGCAAAGCCAGGTTGCGCCGGTCAGCGAAATGCGCGCCGATGCCAGTGCGTTTGCGCGTGTGTCGTATTACCGCGGAGGAGTGGAAAAAAAGCACCGCTATTTCGGTCCCTATCCCAGCGCGTGGGCGGTGAAAGAAGCCATACTTTTAATGCAAAAAGTATTCAAGCTTCGGACGTGTGAGGACCCGGTTTTCAGCAACCGTACCCGACCGTGTTTGCTCTATCAAATCAAACGTTGCTCCGCGCCCTGCGTGGGACATATTGCGCTGGAGGACTATGCCCGCGACGTGGCCGACGCTGAGCGCTTTTTGCGCGGTGATTCGCAGGAAGTCATGCGGGAACTCGAAGCCCGCATGATGGCGCACGCTGAACGCTTGGAATTTGAGAAGGCTGCAGAGTTGCGTAATCAGGTAGCAGCACTTTCCAATGTGTTGCACCAGCAATCGGTGGACAACGTGTCGGACCGCGACGTGGATATTTTGGCCGTCAAAGTGCAAGGTGGTAAGGCCTGTGTCAATCTGGCCATGGTGCGCGGTGGCAGGCATCTGGGCGACCGACCGTACTTCCCCACACACGTGGAAGAAGCAACAGGCATAGAAGATCTAGAGGACGACAACCAGGCCATTCAGTCTGTGGAGGTCAAAGTGCTGGAAGCCTTTGTGGCACAGCATTACATTGATATTCCGATGCCCTCGGTACTCGTGGTAAGTGAACCTGTCAGTAAAAACCTGCTGTCCGCGTTGGCAAATCGTACCGGGATCAAAGTGGTTGCCATTCATCAGCCCCGGGAACAACGACGTGCATGGCTGGATATGGCGCAAACCAACGCCGGTTTGCAACTAGCGCGCTTGCTGGCAGAGGAGGGTTCTCAGCAAGCCAGAACCCGTGCGCTTGCTGAGGCATTGGATTTGGCGCTGGAGAACCTCGACGAATTGCGCGTCGAGTGCTTTGATATTTCACACACGGCGGGCGAGGCCACTCAGGCATCCTGCGTGGTGTTTCACCACCACAAGATGCAAAACGCAGAATACAGACGCTACAACATCGAAGGAATCACACCGGGCGATGACTACGCGGCGATGCGCCAGGTCATCACCCGGCGCTACATCAAACTGGCCGAAGCGCTTAGTGAGGCCAAGCACTCCGGCGTCACACCGGTTGGTACCGGACGCTTGCCGGACCTGGTACTGATTGATGGCGGTAAAGGGCAAGTGGCGATGGCGCGCGAAGTGTTTGAAATGCTGGGACTCGATCTTTCGCTGCTGGTGGGGGTGGAGAAAGGCGAGGGCCGCAAGGTCGGACTGGAAGAGTTGGTATTCGCCGACGGTCGGGAAAAGATTTATTTGGGCGCTGACTCAGCGGCCCTGATGCTAGTGGCGCAGATTCGCGATGAAGCGCACCGTTTTGCAATTACCGGCATGCGCGCCCAACGCGCAAAGGTCCGTGTGGGTGGCGGCAAATTGGAAGAAATTGCGGGCATCGGCCCCAGGCGGCGCGCCAAATTGTTGCAGCGCTTTGGCGGCGTGCGCGGTGTTGCACTGGCCAGCGCCGAAGATATTGCGTCTTTGGATGGCATATCTAGAGAGTTGGCTGACGAAATTTACCGCGCGCTTCACTAATTTCCAACGTAAAGGCCGTGCCACAATCCACATATGTTTATGACTATTCCTACACTGATGACATGGACGCGGATTTTCGCGATCCCTCTCATTGTGGGAGTCTTTTACTTGCCTGAAACTTGGGCGACCCAACCCGAAAAAAATCTGGTTGCCACCGTCATGTTCGTAGCGTTCGCGTTCACTGACTGGCTTGATGGTTATCTGGCGCGCAAGCTCAATCAAACCTCCTCGTTCGGTGCATTTCTTGACCCTGTAGCCGATAAATTTTTGGTCTGTGCGTGTGTGCTGGTACTGGTTCACCTGCAGCGCGCAGACGTATTTGTTGCGCTGATCATCATCGGGCGGGAAATCGCGATTTCTGCGTTACGCGAATGGATGGCCCAAATCGGCGCTTCCAAAAGCGTTTCGGTTCATATGATCGGCAAGCTAAAAACGGTTGCCCAAATGGTTGCGATTCCATTTTTGTTGTTTGATGGCTTATTGTTTGGTGCTGTCAATACCCATGCGTGGGGCACCGTGTTGGTGTGGATTGCCGCAGTTCTAACTGTGTTGTCAATGGGCTATTACCTGCAAAAGGCATTGCCCGAGATACGCGCCAAGGCTAAATAGCGGAAATAGTTGGCTTGTTCGGGTAGTTTGTGCATGCGCAAAAAAAAATCTCGTCAGAGTCATGTGAATCATTCAAAAAAAGCAACTAGAATTCGCGGCCGCACTGTCGAAAATGTTGCAAGGCGTATTGACATGGGATGGACCCGTGGCTTTAATGGAATGCAGCAGTTGCCGATGCCAGATAGAAATATTTGAAGAGACATCTCAACCAAATTTGCTTCCACAAAAGGGGTATATGTGAATAAAACCGAATTGATCGAGCACATCGCAAAGCACGCTGATATTTCCAAGGCCGCGGCTGCGCGTGCGCTGGAGTCAACCATTGGTGCGGTAAAGACTACCCTGAAAAAAGGTGGTTCCGTATCGTTGGTTGGATTTGGTACATTTGCGGTTGGCAAGCGTGCAGCGCGTACCGGTCGCAACCCACGTACCGGCGCTGCGATTAAAATCAAGGCTGCAAAAGTTCCAAAGTTCCGTCCGGGCAAAGCATTGAAAGATGCTTTGAACTGATAGTTAAGTTTCAGGTGGGGTGATTAGCTCAGTTGGTAGAGCGGCGCCCTTACAAGGCGTAGGTCGGCGGTTCGAGCCCGTCATCACCCACCACCCAAACAAAGGCGAACATTGATGTTCGCCTTTTTTATTGTTTTTCTGGAGAGATAAGCGCATGTTCGATTTTGTTCGCAAGCACACGAAGATCCTGATGTTCCTCATGTTCTTGCTGATCATTCCGGCCTTTGTGCTGGTAGGTATCAACGGTTTCAAAAGCTTTAATAGTGGCGGTGAAACTGTTGCAAAAGTGGCGGGTCAATCGATCAAGCAGGAAGAGTGGGACGCCGCGCATAAAAATGAGGTGGACCGCATGCGCGCGTCCATGCCCAATGTGGATCCAAAATTGTTTGACTCGGCGCAAGCCCGTTACATGACATTAGAAAAGATGGTGCATGAAAGGGTAGATGCGGAAGCTGCCAAAGATTTGCATTTGACGACCACCGACATCCGCCTAGCGCGCGAACTTCAACAGAACCCCACCATTGCTTCATTGCGCAAGCCTGATGGCTCCATGGATATGGCACGCTATCGTGAACTGGCTGCAGCTCAGGGACTGACACCTGAAGGTTTTGAGGCAAGGGTACGCGGCGACCTGACGGTGCGCCAGGTAGAGGGTGCCATAGCTGGTAGCGTTTTGGTCTCGAAAGCCCAAGCTAAGGTATCGCTGGATGCATTTTTTGAACGCCGCGAAGTACAGATTGCCACGTTTACTCCGCAGGATTACGCCAGCAAAGTTTCGCCCGGCGACGCAGACATTGAAGCCTTTTACAAAGCTAATACCGCCATGTTTCAGGCACCTGAAACTGCCGACGTTGAATATGTAGTACTCGACCTGGAAAGCGTCAAAAAGTCTATTGCGGTTAACGATGCAGACGTGAAATCCTATTACGAACAAAATGCCGCGCGCCTCAGTGGCAAAGAAGAGCGCCGCGCAAGCCACATCCTGATTACTGCCGGTAAGGATGTACCTGCAGAGCTGCGCGCTAAGGCAAAAGAGCGCGCCAAAGCGCTGCTAGAACAAGTGCGAAAATCACCGGATACATTTGCCGAAGTTGCCCGAAAAAACTCGCAGGACCCCGGCTCTGCAGCCAACGGTGGTGATCTGGATTTCTTCGGGCGTGGGGTAATGGTTAAGCCGTTCGAAGATGCAGCGTTTTCCATGAAAAAGGGTGACATCAGCGATGTCGTGGAGTCTGACTTTGGCTTTCACATCATCAAGCTCACAGACGTTAAAGCGCCCAAGCAAAAATCATTTGAAGAATTGCGCGCAAGTATTGAGTCGGACCTTCGTACGCAGCAGGCGCAGCGTAAGTTTGCAGAAGTGGCAGAGGTGTTTACCAATGGCGTGTACGAGCAGTCTGATGCCCTTAAGCCTATTGCGGAAAAATTAAAGTTGGATGTAAAAACTACTTCGGGTCTGCAACGTAAGCCAGTTGCCGGAACCAATGGCGTTTTGGCGAATCCAAAATTTCTGGCAGCTGTCTTCAGCCCCGATTCGATTGAGAAAAAGCGAAATACTGAAGCCATAGAGGCTGGCCCCAGCCAATTAGTGTCGGCTCGCATAACCAATTACAGCCCGGCCAAAACTTTGCCGCTGGCTGAGGTACGAGTAGATGTTAAGCAAAAGCTGGTCGCCAGTCGCTCCATCGAGTTGGCCAAAGCCGATGGCGTTGAAAAGCTGGCTGCTTGGAAGACAAAGCCTGACGCTGCTCAATTGAAGGCATCTTCGGTGGTTGCGCGGGATCAGGCCCAAGGGGTTGAACCTGCTGTAGTGACGGCGGCCCTTAACGCTAATGTGACGACACTACCGGCTTGGGCCGGGGTTGACCTCGGTAAATCGGGCTATGCAGTCATCCGTATAAATAAAGTCATGGAACGCAATGCGCCCGCTGAAAGCGTGGCAAAGCAAGAAATGGCGCAATATGGACAGTGGATGGCCAGCGCAGAAGGTCAGGCTTATTATGAGTTGCTCAAGTCGCAATACAAGGTGCAGTTCAAGGTTGCTAAACCTGCCAAGGCTTCAGATTCTGCAAAGCCACTGACAGAATAAGCAACTGAAAAGGCTATAATTGCGGTCTACGGTGGCTGTAGCTCAGTTGGTAGAGTCCAGGATTGTGATTCCTGTTGTCGTGGGTTCGAGCCCCATCAGCCACCCCACTTTTTGAAACGCAGGCAGGACGCGGCTTCCCAGCCGTTTCCTGCCTAGCTATCATCCACTTCGCTCATCCAGCTCCTCTATTGGAGCCTGCTTTGAGCATCAAAACCCCCCGACTTATTCAAGACCGCTGTGGCGTGTTCTATTTCCGCTTGATCGTGCCGCTATCATTGCGTCATATCGTAAAAAAAACGGAAATCAGGCGCAGTTTGCGAACCAAAGATGCGGGAATGGCCCGCGAGGCCGCTCTCTTGCTGTCCGCACGCATGGAGGCACTGTTGAGCAATAGTAAAAAATCCGGTCTTGAAAAGACCATACCGGCCCTAACCGACTGGATGACCAGCAACGAGGCCTTCAAAATGAAGGTGCGCATCTTCAAAAACGGCGAAGCCGAAATTGAAACTGACACCTTAGAAGAGGCACGGGAGGCGCGCGCTATCGTGGCGGAGCACGCGAAGATGCAGTCTAGATCAGCGCATGACGTTCTTGATGCCTTGCCAGCCTCACGCTGCGGCATGACCTTAGAAGCGGCCAATAAAGACTTTCAGAACGAAAGAACATCAACCCTGAGCAAAAAAGGCACCATGCCAAAGCTAAGGGGCACCATGAAAGCTTTCATCGCTTTTGTTGGCAACCTAGACGTTGCGATGATTACGCCAGCTAAGGTGAAGGACTACAAGAAGTCGATGCTTGACAGCAATAAGGCCGCCACGACGATCAATGATCACCTCG
>CANBYM010000171.1 GCA_947373605.1 Comamonadaceae bacterium
GACCTCTAATGTGAAATCCGCCAGTGCCGCCTGCAAAGGACGTGATGGGTAATGAAAATGAATATTTTCAAACCGGATAGCGCTTCCGGCCGCAGGCATTGCCGCTGTCACCGGGTTGGCAGGGGATGTGACCGGAGACTCGCTGGAAAGCAACTCCATCAACCGCTCAGTCGCTCCGGCAGCGCGCAGCAAATCACCGTAAACCTCGCCAAGAACGGCAAATGCGCTGGCCAAAATGATGACGTACACCACAGTCTGGCCCAAGTGACCTGCGGTAATGCGGCCTTCCATCACGGCCTGTGTTCCCTGGTAGAGACCCCAGAGCAATGCTGCAGAGGTCGCAATAATGATGAAACCGACCAGAATGGAACGTGCTTTGCTACGCCGCGTCGCCGTCAAAAATGCTTCCTGCGTTGAGCGGGTAAACCGCTGTGCCTCACGCACTTCGGCGGTATAGCTTTGCACGACCGGAATTGCGTTGAGCACTTCAGCCGCGATGGCGCTAGAGTCCGCAGCACGGTCCTGACTGGCTCTGGAGAGTTTGCGCACCCGCCTTCCAAACCATAAGCTCGGAATCACAATGAGTACCAGTACCAGCGCCACCTGAAACATCACCACCGGATTAGTCCAGACCAGCACACCCAGCGCGCCAATCCCCATCACGGTATTGCGCAATCCCATGCTCAGGGACGAACCGACGACGGTTTGCACGAGGGTGGTGTCCGCCGAAAGGCGCGAGAGCACTTCCCCTGTCTGGGTGGTTTCGAAAAATTCGGGACTTTGGTGAAGCACATGGCTGTAAACCGCATTGCGCAAATCGGCAGTCACACGTTCACCCAGCCAGCTCACCATATAGAAGCGACCGGCGGAAAACATGCCCAGTGCAAACGCCACAGCAAACAGCTCGGCGAAGTGCGTGCGTAGGGCCATCACTTGCGCCCCTTTGTCGGTTTGAATCAAACCTCCGTCAATCAGGCTGCGCAGCGCGATGGGAAAAGCCAGAGTGGCAGCGGCGGCCAGCACCAGCAGGATCAGCGCCAGGATGATCCGTCCACGGTAGGGCCGCAAAAAGGGCATGAGCCCGGAGAGTGATTTGGGATTTTGAGCTTTTGCGCGTTCAGTAGTCATGCGGCTTTATGTGCGGGCGGTATCGCAGGTTTGCAAGCTAAAGTTTCAAAGGTGAAGCATAGCCTGTCATTTCCAGATAGCCACGGCCCACCTTGCGGTTGTTGCTGTCCCAGACTTCACAAAGACCTTCCCAATAAATAGCGCCGGTGGAGTTGGTGCTGTCCATCTCCTGGTTGTCGACCACGGCGCGCACGGTATAAAAATCCGCCGGTGTACGCACCATCCATTCCACGGGGTAGTTTGCCTTGGTCAGAGTGCTGCGCCAACTGCGCATTGGCTTGAAGGTGATTTCTCCCTCGTGGAAAGTAAACAACTTATCTTGGGCGCGAAATGACCCACCATCCCACACCGCAGCCCCGCTTTTGTCGCGCAGTTGAAATGCAGTTAGCGCGCTACCGTCAAAGAGATTGATGCCGATCCAGTCCCATCCTACGGAGGTGGCGTCCAGCAATTCATTGCTCCATTCGTGGTCCAGCCAGGCAGTACTACCGGAACCAAGCGTAATGCTTTTGCCATTCAGGGTCAAAGTGCCACTGGTCTGCAATTGCGGCAGGCTGTAGTAATAGCTCGTCTGCGATGGCGAGGGCCCCTTGCGCGACAGGCCTTCATCGCCCTGTAACAAGACACTCTGGCGTTGTAAAAATTTCAAATCGATGGTGAAGTTGGTCGCGTCCAGATGGGTATACAGGTCTTTACCATCGCGCTTTAAGGACCAGTCACGCAATTCAATGTGCGTGTCTTGCGTACTGGCCCAGGCCACATCCAGGCCCTGTGCAGATGGTTGCTCTCCCGACCAACGCGCCAGCCGTTGGTCATGCCACAGGCGTTTGCCAGTAACGTCGGTGATCGCCGCGTGCGCAAAAAGTAAATGCCTGGCGGCCAGTTTGGATTGCAAGTTTTGGGTTTGCGCGACCCGGCTACGAAAAAAAGTCAGCTGAAATCCGTAGGCGGCTTCGCGGTCGGCGACGTTGGCATATCCAGTGACGTACCACCATTCGGTTGCTAAATCCGTATGTGCTCCGGCATCTTGCGGAAACGCCAGTTTCAACTTGCGCTGGGGCAATTTCCCGGTGGCTGCAAGCCCGGTGCCAAACGGCAAACCCGTACCGCAAAGCAGCATCCAGCGCCGGCGTAACGACAAAAAACTCATGCCTCGAAGGCCGCCGATGGGATCACCGCTTGCTTGCCTGCGCTATGCGTTGCGCAAGGGTAACTTGCTGTTTGCCGACAAACAGGTCCAAGCGTTGGCCCATGGCAGCTTCCAGTTGGTCCAGCCGTACTTGCGGCGCAGGGTGCGTGCTCAAGGTCAGCGCGAAAAGCGGATCGTTGGGCGGGGCAGTACGCAATTGCTGCAATACCGCCACCAGACCGTAAGGATCAAACCCGGCACGAGCAGCCAGCGCGACGCCGTTGCGGTCGGCCTCAAGCTCATCGCCCTGATCCAGCCCTTTGGAATACAGGTCACGCCCCAGGCTGACTAGCTTGCTCGACAACCCGCCGGCGACATCGCCTTTAAGCTGCGAGGCGACGGCCTGCGTCAGGAGCCCAGTTTGTGCCGATTTGCGGATCGCCTGCAAGTGGTGTTTAAAGATTACGTGGTTAATCTCATGCGCCAAAATGCCGGCCAACTCTGACTCATCCTTGAGTGAATCGATCAGCCCTTTGGTCACGAAAATGTAGCCTCCCGGCGCTGCAAATGCGTTGTAACCTTTGTCGTCTAGCACTGCAAACGTCCATGGCAGATTGGGTCTGGAAGACTGCAGGCTAATCCAGCGTCCCAGACGATTAACGTAGCGTTGCAGCGCCATGTCCGGATAAAGCGGTTTGGCCCCTAATAAAACGGCGGCCAGATTGCGCCCGATTTCAATTTCTTTGGGTTCGTCGATTTGCTCCATCGACTGGGACAACAGACCCATTAAATCGTTGGTGGAAGATTGCGCTGCAGGAGCCGCGTTTTGTGCAGGCTTGGCGGGTTGCAGTAATCCTTGCAACAGGCCGCCCAGCATTTTTCCAGGATCCTGATTTTGTCCGGAAGCTATGGTGCATGTAAGCAGGCAACCGAGCACAACCGTAGTAATTTTTGTGCGCATTATTTGCCCCCTTGTTTCAAATTTCCATTGGCTTCAGAGGCGTTTTGTGGCGGTGGTGCATTGGGCGCTGGCAATGACTCAACGTTGCGCGCAACCAGCTGCGATTCACTGGCAAAGCGCTTGGCCTGTGCCTCATCGGTCCGCATAGATTCAGCTTTTTTGAGCGCATCTAGATTGGGTTGCGCATTGGCAATATCCTCGGAGCCCAAGCCACGTATGCCCACAGTCGATGTGGCCGTAGTGGTGGTTTGGGCGCTACCGCGGTTAAAGAAGTTGGTGATACCACGCAGCGCACCGGCAGCGGTGCCTCCTGCCGCACTCTGGGCTTGGACCGAGCCGATGTCAAACATATGGACCCAACCGATCTGCCCAGAGTCTGTTTTCACGTGCATCCACGGACCCTGACGCTCGGGCAGTCGAACAATATTGGTCATGGCTGGCAAAGTGGCGACTGAATTGGAGGTCTCAGATGGCTGCTGGCGCAACTCCGCCTGTCGTTTGACCTGAACGGCCTCGCTTTGCGCCAGCGCCGTCCCCATGAGCAAGGCCGACCAGGTGGCTGCGATTAAGCGCATTCGAATCATGCAACTACTCCACTGAAAGATTTATTGAGTCAAGGGCCTGATTGTCATTCAACTTACAGGCACATTCAATTTTGTCGCGCGTTAGGCCCTACTACCAGTCTTCCTTCACCGCCATTACCGCGTCCCGTCCGGCCGCCGCATTGCCCGCCAGACGGGCGGTCACCGTGCCCGCGATGACCACTGCCAGAGCCAGCCAAAACAGGCGCAACCAAGGAACGTGCATTTCCATGGTCCAGTGAAAACTTTGCGGGTTCACCACGTGCACCAGCACCGTTGCCACTGCAAGGCCCAGTGCCGTCCCCGCCAAACTGCCCAACAGGGTCCAGGCCGCGCCTTCAGCCGCCACCAGACGCAGCACCTGATGCCGAGTAAGCCCTAAATGTCGCAATAAGCCGAATTCCTTGCGGCGCGCCAGAACCTGGGCGCTAAAGCTGGCCGCGACGCCAAAAAGACCGATACCGATGGCCACCGCCTGTAGCCAGTAGGTCACGGCAAAGCTGCGGTCAAAAATTTTGAGCGTCACGGCTCGAATTTCGCGGGCCGATGCGATCTCCAGCACGTCGCCTCCTATCGCGCGCAACGCACGTTCTACGGTTGCGCTGTCGGCATCGGCGCTTAGCCAAAATGCCATTTCATTCACGCGCGTGTCCTTGCGTATGCTGGCGAAATCTGCCTGCTCTAAGGCCACCGTGCCGAACTGACGTGCGTAGTCGCGCCACACGCCTGCCACGAAGAAGGGCGCCACCGTTTTGGCATCACTCTGTGCGGTCAATGCCGAGCGCAGCGCTGCAAAGTCTTGCCCCGGCCTGATGCCGTAAAGGTCAACCACGGCTTCACTCACATAAATTCCGATGCGGCCAGCAGGGACGGGCAAGGCGTCGCCCACCAGTGCAAGCAGCAGGCGTTGACTCTGCGGCTCTCGCAAAGGTTTTGCAATCAGCGTCAAGGCGGGCTTGGCCGGGTCCAAGGTGATGCTCAGGCTGCGCTGCGTGCTCAAGCGCTCCACGCCCGGCAGCCCTGAAGCGGCTTTGACGAATGAAGGATCAAAAAATGCAGCATCATTCGCGCTGGCGCTATCAGCCGTGCGAACATACAGCGAGGCCGGTAAAACGGTGTCAAGCCATTGGTTCACCGAAGTCCTGAAGCTGCTCACCATGACCGTGAGCGCCACCGCCAGACTGAGCGCCGCCACCACGCCGCTCACCGCCACCGAAGCACTCTCGCGTACCCGCCGTGCACGCTCGATCGCCAGCAGGGGCAACGCGTGCCGGGTAACCAAAGGCGCAACGCCATCCAGCGCCCAGCCCACGAAGGCTGGCAATACCGTAATGCCACCGAGCAAGAGCAAGGCAACACTGAAGTAGGCCGCCAGTGCAATAGAGCCGATAGGAGGCAGCAGCGCGAGCACGCATCCGGCAATGAGCATCGCAACGCCGGTCGATAGTCCGCAACCTGTCACGCCCGCGTTGCCCAAACCCTTAAGCGCCTGCGCCGGTGGCAATTTTTGGGCAGCACGCGCAGGCCACCACGCGCCCGCTATAGCGCATGCCAGTCCCAGCGATGCAAATACGACTGCCGCGCCCACACTCCAATGCAGCGCCGGTGGCACACGGGCGAAATAGCCGCCGCCCAGATCACCTCCCAAGACACGCAGTCCCAATGCTGCCAGACCGGTGCCCAGCAGCAAGCCCGCCAGGCTGCCTGCCACGCCCAAGGCCGCAGACTCCGCCAACACCAGCCAAAGGCGCTGACTGCCTGTCATTCCCATCACGCCCAACAAAGCGAACTGTTGTGTGCGCCGCGCAACGCTGAGACTCAATACCGAGAACACCAGGAATCCGCCGGTAAACAGCGCTATCAGCGCCAGCACCGTCAGGTTGACGCGGTAGGCGCGTGACAGATTGCTGATGCGTTGCACTGCATCATCGGGCTCACTCAATTGGGCAGATGCCGGCCAGTCGCTTTGTTGCTGCAGTTGCTGTACAAAAAGGCGCTTGTCCACCCCGGCCTTTAGCCGGATGTCAACGCGGCTGAGTTGACCGGTCTTGCCAAAAAAATCCTGCATCGCCGCAATGTCCATAACTGCCAGCGGTGGCCCGCCGGAGCGCACCACGCCTGTGACTTGAAGAGCCTTCATTTGCAAGCCTTGTTGCAATTGCACCGTGGAGCCGGATAACGCACTGCGCGCCGTGGGATTTAAGAACAACGCGTCCGGTGAAAATAGCACCAAGCGATCACTGTCTTTATCGGCAATGGGCATCAGGTCCGGCGCCACTGCAGCCACCGACAGTGCATCCACGCCGACCACGCGCAAAAGCAGGCGCGATGCAGGCTCGCTGCTGCCCGCACCGGCGGGCTCCCGGTCTACTTCGGATAAGCGCGCGTAGGTGCTCAGCTCCAGCACCGGGGAAGCAATTGCGACATCCGGGTGGTGCAGTATGCGGCTGTAGAGCGCATCGTCAATGCCGTTAGGCGAACTGCTGCGTAGTTCCAGATCTGGTTGGCCGCCCACCGAGCGCACGGCACTGGAGAATTCATCAAGGGCCGAAGCGTTGATGAGGTGCACCGAAAATGCCAGCGCCACGCCCAGCATCACCGCAATTGCCGCAGCGGCATTACGCCACGGATGGTGACGCAGTTCCTGCCACGAAAACGTAGCCAATAGCGACCACAGCGGTGACCGCTTAGATACATGCATTACGCGCGGTCTGTGTCATTTATACCCTGAGTGCCCAGGCGCAAGACCCGGTCCGCCGCATGGGTGGCTGTGGCTGAATGGGTAACCAGCACCAGCGATGCGCCATGCGTGCGGCACTGACTAACTAGTGCCTGCATCACCATGGCTGCGGTATCCGGGTCCAGATTACCGGTGGGTTCATCGGCCAGCAAAAGGGCAGGGCGGTGCACCAGCGCCCGGGCAATAGCAACCCGTTGCAACTGGCCGCCGCTGAGTTGGTGGGGAAGCCGCTGACCTAGTGCGCCTATGCCTACGGCATCCAGCATTTCCTGTACCCTGGCGTTGTCCTGTTTGCCCAGCAGCAGCAAGGGCAGTGCCACGTTTTGCATCACATCCAGGTGTGGCAATACGTGAAAGGCCTGAAACACAAAGCCCACTTTTTCGCGGCGCAATAGTGCGCACGCGTCATCGCTTTGCGTTGCCAGATCTGTGCCGCACAGCTGTACCGTGCCGCTATCCCAGTCGTCCAAGCCTGCCATGCAGTTGAGCAAGGTCGATTTGCCTACGCCGGACTCGCCGACGATGGCGACGAACTCGCCTTTGGACACATCCAGCGAAACATTAGAGAAAACACTCGCAGCGCCATATGCCTTGGCCAGATTGTGGAGACGCAGTGTCATTGCAGGGCTGCCTTCACTTGCTCCAGCACCAGGCTTTGCGCTTGCGGGTGCTGTGCGTCTACCACGATACGCTGCGGCATAGAGCGCAGCCACGTAACCTGCCGCTTGGCCAACTGGCGGGTCGCATAAATGCCTTTGTCGCGTAATTCCGCGATCGGCCACAAGCCATCGAGCGCTTCCCACGCCTGGCGGTAGCCTACGCAGCGCATGGAGGGTAAGTCCGGATTCAAGTCGCCGCGCGCGCGCAAGCTTTGCATTTCGTCCAAAAACCCGGCCCGCAACATGGCGTCAAAACGCTGCGCAATGCGCGTGTGCAACCAACTGCGCTCAATGGGTTCCATCGAAATGAGTACACCGCGCTGCCCTGCCGGGTCGGTTTGGTTTGCGGCCAGGCGTCGCACCTTTTCGGCATGAAACGTCGACATAGGTTTGCCGGAAATGCGGTACACCTCCAGCGCGCGCTGGATGCGCTGGCTGTCGGCTGGCGCGAGTCTTGCTGCGGTGACCGGGTCGATGTCTGAAAGTTGTGAGTGCATGGCGGGCCAGCCCACTTGCAGGGCCTCTTGCTCCAATGTTGCGCGAATCTCCGCATTTGCCGCGGGCATGTCATCCAGGCCTTCCGCCAGCGCCTTGAAGTACAGCATGGTGCCGCCCACCAGCAGCGCCGTCTTCCCGCGCGCGCGGACGTCTTTGATGAGGTGCGAGGCATCGCGCACAAACTCCATGGCGCTGTAGGCCTGTAATGGATCGCGGATGTCAATCAAATGATGCGGTACTGTGGCCAATTCCGCAGCGCTGGGTTTGGCGGTGCCGATATCCATGCCGCGATACACCAGTGCGGAATCGACACTGATTATTTCTACTGCATGGTGCGCAGCAATGGCCAGCGCTGCTGATGTCTTTCCGCACGCGGTAGGACCGGCTAGTGCAATA
>CANBYM010000172.1 GCA_947373605.1 Comamonadaceae bacterium
AGAGCACGAAGGCTCTGGCAGATGCTCAATGGAAAAATGTCGCTCGGGCTCTCGGTAAGAACCGAATAGTTTGGGGTGAGAACTTCAAACGCTGGTTCCAACATAGAGTCGAATCCGCTTCCTTGTCTGGTACAGACAGTCCATCAGAGGAAAACTCAATGGAAACGAAGAATGGATTTCAGCCTGGGAACTCTAGACCCCTGGGCGGCGTATCTAAGGGTGCGTTGTTTGGAAAACGTGTTGACAGACTACACAACCAACCTGAAAGTGGCTTAGTCCACTAGCAGGAATTGGTAATCTATCAACAAGTTAACTGAACGGCTAGTTTAATTGGCCCTTTTGAAAGGAGCAGCATATCGCCGCTAAAGTTTGCGCTTCCTAGAAGGCCTTTGTCAGGCGAATCTGGAAGAAGTTGCCACTGAGCGCATTGCGGGCTTCAAACATTTGCATGTACGAAATGTTCAAGCCTGCGTCGATGGCCGAAATCTTGGTGGTGTAGAACACGCCGGCACCCGTGGCTGAGAAACGGTTGGAGCCGTAGTTGCCGCCATCGTCATCTTCAAACTGGTTAACAAACATCAGATGGGGGCCGATCACACCCATGCCAGTTTTGTACGCGGCCGCCATGTCCAAAGCATAGAAGTTGCCACTCTTGACATTGTTGTCCGTATTGCGGGTGTTCATCGCCACACTAGCGCGCGCACCCAGTGTCAATGCATCCGAGGTGTTGTAGGACGCCGCTACACCGGGGCGAAGTGTGTAGAAATTGCCGTAACCCAGATTGAGCGAGCTGTTTTTGTCATAACTGGCCGTGGGCAATGCCAATGTTGCACCGGCAATGACCTTCATGACAGGATTGGAATACACCCATGCACCGGTGACCTCCATATCACCAATGCCACTCGGCGAACCGGAGTCTTTGGCACCCGATGCCGCCAGTGCGCCGGGGAATACCGTGCTGTTGAATGTGGCCTGGGTTTGGGCCTGAATCCCGTTGGCCACGGTCGGCGTTAACCCCGATGCGGTCAGCGACGGGCTGATAGCGCTGAGTGTCGGTGCCGTACCGCTGTAAGTGACGGTGCGGGTCATGTTGATATACGGAATGTTGACCGCCACAGACAGCTGACCGCCGTTGTACTTCTCTGCCGACAAATAGCCGATGACGGAGTTGACCTGCGTCTGGCTTTGCTTGAGGCCGACCGTAACCGGGCCGGAAAAGCTCGCGCTGCGGGTGCCAAGTGCCGGGTTCACGCTGGCTAAAGGCACAGGAATCGTTCCTGATTTGGTTGCTTGAAAAGGATTGCCATCAGGGCCTGCGAGCTTGTCGATTTCAATTTGGGTAAGGGATACCTGACCGTACAAGCCTCCTGCGCCAATGGGCGCAACAATTTCGCCGCCCAGCGTGCCAGACAGAGGAAAACGCACCTTCCATCCATCTGCTGCATATGCAGTAACGCCCAAGGTGGCCAACATCACAGCGGCGTAGGCTGCTTTCATGGGGAATCGGTTCGACATGTCAGTCTCCTATTGGTTTAATTAAATGACACAATTAATGTCAATTAATTTAATCTTCACAGCATTGGTACAAATACCAATGCTGTGAACACTGGCCGCACTAAGAGTCCCAAAGGCGACAAATGCATCGGAAGTTTCATACATTCTTTCATCGCGATCGCTCTATGCAAAATCAGTTTTCGCATAAGCAAAGCGCGCTGCATGTCATCAAGGTTACCGCGGCGTTCGGCCAACACCATTACATTCACGCGTATGCTTGTTGATGCACCCGCCTTCCCTGAAAATGCCCCCGCCCACAAGGACGGACGGCGCAATCGCACAGTCGAGACGCGCAAGCGCATTGCCGCAGCGTTTAGTGAGCTGATCCGTGAAGGCCATGTAGCGCCCACTGCCGAAGAAGTGTCGGTGCGTGCCAGCGTCGGCCTGCGAACGGTGTTCCGCCACTTTGACGACATGGAGACGCTGTACCGTGAAGTCAATGTGGCTTTGCAGGACATCATTCAATCCATGATCCAGATGAAGTACTCCAGCGAGCACTGGACGGACCGCGTTCTGGAGAGCATAGTGATCCGAGCGCGCTTGTTTGAGAGCATCACACCGTTCTTTCTGGCGGCCCGGGTGCATCGCCATGAATCAGAGGTGATTGACCAATACATTCGCGACGGCGTTGACCTGGAACGTTCGCTCCTGAAACGCATAGTGCCGCAGGAACTGCTGTCAGACCAACCCCGGTTTGAAGCACTGGTGATGGTGCTGAGTCCTGAATCCTGGGTGCGTCTGCGGCGCGAGCAAGGGCTCAGTGTCGCAGCAGCCATCGCATCTCTTCACATCACCGTTAGTGGCCTTATCGGCACATGGAGTAAGCAATGACAGACCTCACCGTTCGCAAGCTTTTAATCGACCTCAATGCGCCATTTGCGCAACGCTGGAATGGTGGCGACGCGTTTCGTACGGCATTTTTCAACGCGCTGTCGATGAGCTTTCCGCAAGGCGAACAGTACTTCATGGACTCTGTGCGCGCAGGATTCAAAACCTTGTCACCCGCAGAACAGGCGCGACTCGGCAACGAAGTGCAGGGCTTTATCGGTCAGGAGGCCACCCACCGGCGCATTCATGCATTGTTCAACGGACATTTGCAAACCATGGGTTTCAGCAACCGGATAGAACCACGCGCCGCACGCCGCACCGAAAAAAATGCACACCGCGAAGTGCGTGTGCACGTTGGTGCTACGGCCGCCACGGAACACCTGACTGCCCTGTTTGCTGAATGGATGTTGCAACACCCTGAAGCACTGGAAGGGACCGAAGACCGCATCAAAACGCTGTGGCTGTGGCACTCTGCCGAAGAGTCCGAACACCGCAGCACGGCCTTCGACATTTACCTGGCGACCGGCGGCAACTATGTGTGGCGCGTGAAAATATTTAAATATGTCAGCACGGTGTTTTTGTACGAACTCACGCGCCAGACGGTGCTAAATCTGTGGCATGACGGCAGCCTGTTCAAGTGGAGCAGCTGGACCAGCGGCGCACGCCTGCTACTGTCCAAAGACGGCCTGTTCCGGGGCAACTATGGCGCCTGGAAAGGCTATATGCGAAAAGACTTTCATCCGCGCCAGCAGGATGATCGCCTCAGCCGCGAATGGCTGACCAACAACAGCGACCGGTTTGTGCCGGTAGGCGCGCAGGCTTGAGACTGCGCACCGGGCGATGGCCCAGGACAACGCTGCTTTGCGCTGCAACGGTGCTTTGCCTTTGTCTTGTCTGGCTTGTCCTGCAACCGGCGGCGCCTAACCGCCCCACGCGGCTCAGCTGTCCTTTGCCGGACGACACAAAATCTGCACATCCTGGCATGGTCTGGGTGCCTGCAGGCAATTTCCTTTTTGGCGACACGGTGTATCCAGAGGAAGCCCCGCGCATGCCAATGCAGGTACAAGGCTTTTGGATGGACCGGACAGAAGTCACCAACGGGCAGTTCGCTGCATTTGTCAAAGCCACAGGTTATATAACGGTGGCAGAACGAGCTGTTGATACGCGGCTTCACCCCGGCTTGCCCGATGCCATGCAACAACCTGGCGCAGTGGTGTTCGTGATGCCGACCGACTTGCAGCACGGAGGCGATGTGCGCCAGTGGTGGCAATACCGCGCCGGTGCCAACTGGCGCCACCCAGGCGGGCCCGGTACCGATATCGACGGTCTGGACATGCTGCCCGTTGTGGCCACCACCAATGAAGACGCACAGGCTTATGCCCGTTGGAAGGGTCGCGAACTTCCCTCGGAAGCGCAGTGGGAATGGGCCGCATTGGGAGGCGGCAAACCGGAGGCCGGCAATACCCAGCAACCTGCGCAGGCCAACACCTGGCAAGGCATGTTTCCTGTTCATAACGATGCGACCGATGGCTTCGCCGGCATTGCGCCGGTAGGTTGCTTTGCGCCCAATGGCTACGGGCTCTTCGACATGATCGGCAACGTGTGGGAGATGACACGCGACCACTACCTGCCCTTTCATGACGGGCGTGACAACACACCACCGGACCAGCCACCAGCGGCAGTTCGTCCGGGCAGCACCTCAGACCAGCATGTGATTAAAGGTGGCTCGTATTTGTGCGCACCCAACTACTGCATGCGTTACCGCCCCGGTGCGCGCCAGGGCCAGGAAGATGACCTGGCCACCAGCCATCTGGGCTTTCGCACTATTTTGCGGGCGACGTCGAATTAGTAACTCAAGGTTGCTACCGCGCGCAATTCGTCCGCGGTCGTGCTGGGCAGACCGAAGTACTCCAGGTACGCCGGGATCTGCTCAAACAGCATGTCGGTACCGATTTGAAAGCGGCAGCCCCGCTCTTTAGCAACCTGCAGGAATGCCGTCATTTCGGACTTCATCACCACTTCGCCGACAAAGGTACGCGCCTCCAGGCGACTCACATCCATGGGCATCGGGTCGCCCTGATTCATGCCCATGGGCGTGGCGTTGACCACAACATCAAAACCGGCAGGATCGCTGCTACCCGTCTTGACCACCAGCGCGCTGTAGTGTTGTCGCAAGCGCGCCGCCAGGCCCTGCTGCGAATCATCTCGCGGATCAAACAAGGCCAACTCGGCAACCCCTGCAGCAGCTAAGGACGCAGCAATGGCGCTACCCACGCCACCGCAACCCACGACCAACACCCGCGCACCCTGCAACACGCAGCCCTTGCGAATCAGTCCGCGCACAAAGCCCTCACCGTCGAACATGTCCCCTTCCAGCCGGCCGTCAGCACCCAGACGCACTGCGTTGCAGGCACCGGCGATGGCCGCAGTGGGAGACACCACATCAAGCAGGCCCACGGTAGTGACCTTGTGCGGCATGGTGATCAGCGCGCCGCGTATGTTGCTGAGCTTGAACAGACTTTTCAGGAACGCGGCATAGTCTTCGGGCTTGCACCCGAACGGCACGACCTTCACGTTAGCGCCACACTTTTTGAACCACGGGTTGTAGATCATGGGTGCTTTGAACGCATGGGTCGGAAACCCTATGTGCGCAATGATTTCGGTGTTGCCGTTGATCATGGTCGCTTGTGCTTACTTCTTGCCGTCTACGTCTTTGACCGCAGTTTGAATGCTGTCAATGAGCTTTGGATCAATCTTGGTCTTCAAAAACTCAATCACCGGAGGTTGTGCAGCGGCACGGAACTGCGCCATTTCAGCGGCGGTCGGTGTGTAAACGGTCACGCCTTTTTCAGCCAGTGTTTTGTTGCCATTGGAGGTGAAGGTGCGGTTGGCCTTGCGCTCGGCGTTACATGCTACTTTGGCGGCATCGTTCACGACCTTCAGCAGATCCGCAGGGAGTGACTTGATGAACTTGTCGCTGGCTACGAACCAGTCAATACCGTAGTTGTGGCCGTCCAGGGTCACATGCTTTTGCACTTCATAGAGCTTGGCAAAAATCATGGTTGGCACAGGATTTTCCTGACCATCCACCACGCCTGTTTGCAAGGCTGTATACAACTCTGGGAAAGCAATTGGTGTGGGTTGAGCGCCCAGTGCCTTCATTTCGGTCACGTACAAAGGCGTCTCTTGAACGCGGATTTTCAGGCCGACCAGGTCTTTGGGTGAGCGGATTGCATTTTTGCCGCTGCTGAAGTTGCGAAAGCCCACTTCACCAAAGCACAGATTGTGCATGCCAGTAGCGGCGTTAAAGTCGGCAGCCAGCTTTTGACCGAAGGGGCCGTCCATCACTTTGTCAGCCACGTCGTCGTTGGGGAATAAGTATGGAATATCGGTCACCATGGCGGCGGGGAAGTAATTGGCCATCACACCTGAGGCAAAACCGGCTTGAATGAAACCGTTTTTGACGCCTTCCACCAGATCGCGCTCGCCACCCAGTGCGCCTGCGCCAAACACCTGCACTTCAATACGTCCGCCGCTCTTGGCCTTGATCTCGTTGGCAAACGCATCGGCCATCACGGCTTTACGCGAGGTCGCCATATCAACAGAGTCAGAGTGCGCCAGCTTCAGAATGATTTTGTTCTGAGCCTGTGCAACAGATGCAGCACCGCACAACAGTGTTGCAGCGGCCACAGTAGCGAGCAGTTTGAAGGAAGGTTTCATGGGGTAGTCTCCTGGAAAAGTTATAAAAGTGAACGGGAACAAAAAAGGGAATTAACGTAGATTGAATGCGTGCGGCAAGGCCAGACTGATCGCGGGGAACATGGCGATACAAATCAGGCCCACCACCAGCACGGCAAGGTAGGGCAAGAAGCGCGGTGTGACCTTCTCAACCGAGGTATCCATCACCGAGCAGGTCACGAAGTAGCACACACCAAAGGGCGGAATGAAGGTGCCGATGCCCATGGAGATGATCAGCACAATGCCAAAGGCCATGGGGTCAACGCCATACACCTTGGTGAGTTGCAGCAGCATGGGTCCGAAGATGAGCAAGGAGGGCAGTCCTTCCAGAATGGAGCCCATGATCACCATCAGCACGATGGAGAAGGAGATGAACGCAAAGGCCGAGCCACCGAGCATGGCCAGAAAGTCGGCCACCACGATTTGCAATCCGCTTAAGGCCAGCGTCCAAGAAAACGCACTGCCTGCGCTCACCATAAAGAGCACCATACCGGCCATAGCACCGGAGTCGGCCAGCGTGCGGATAAAGGTCTTGAGGTTCATGCCGCGGTAGATGAATACCGACACCACGATAGAGAACACCACCGCAATTGAAGAGACTTCGGTCGTGGTGGCAATACCGCCCACGATTCCGATGATCAGGATGATGGGCACCGCCAGAGCCGGCAGCGCACGCAAGGTGAGCTTGGCTTTGTCAGGCCAGGAGATGGCAGGGCAACGCGGCCAGTTGTGCTTCTTGGCGCGGCGGTTGATGAGAATCATCAGGCACAGGCCCAACACGGCAGCCGGTACGACACCGGCCACAAAGAAGGTGGCCACCGAGAGCGTCGTGATGGAGGCCAGCACCATCATCACCAGACTGGGCGGAATCGTCTCGCCCATGATGCCTGCAGCGGCCAGCACGGCAGCGCTCTCGCCGGCGTCGTAACCCTGCTCTTTGAGCATGCCTTTAAGCGTGGTGCCCACAGCAGCCACGTCAGCAATCTTGGAGCCCGAGATACCGGAGAAGATGTACATCGCAATCACCACTGCTTGCAGCAAGCCGCCTTGCAGGCGCCCCACCATGGCTGTCACCCAGTCGGCCAGCGGCTTGGTCAGACCTCCGTCGGTCATGACATTGCCGGCCAGGATGAAGAAGGGTACGGCCAGCAGGATAAAGCTGCTGATACCGTTGGACATGGCCAGCGACACGGCCATAGGCTCTTCACCGGCGCTGTACAGCAAGGTGTAGGCCGTGACAGAAAGCACGTAGGCAATGGGCACACCGGCAAACACCAGGAACAGCAGGACCAACAAGGCAATGCCGATACCGGCGGTACCGATCCAAGGGCCGGTGAAATACTGGGCCAGATACCAGGCCAGCGTAAGCGTGCCCACCAGTACAGCAGCAACGATGTTTTCTTTCGTGGTGTGGCGGCGCAATTCGGCCAAGGCAAAGATGACGGTCAGCGCCATGCCGATAAAGAAAGGCAGCAAGGTGAACGACTTGGGCACTTGCAGCACCACGGTCAGGTTGTTCCACGAGTCGGTCCACATGGGCATCGCGTAGCGCAGGCCGATGATGGCCACGGCGATCACAAAATAGTGGCGTGCACATTCCACATACTCGCGCAAGCGTTCGGGCAACTTGTCGATACCAAAACGAACGACCAGATGCAGGCCGCGGTGGTAGGCCACAGCGCCACCGATAAAGGCCAGGCTGGTCAATGCATATTCGGCCACTTCATTGGCCCAGACCAGCGACGTGTTGAACATGCCGCGCATAGCGGTGTTACCAAACAGCAGGCCCAACTCCAAAAACAAGACGAGCGCCAGCAGCACATCAAAGGCGTGTTCCACTTTGGGCGAAAAGCGCTGATGGGGCAGGTCCAGCTCGGCCGTGGCTTCAATGCCTATGGCATGGTGTTCCGATGGGGGGGCAACAGG
>CANBYM010000173.1 GCA_947373605.1 Comamonadaceae bacterium
CCACCTTAATTGCCGCAAGCCCTGCCACATTGGCTATTGCTAATCCATGGTCTCTGGTACCCCCGCTGGGTAATCTGGATGCCTATATTTCGGCTGCGAACCGCCTTCCCATGCTCACACTGGAAGAAGAGCAGGAATTTTCTCGCAAATTTAAAAATGACAACGATCTTGAGGCTGCCGGTAAGTTAGTGCTCTCTCACTTACGTTTGGTGGTTTCAGTTTCGCGCCAATACTTGGGTTACGGTCTGCCCCACGGCGACCTGATTCAAGAGGGCAATGTGGGCCTGATGAAGGCTGTAAAACGCTTCGATCCGGACCAGGGTGTGCGCCTGGTGAGCTACGCAATGCATTGGATCAAGGCCGAGATCCATGAATATATTTTGAAGAACTGGCGCATGGTCAAAGTGGCCACGACCAAGGCGCAGCGCAAACTGTTTTTCAACCTGCGTTCCATGAAGCAGCGCTACAAGAGTGACGATGCTGCAGCGGACGCCGGCACACACCGCGAAACATTGAACCCTGAGCAGATTGACGCTATGGCGCGTGAACTCAAAGTCAAGCCAGAAGAAGTGATTGAAATGGAGACTCGCCTTTCCGGTGGCGACGTGTTGCTGGACCCGAGTCCCTCTGATGACGGTGAAGACGCTTTCGGGCCGATTGCCTACCTGACTGACACCAACCACGAACCCATCGCCATGCTGGAGGCGCACCAGCGCGATGTGCTGGCCACCGACGGTATTGCCACTGCACTGGAGAGTCTGGATGCACGAAGCCGTCGTATTGTTGAACAGCGCTGGCTCCAGGTGAACGACGATAATTCGGGCGGCATGACGCTACATGACCTGGCTGCTGAATACGGCGTAAGCGCCGAGCGGATTCGCCAGATCGAAGCGGCAGCTATGAAGAAAATGAAAACGGCATTAGCAGCTTACGCTTAATAAGAAGCGCTATTTCACCCCAAAAGAACAGGGCCACAATGCCCTGTTTTTTTATGCATGCTCTTTCAATAGCAGCGCAATGTCGTTGGTCAGTAGCTTGCTGTCACTGCCGTAATTGCTGAACAGCCGCAACTTGCCTTTGGTGTCATAGATGTAATTAAACGCCGAGTGGTCCATGGTGTAACTCGTGGGCGTTTTGCCATCAACTTTGTTGTAGTAAACCTTGAATTCCTTGGTCACCAAGGGCAGTTCCTCAGGCGTTGGAATCAATGCCAGAAAGCTGGGATCGAAATTTTCCATATAGGCTTTGAGCACTTGCGGGGTGTCGCGCGCCGGGTCTACCGTTACGAATATGGCCTGTATGCGTTCGCCGTCTTTGCCCAACGACTTTTTGATCTCCGTGAGCTCAACCATCGTAGTCGGACAGACATCAGGACACTGGGTGTAACCAAAAAACACCACCACCACCTTGCCTTTAAAGTCGCTTAGCTGACGCAACAGCCCGTTGTGGTCCTTGAGCGCGAAACTGCGTGCATAGGGAGCGTCAGTCACATCGATGCTTGAAAACGCGGGCTTTTTGTCCGAGCAGGCGCTCAACAAAGGTATCGTTGCGAGGGTCGCTGCACTGGCCGAAAGCCAGCGAAGGGCGGTGCGCTTGGAAACTGAGGTTTCAGAAAACATAGTGGTCTACCAGAAGTGCGGCAAACAGGACGCTTAAGTGAATGAGTGAGTAACGGAAAGTCTTACGGGCCAAGTCATCGGAATAATTGCGCAGTAGTCGCCAACCGTACCAGCAAAACCCGATACTCAATCCCACTGCAACTGCAAGGTACAACCAGCGGCTCATGCCGTATACAAACGGCAGCAGGCAGGCTGCAAACAAGATGATGGTGTAGAGCAATATCTGCAAGCGTGTGAACTCGCTACCGTGGGTCACCGGCAACATGGGTAAGCCGGACTTGCGATAGTCCTCCACCCGGTACAGCGCTAGGGCCCAGAAATGCGGCGGCGTCCACAGAAAGATGATCAAAAACAAGATGGCGGCCTCCGGCCCCACATCGCCCGTCATGGCGGCCCAACCCAAAACCGGTGGCATGGCGCCTGAGGCACCGCCGATAACAATGTTTTGCGGCGTAAGCGGTTTAAGCACCACGGTGTAAATGATCGCGTAGCCGACAAAGGTGGCAAATGTCAGCCACATGGTCAAGGAATTGACCCAAAGGTACAAGATGCCTGAACCCAATATGCACAAAACCCCCGAAAAAATAAGCGTTTGGGCGTCGCTGAGTTCACCCCGCGCAGTGGGGCGCCAGGAAGTTCGCTTCATCTTGGCATCAATGGCCTTTTCGACAATGCAGTTAAACGCCGCAGCGGCACCGGCAACCAAATATATACCCGCGCAAGCAATGGCTGCCAATGTGACCTGTGCCAAGGTGGGCATGCCCGGCACCGCCATCACCATGCCAATGAGCGCGCAAAACACGATAAGCTGAATGACACGCGGCTTGGTAAGTGCGTGAAACTGACGCAGCACGGAAAGAGTCGGCAATTGGGCGGTAGCGGTCATTCAGAGTATTCCGGTTGCAAGTGCCGTGTATCGTGTTGCATGGTGCTGTCTGTGGCCTTTTGTGCATAAGGTCTTGTGGAAGCCAGCACCCAGACTAGCACTGCAATCATCGCACCGGCCCCGCCGGTATGCAGTACGGCAGCGAGTATCGGCCAACCCAGCACAACATTACTAAGACCTGTGAGCAACTGCAGTCCAATCAACACGCCGAGTGCACGCCCGTGCCGTTGTAAGACGGGAGATCGGCTGCAATGCCATGCCAGCAGCCCCAGCAGTGTTGCAGTCAGCATGGCAAGGCTACGGTGCAGCCAGTGGATGGCTGTCATCGCCTGAAAACTTATAGGCTCACCAAGGGAATTCATACCCAGGGGGCGCCAGAACTCAAACCCCTGCATGTCCATTGGTGGCAGCCATTGCCCCTGACATTGCGGGAAGTCCGTGCAGGCCAGCACAGCATAGTTGGTGCTCACCCATGCACCGGATGCCGCTTGAAAAATCAGCAGCGCAAGTGCAGCCCAAATGGCTAACCAAGTTGTGCGCGCGATCGCATGAAGCGGCTTGTACGCTCCATTGGCCTGACCGGAACGTATTGCTTGCCAGACCAGCAGTGCGAGTAGTGTGTAACCACCTAACAAATGCAAACTTACGATAGCGGGAAAAAGCTTCATGGTTACCGTAAGTGCGCCGAATGCGCCCTGCAGGCAAACCCAAATCAGAATGGTGCTGGGTAACCACGGATTCAAAAGGTTTTGTTCTGCTGTCCATCGCAGGCGCCATGCACTGAGTGTCAGCACAATTATGAGCACGCCCACCCCAGTAGCCAAATAGCGGTGCACCATTTCAATCCACGCTTTGCCATGGGTGACCGGCCCCGTGGGCTGCTGAGCTTGTGCAGCCGCGATATCGGCGTGCGCCGCGACCGGCGTGCTTTGGCCGTAGCAACCTGGCCAATCCGGACAACCCAGCCCGCTGTCCGTCAAGCGCGTAAACGCCCCGAACATCACAAGGTCGAACGTCAAAAACAACGTCAGCATAGCAATCGCGTGAAAGCGCGCCAACGGTCCCGTACTGCGTTTTCGAAACATTACCCAGGCTAAGGGACCAACTGCCAGCAGCAATCCGGCGACCATCACCGAGATCGCGGGCGACAAATCAATGAGCGACGTTTGCATAGTTGTATCAGCGCCCAGCTTTGTCCCAACCCGCAGAAGCGCGCATCAGGCGCTCAAGGTCACGTTTGTGCTTCGGCGCGTTATCCAGTGAAATGCCGGGTGGAAATCGCATCATCCAATTGCCCATGGGGTCGACTACATAGAGGTGCTCATTCAAGGCGTGACCCGCCTGAGGTTCCAACCATTTATCAAGTTCTTGAGGCGACACGCGCAGCACGGTGGCACCCTTAAGTCCAGGCTTAAAGGCTTCGGGAATAGGTGCATCATCTGTAATAAGCCAGACCCAGTCCAGGCGGTCTTTCTCTGCCCCTAAACCTTCGCGCAACTGGCGTTGAAAGTAGAGCCGGTTTGTACATGCTGGGTCACATGCCCCGCTGGAAACACTGATGAGTAGCCACTGGTCTTTTAGCGATTGCAAGTTAACTTTACCGCCCTGAATATCGGTTGCGGCAATGGGGGGAATGGGGCGTTGCGGTTCAATCAGTTCCCCGAAATTACGCCGGCCTTCAGGGCGCACCACGTAATACATGGTGTACGACGCGACCACCGGGGCGGCACATATCAACATTACCACTAGCATTTTCCAGCGACCCAAGCGCGTGCGCACGACCGCGTCGGTAACAAGCAGTTGAGGCGTTGGCATGGAATGCACTGTCATACCCAATGGGTGGTCGTCGTTGGAGCGTTCACTGGTCATGGGTAGCAGATTCCTTGATACGACGTAAATAGGGTTGGAGTAATTGAAACCAGCAGTAGAGCCCCGCAATCAGCGCTGCGATAGCAAACCATTGCGCGGCGTAGCCATAGTGCTTTTCGACGCCCGTGTTGATGACTGGCCATTCACGCAGCAAGCCGTCACCATCATCGCCGGATTGCATCAGCACTAAGGGAAGGATGGGAAGGCTTGTCTCAGCGCTGAATAACGCAATGTCGAGATTTTGCCGTATCGTGGTTGGCAAGGGCGTCCCCGGCTCGTAAAGCTTGCCGGGCGCAGGGGCAATACGTCCCTGTACCGTCACCACGCCGGTCCTCAAAGGAAGACCGGGCAATGCCGTTCGATCCAGAAAATTGCGTGCAACCCAGCCCCTGTAAACCAAAATGACTTTGCCAGACGACATACGCAAGGGCGTGATGACATAAAAGCCTACGCGGTCATGCATCTGGCGGTTATCCAGAAAAACAGTGCGATCCGCCAACCACTCGCCCGTGAGCGCCGCCGGTTTATATTGCAAAACGGCCGGATCACTTGATTCAATGAGCGTGCTATTGCTTATGAGCATCCCCGCCTCGCGCTGCGCGATCGAGTCACTTATCGCATTCTTTTGGGCTGCCCGTGACAACTGCCACAGTCCAAGTGACACTGTTGCTGTACATGCCAAAAACACGGCAATTGTGAGCATCCACCACCTAGTCCGTGCATTCACTGGATAATCCTGACCATGTCATATTTAGTCGCACTTGCATTCTTAGCCATTTTCAGCAGCTTGGCAGCGGCCTTGTTTTTTATGCTTAAGGGCGGACAAGAAGCCGATGCCAACCAGAAGTCCAAGCGCATGGCGCGCGCCTTGGCGTTTCGCGTAGGTTTTTCTGTATTGCTGTTTGTTTGCATTCTGGTGTCATGGCAATTGGGCTGGATACACCCTACAGGCATCGCACCCGGCCAATGAAATGCTGTCAACATAAACCCACGAATCAAAAAGGCACCGCCTAGGGTGCCTTTCTTGTGTGCGCTCTGTGGTTTATAGCCAGTAAACCAAGATGTACAAGCCAAGCCACACCACGTCAACAAAATGCCAGTACCAGGCTGCACCTTCAAAACCGAAATGCTTTTCTGATGTGAAGTGTCCCTTTTGCAAGCGCAATGTGATGAACAACAGCATCAACATCCCGACAAAAACGTGAAAGCCGTGAAATCCAGTCAGCATGAAGAATGTTGAGCCAAAAATACCTGAGCTCAGCTTCAGATTCAACTCGGTGTAGGCATGGTGGTACTCAAAACCTTGAACACACAGGAAGGTTGCACCCAACAATACGGTGGCCCACATAAATGCTATGGTACGGGCCCGATTGCCGGCAATCAGTGCGTGATGCGCAATCGTCAAGGTAACACCTGAAGTCAAGAGCAAAGCAGTGTTGATGGTAGGCAGTGGCCACGGCCCCATGGTCGTAAAGGGCTCCACAGTCCCGGCGGGTGACGCAGTTGCGCCTGCAGCAAGGCTAGGCCAAACGGCTTTGAAGCCGGGCCAAAGCATGCCATTCGCCAAATTGCCCAGCTCAGGGACGGAGTGCGCACGCCCCCACCACAATGCCGAGAAGAATGCGCCGAAGAACATCACCTCAGAGAAGATGAACCAGCTCATGCTCCAACGGAACGACAGGTCAATCTTGCGTCCGTATTGGCCACCTTGGCTTTCCGATACGGCTTCGCTAAACCATTGAAACAACACGAACAGCCAGCCGGCCAGACCTGCCAACAGGGAATACATCCCCCATTGCACGCCATTGACCCACTGGCCAGCACCCAAGATGACGAAGAATAGACCGGTTGCGGCCATAACCGGATGCCGTGACGGACCGGGAACAAAATAGTACGGGGTTGATCCGTGTGTTGTCGAACTCATATCAGCTCCATTCCTTCGAAATACTTATTTAGCTACTACCCAATTCACCAACCCGATCAGCCCGATCACAATGACCAAAGCGCTGACCAATCCCACCATCACTAAATGGATGGGGTTAACCTTACTCAGGTCTTCTTGGTAACCCTTTTTACTGCGGATTCCCACAAACGACCATGCAACAAACTTCAAACTTTGCAACAGCGATACGCTGGTGGTTTTGTCTTGCGGTGCGTCTGCCATTACACGCCCAGCTTCAGCTTAACGTCATCGATTGCCGCAACAGGTGCCTGCGGTACTTTGCCGCCCACTTCAAAAAAAGTGTAGGACAAAGTAATAGTCTTCACGTCCTTAGAAAGCTTGGGATCAATCACAAAAGCCACTGGCCACACCTTTTTTTCACCCGGCTCCAACGTGTACTGGTTAAAGCAAAAACATTCCACCTTGTTGAAGTGTGCCTGCGCTTCCATGGGCGCATAACTGGGGATAGCCTGCGCGGACATACGACGGTTCTGAATATTTTGAAACTCATACATCACGGTGGTTAATTCACCGGGATGCACCTGCACCGAGCGCTGTGCAGGCTTGAAGTCCCATGGTCCGCGTGAATTGGCATCAAACTCCACCGTGATGACCCGCGACGCATCTATCTGTGTATTTGCGGGTACTTTGGTCTTAGTACCAGGCACAACTTGTTCACTCAAGGCCAATATATTGATGCCGGTAACTTCACACAAGGTGCGATACAAGGGCACCAAGCCGTAACCAAACGCAAACATCACAACGGTGACAACACCGAGTTTGGTCAACATGGCACGGTTAAGGCTTTGGGCTCGCATCGGTTCAGTTGCCAAGCAAAATCGCCTTGGCCATAAAGCCAACAAAGAAAACCAACGCCACCGAGGCCAGAATCAGCCCGGTTCTGACGTTGGACTTCTTTTGCTCAGGAGTCAGTGCCATTTCAGCCGATCACTTTGGTAGCAGTAATGTCAAGCTTGGGCGGATTTTCATAGGTGTGGAATGGCGCCGGAGACGGCACTTCCCACTCCAAACCTTCTGCTGCTTCCCAAGGTTTTTGAGGTGCTTTTTCACCCTTGCCCATCATGGTCGGCACGACGACAAAGAATATGAAATACACCTGTGCAAAACCGAATGCAAATGCTCCCACTGAAGCAACCGCGTTGAAGTCGGCAAACTGCATGGGGTAATCCGCATAACGACGGGGCATGCCGGCCAGTCCCAAAAAGTGCATCGGGAAGAATGTCACATTGAAGGAAATCAGCGACCACCAGAAATGAATCTTGCCGCGGGTTTCGTTGTACATCACTCCAGTCCACTTGGGGGACCAGTAGTAATAACCGGCAAACATGGCATACAGGGAACCGGCCACCAGCACGTAGTGGAAGTGTGCCACCACGTAGTAGGTGTCATGAATCTGAATATCAATGGGAGCCATTGCCAGAATCAAACCTGTAAAGCCGCCCATAGTGAACACAAAGATGAAGCCAACTGCAAACAGCATAGGCGTCTCAAAGGTCATCGAACCCTGCCACATGGTAGCGATCCAGTTAAATATCTTTACGGCAGTGGGTACGGCAATCAGCATGGTTGCGTACATAAAGAACAACTGACCCGTGACCGGCATACCTGATGTAAACATGTGGTGCGCCCACACGATAAACGACAAGAT
>CANBYM010000174.1 GCA_947373605.1 Comamonadaceae bacterium
CCTGCCACGCTACCGTCGGGCGGGTTCAACGCATCGGTCACCGGGGCTTGGGCATTAAATACCGGATCGCCCCAGCCCGCAAAGGCCTGTGCCGCCGGTTTGGCGCTTGCCATTGCCTTGATGGACAACCAGCCGGAAAGGCTTGGCACTTGTGTCACGCTCTGGCGTTTAATCAACCAGGGCGCACCGGTGTCAAAGCCAGCGCCTGCCGCAGTTTGCAAGAGCGAAAAAGGCAGTTGACTTAGAGCTCCGCCGGCCGCCACAACGAGTTGGCTTTTCCCCTGGATAACCGGTTCCAGCGGCGCCAGCAGCTTGTCATAAAGGGTAAAGGCGCTGACGCTGTCAAACTTTTTTCCGGCCAAGGCCGAACTACCAAAGTCCAGTTGCACTCTCAATTTTTTAACGATGGCCGTCACAGCGCCTTCATCCAGCGCGGCACGCACAAACAAAGGCGGGCGGTCATTGGCAATGCCCCATACGTACACAGCGTCGGCGCCGGGCAACAACAACACCAGTGCCTGGTCTGCGGAAAGTTGGCGCCCGATATCTTTGGCATCGGTCGCGCCGGGATGAATCAACCGGTCGTAATCCGGAAACTTGGCTTTCACTTCCGATTGCAGTTTGGCGCGCTCGACCTCCAACGCGGCGATGCGCTCACGCATTTGCGCCGCAACCTGCGGTAGCGCAGGCTTAGCCCCACCGATTTCGCCTGCCAGATACCGACGCAGGCCGGTAATTTCATTTTTTGCATCCTGCTCACGGCGCACTATGTCGGCCATCACCGGCGTATTGGCGGCGGATCGCACTGCCGCATCATTCAGTGCGTCATTCACCACACCACCACGCGCCCAGTCTGCAGGGCCCAGCGCCGCAACGGCCTCTTCGATCGAGCCACTAGACGCTGCGCCCAGATAGGCGTCAAACACGATGGTGCGTATTTCCTTGCGAATCCCGATCGCTTCGCCAAAGTCCGAATTGGTCGGCGCCATAAAGTCGCGCACCGCAGACTTCAGCAATGCAAAGCCGCGTGTTTTATTTTCCGGTAAGCCACTGCGCCAAAGGGCCGCGCCCTGAAGTCCTGTGCTCTGGGCGGTTAAAAAGTGTGTGTCGCCATAAAGCTTCTTGTTGCGTGCGGCATCGAACTCAAATACCTTTGCCGCCTCTTTATAAAGTTGACGATGCAAATAAACAAGACCCCTGTCTTGCGCAAACCGCATTGTTGCCGCTGGCGCGTTTCCCCCGCTGTTGAGAGAATCGGCCGTATCAAGCAATGCCATCCCTTCAGACCATCTTTTTTGTCCTACCAATGCGGACAGCAAATTGGCTGTTGCACCAGTGCGCTGCGCGCTTGCGGTGTCCAGGCCCATGGATGCAAACAGTTCGTCCGACTTTTTGGCGAATTGTTCCGCCTTGGAAAATTCACGTTGTGCATAGCGCAGCTTGGAACCGGTCATATTCAGAACCGCCTGAAACCGGGTGTCCAGCTGGTATTCATTGCTGAATTGCAGATAGGCGCGCAGGGCGGTTTCTGCATCCTGCAATCGGTCTGCTGCAATATAAGCTCGGACTTCCTGATTCAGCGCGGTGGCGACTTCGCCCAATATCAAAGTTTGCATAGTGGCATTGGGCGCTTGCTGGTACAGGGGTAAGGCCGCACGCGCCCAATGCTCCGCAGATTTGGCAAACTCTATGGCCTGCGGGTAGTGCCCCACCCGCTCTTCCAAATTCGACATGCAGCCGTCCCTTTTAGAGGCTGCATCAATGAGCTTGATACGCGCTGCATATTCTTTTGGGCGCGCCTCGGAAATCCTGAAACCTACGTCACGCGCCGCCTGGCGGGCTTCCTCGTCTTTGTTAATTCGAAAAAGTTCACAGGTAAGCATGGCTGTGCTGAGAGCCTTTTCCGCTGGACGCCCCTCTGCAATGGCTTGTCGCAGCAAAGCAATGCCTTCCTCTGATCGTCCCTGGTTACTCAAAAGTAAGCCAAGGTTATGCTTCAAACTGGCATTGGGCTGCAGCTTGATGGCTTCGCGCAATATTTCCTCATGCTTCTTTTCGTCGCCCAGCAACTTCGCTGCAGCCACGCGCTCCCAAATAATGTCATCCAAGGGCGAACCCGATAGGCCTGCGGGAAAGGGAGCTTCCAACTGGGCGCGCAACTGCTGCACCTTGGCAGCGCTCAGAGAGTGAAAAGTTTCGTCAATTTCCTCAGTTTGGGCCTGAACGGCAGAACTGGCTAGAAGCCCCACAAGCAGCAACAGGCTTGCGAGTCGAAGCAACGCGCCAGTTGATAAGCTCCAACAGTTCTTTCCGAGTGAATATTGGCTGCTACCGGGCATGAAGCCCTCGGCATACCACCAATGCGGCATTGAGATCCAGGTCTTGAAGTGCTTTTTCCAATCTATCCAGAGCCGCTTGCGAAATGCCGTCAAACCGCGACTTGACCCGGGCGTAATACTCCAAGGCAGCAAGATCTTCGTTCTCCAGCAAACGAATCAGCGTGTTCAGGGCATTCAAAGCGTCCAAATCAGCAGGTTTGGTGTCGGCACCGACACCCTCCAGGCGATCAGCCGCTGCAGCAAGTGCAATTCCCGCCCGACCGGCCGTTTTGCGCAAGCGCTCCAACGGCTGTTTGATCTGCGCGCCAAATTCGCCTTTTTTAGCCAGCCGTTCAATTTGCGCCGCAACTTGTGCCAAGGAATCTGCGCCCAGTGTGGCGGAAATTCCTTTAAGGGTGTGAGCTAGCACTGCGGATTGAACCCCTCCGGATTCGACCTCGTTTACGATAGCATCGATCTGTTCTGGCAGCGTTTGAATAAACGCGCGCGCCGCACGAACATACAAGGTCGATAGCCCGCCCATGCGATTCAGTGCGGCATCGACGTTCAGATCTGCGATTTCCGTCTCAGGCGCTTGCTGCAAATTACCGGCGCTGGCTTGCGGCAAATGGATCGGGTCCGACTCGGGTTGAAAGCCGGATACTTCCAGCAGCGTTTGCACCAAATTATCCAGATCAAATGGTTTGCCGATATGCGCATTCATGCCCGCGGCGATGCAATCTTCCCGATCGGAGTCCATCGCGTTCGCAGTCATTGCAATGATGGCGAGGTCTTTGAGATGCAAAGTATTTCTCACCTGACTGGTCGCTGCATAGCCATCCATTACCGGCATTTGAATGTCCATCAACACTGCATCAAACTGGCGCTTTCCAATGGCCGCTGCAATAGCGTCCACGCCCAATTGCCCATTGGCTGCCAAAGACACTACAGCACCTTCTGAGGCCAGCAATTCTTCCGCAATTTGCTGATTGAGCAGATTGTCCTCCACGACCAGCACGTGCATATGCTGCAGTCGGCGCAAGCGCGTGCCGCGCGCTTGCGCCATGGCCCCATTAGGGCTCGCAGCATCAATTTGCAGCGCTGCGTCCAGCAGCATGCCGGGGGTGACGGGCTTGACCAAAACCCCGTTGAAAAGAGGCCGGCCTTCATAAGCACTCGGATCAATTGCATCGCGCCGACTGACCGCAATCATCACGATGGTTGGCTGCGTCAAGTGACGCTGCGTATGAATCTGCCGCACATTGGCAGCGACCTTCCACCCATCCCTATCGCACAGGCGTGAGTCCACAAAAATTACGTCAAACAACGCATCGGTTTGCGTGCCGTTTGCAGCATGTGACGCCATCAGTGCCAGCGCTTCAGCGCCGCTTGCCGCACATTCGACCTGCCAGCCCCAGGATTGGACAGCGGCAGCGGCGAGCCCCCGCGCCACCGGATTGGCATCGACCACCAACACTTTTTTTCCAGCGGGCACATCGCGGGCAGATTGGACGAGTTCCGCCGGAATGTCGGTCACCACTTGCATTGGCAACAGAAACGAAAAAACGCTGCCTCGCCCCAATTCACTTTCCAATGTCAGCGTGCCACCCATCAGCTCAACAAAGCGTTGGCTGATCGCCAGCCCCAGACCGGTACCGCCAAACTTGCGTGTGGTGGAGGCTTCAGCCTGTGAGAACCCGGTAAATATGTGCGCCTGATTTTCCGGTGCAATGCCGATTCCGGTATCGCGCACGGCAAACTTCAGTGTGGCAAGGCCATCGTGCCGTTCCACCAAATGCACCGATATCACCACTTCACCTTCCGCTGTGAATTTGATGGCGTTACCTCCCAGATTGACCAGCACCTGCTGCAATCGCATCGCGTCACCGACAAGCACTTCCGGAATGGCTACATCGACATCAAACAATATCTGCACCGCCTTTGCCGGCAAGTTGCCCGAAAGAATGACTGACAAATTGCGCAGCACCTCTTCAATGCAAAAGGCTTGCGGGTCCAGTGTCATCTTGCTGGCCTCAATCTTGGAAAAATCCAGAATGTCGTTGATCAGACCGAGCAGGGATTTGGCGGCACTCTCGGTTTTTTCCGCATAGTCCAGTTGCCGCTGGTTCAACTCCGTTTTTTGCAGCAATCTGAGCAGGCCCAAGATGGCGTTCATTGGAGTGCGTATTTCATGGCTCATATTGGCCAAAAACTGCGCTTTGCTTCGGGTGGCAATTTCGGCCTTGTCAAGCGCTTCCTGCAAAGTTCGCTCGTACTGTTTGCGCTCGGTAATGTCCTGGAAGATGCCGCTAAGCCGCACCACTTTGCCCCCTTCCCAAGTGGCAGTGGCTGTGGTGCGAACGTCGATGCGTTGCCCTTTGGTGGTGAGTGTCTCCAGTTCGAGGTCATAGCCCGCACCGAATTTCACTGCCGCGTCCAGCGCTTTACTGATGCGCTCCCGGGACTCGGGCAAATAGAAGTGCAAGCCTGCGTCAACGGTCGGATTGAACTCCTGCGGGCTGATTTCGTGAATGCGGTAGGTTTCCTGCGTCCAGTACAGGTGCCCTGTTAGCAGATTCAGCTCCCACCCTCCTACCTTCGCGACGGATTGGGATTCCTCCATAAGCGCATTGCTCAGGCTGAGCGCATTTTCAGCCCGTTTGCGCGCGGAAATGTCCGTGCGAATAGAAATGTATTTTTCAATAACGCCGTTGCTACCGGCGAAAGGCGCAATCATGCTGTCAACCCAGTAGAGCGTGCCGTCCTTGGCCTTGTTGCAAATCTCCCCGCGCCAAGGTTTCCCACTGCTGATGGTGCCCCAGAACTCTTGCCAGAACGCCAGTGGATGGACTGCAGAATTGACAATGTTGTGGTTGCTCCCGACCAACTCTTCCCGGCTGTAGCGGCTGATTTCTAAAAAGGCATCATTGGCTTGCATGATGACCCCGGACGCATCAGTAATAGAGACGATCGCGTGAATTTCCACGGTGTCCAGCAAGGCGCGCGAGTCCCGGATAGCGACTTCCAACTGGCGCTGAATTTCCTTTTGCGCGGTGACATCCGTCCCGATCTCCATAAAGCCGATCAATGCACCCTGCTTGTCGCGCATGGGTTGCACTTCGGTATCCGCCCAATATTCGCGGCCACTCTTAGCCCGGTTAATCAACTCCACGCGGCAGGCAGCACCATGAATCGCACCATTAATGAGTGCTTGTATCGATGCAGGGTCGCTTTTACCGGAACCCAATAGTTCTGACGGAGTTTTTTCCTTGGCTTCATCAAAGCTGTAGCCGGTAATATCCACAAACCCCCGATTCACCCACAATATGCGCATATTGCGGTCCATGATGGTGACGGCGTTGCCGGTGTGCTGTACGACTTGCGCCATGCGGTCAAGCTCCGCCGTCATTGAAGCCGCCAATGCGCGGGCCCGCTGCCGCCCCGATGCGAGCAAGCCGACCGTTACAGCAATCAACAGACTCACGAGCGCGCCGCCGGCGCCGATGATGATCAGGCTGGACCGGTCCTGCGCTGCCTCAAATCGCGCGCTGCTGGTCGCACGCATCGTCAGTATCTTGCTACCCACTTCAAAGGTGCGCTCGGTGATGTGCCTGCGTACTTCTGTGGCTTTTTCGCCGCGCTTAGGGATCGACAAAACTCCATCCGCATCGAATATCAGTTTGTTGGCATCGGCTTCAGTGCCGTCAAACAATTCAAAATCAACCGTGTTATCGGTAACGGTTGCGACCGAGCCCAGCAGTTCGTTGGCAACAATAGGCGCATAGAGCAGACCCAGCAAATCGCGCCTGCGATTTGTCACGGTTTGTGGATTAGTGCCCTGGCGGTAAACCGGCAGAAAATAGATAAAGCCCGGAGATTTCTTGGCGTCTTGCAGTAGCTCAATCCCACCCAGCAAGGTGGGTTGCCCGGTGTCGATGGCGTACGTTACGGCATTGCGTCGCAAGGACTCCTGACCCAAGTCGAAGCCCAATGCGGCCGCGTTGCTAGCCAGTGGCTCGATGTATTTGACGACATACAAATCGGGGAAGTCCCCTTTAGTTTGCACCTGATAGGCAGGCGACCCATCGCGGCGCTCTGCGGAGATAAAGTTATTCAAAGCTGCGCGCTGCACGCGCGCGATAAAGCCAAAGCCACGGATGCCGGCAAATTCAACCGGCAAGTCACGCGACTGGACATAAGCCCGGAATTCATTACGTTTGAAATTCGGATTGGCCGCTATGGCTCCACGTGCGCCTTTAAGTCCGGCTAATGACTGATTGAGCCGCCGCACAATTTCTGCCTGCGTGCGGTCAGCACCCAGGTCAAAGCGGGTGTTGGCGACAATGTCCAGACTTTCACGCTCCCACCAGACACTGGTGGCAGTAATCAACAAGCCCATAATCTGCGTCATTACCACCAGCGCCAGTACTGGACGGCTTGCGCTTTCAAGTTCCTGGCGTATCGCAAATGATTTTTGAAATCCGCGTATGGCTGAAGTCAAGCGCCAATACACCAACGGCGTACACAACATCAGCACCATGCCAACGTCGAGCATTGCCCCATTGGCCGTGCTGGCATTGGGCGCCAGCACCGGTAGCATGATCATTACCGCGCCCTCGGCAATCGCCACAATGAGCAGCACTTCTGCCAGCAATCGAACCGGGTTCAGCGTTGTTTTCATACCTGCGCAGTTGATCTAGTTGCAGCACTATATCTCCGCACGGGAGTGCCACCCCGTCCGCAGTTACCCTTGTTTCCTGACGCACCGACATGAAAAGTGGGCAAGTAGACATTGGAGAGGCGTCCGTAGCCTTGGATCGGGACGGGCGCATAACCCAAGGACACGTATGAAGCGCACCCCCATCAAGTCACTCGTTGCTATTGCAGCACTTTCGATCAGCAGCCTGGTTCTTGCCCAAACTCCGGCGGAAAAGCCCGATACCCCGGCACCCAAGCCGGAAAAGCAGGCAGCCGCGGTTGAGCAAAACTTGCATACCTTTGACACGCTGGACTTTGACGTATTTAGCAGCCAGAAATGGGACCGCTTGAAAGAAAGCCATTCCCCAGACATCGTAGCCCCCCGCGTCACAATAGATGTCGCCTTCTTAGAACTCAAGAACACGGGGGCGGCGATGAAGGAATCAATTGGCACGTTTCGGACAATCATTCAAGGACCGAGCAGTAGCTCGTCTGTTACCACCTGAGAGCGCAACACTGGAGAAGGTATGCAAGGAGGTTGGCATTACGGTTAATACGATGGAGCGCTGGAGAGAGAATGTCCAGTCCATGCCCGCCCGAGGGCGGGCATGGACTGCGCCGGCGAAACTACAGGCCGTGATCACCACCGCAGCCCTGTCTGAGGTTGACAAGAGCGCATGGTGCCGGGAACACGGCATCTACCCAACTGAGTTGGAGCAGTGGTGTGCCAGCGCCACCACCGCACTGGCAGATTCTCAGGGTTCACGCGCAAGTCCCCAAGTCACAATCAAAGACCGCAAACGTATCAAAGAACTTGAACGCGAGTTGCTACGCAAAGACCGCGCCCTGGCTGAA
>CANBYM010000175.1 GCA_947373605.1 Comamonadaceae bacterium
TTTCGCAGGTCGTGGAAGTTGGAAGGTGGCTGGTATTGCCTGGCGTAGTAGACGGCGGCATTACGACAATGGTGTTAATGCCTTGGAAAGTTTGATTGTTAATGCCCTGCCCATGGCAATCAGCGCAGCCTGTAGTCATACCGCTATGACTAAACGCAGAACCTCCGAATGTTGGAGTCCCAGAAAAAGGTATTGCAGTTACGCTGGAATTCTGACCCACGTGGCAACTCTCACAACCCAGCCCGCGCATATAAATGTGATTGCTTGCGGGCTTCACTATAGGCTTGGTTGCTCCAACGCTGTAGGTCGTTGCATTCGGGTCACTGTGACATTGAGCACAGTTAGTGGCACCTGAAGGCAAATAGGTATGAATTGCTGCAGTCGTTGGTGTCAGGTTCCAATCCACATGGCATGAACTGCAAGCTGCGTTAGCGGCATATGGAATGTGGTTTGCTGGCTTACTCGGCTGCCCAAAGGCCGCAAAATCACCGTGACATTTTGAACAATCAGCTGGCGAATTCGGGTGCCCTTGATCGTACATTGAGTAGGTCGTAACCACGCCCGGGCGCGTATGGAAGCCAGTATAGAGCTGTGCAGGGTTCGACGTATTTAGGCTCGTGAGGTTGCGAGGATACGCGGGGAGCATTCCGAGCCAGGCATTATTTGCCGAATGACAGCTGTCGCATCCACCAGTGACTCCTGTATGCACAGTAGACGAGTCTGGTGGCGAATTTGCAAAACCGCTACCTGGCATGACATGGCTTGCGGTGACGGAAAGTAATCCCGTTGGAATGCTTCCAGCATGACACGTCTCGCAAGTGGTAATGGTGGTTGGTATATGTCCGCCATTTGCTGTCGTGGGTGGCATGACCACAATGTTTTGCACACCCGTAAATGAGTTGCCACCGCCTTGTATGTTGGGGCCATGGCAAGTAGCGCAACCGTTCGTTATGTATGTGTGAATGAACTGTCCACCTGCAAACGAAGGACTTCCGGCATACCCGGTCGGCGGGACTGGCGAAGGCGGAATACTGTTAACGTGGCAGTTTTCACAACTAACACTGTTTGAAACCGGTAGATGATTGGGTGCACCACTCGAGATAGTCTTCGGCGTAACACCATCAAACGTTCCAGAAGCAACGTTAGGACCATGGCAATCGCCGCAGCTAGTAGTGATGCCGCTGTGGCTAAAGGCCGATTTGCTGAACTTGGCTCCCAATGGAACTGGCGTTTGCGGAGTATCGGAGCCGTAACCAACGTGGCACTTGTCACATCCAAGGTTTCCCATTCCAATGTGATTGGCTGCGGGTGTCTTAATGGGGTTCAGTGTTGTGCTTGATGCATAAAGCGCCGCATTGGCGGTGCTGTGGCACTGCTCACAATTAGTGGATTGCGATTGAATATTTAAATGGATTTTGTCGATCGTCGGTGCTGTGCCGAAATTCACATGGCAATCTCCGCAAGCAGCCCCGTTTTTATACGGAATATGGTTCGTCGGTGCGCCTGGTGTTGCAAACGCATTTGTGTCTCCGTGACACAACGAGCAATCACCAGAATTAATTCCCGGGTGTCCGTTATCTGTGACGGCGTTATTCGATGTCGATGCTGTGCCCAATGGCCTTGTTTGAAAACCGGTATACAGGGTTGTAGTAAGGCCTGTATAGCTTGAAGGTTTTAGGGAATATTGCGGTAAATCCAATCCAACCCAACTGCTGCCCGCTTCATGGCATGAACTGCAATTGCCCACCATATTGCTGTGAACTTGAGTCCCGTTCGGTGGTGGGTTTCTAAATAGGCTTGAGCCCAATGCATAAGGCGAAACCGCAGGGATAAGGACAGTTGGCTTGCTTAGTGCGTGGCAACTTTCACACGTGGTAGAAGTCGGAAGGTGCCCACCTGCAGTAGTCGGGGGCATCACGATCAATGATGTCACACCATAAAAACTGCTGCCAGAGAGAGTGGGGCCATGACAGTTTGCACAACCGGTATTGCTTGCGGCATGTAAATATTGCGCGTTTGCAAATGTTGTTGTCATACCAGCCGTTGGCACTAATCCGGCCGGCGCACCACTAACGTGGCAAGAGTCGCAACTTGCAGTGGTGGGGACGTGGCCAGGCGAAAGATCGCTAATCGTCTTTGGATAAACCCCAAAGAACGTTGTCGGAGTTACGCTTAAGCCGTGGCAGGCGTCACAAGTAACGGTGCTGCCCGCATGGTTGAACAGAGATCCTATGAATTTGGCTCCATTCACCACCGGCGTATTGACAATACTTGAATTCGCGCCCACGTGGCAAGACTCGCAACCTGCAGAGCCTTGGCTAATATGGCCGCCTGGTGGGCCCACCAAGGCAGGAACCATCGTTGGCATTGCATAGTATGCCGCGTTCGCAGCACTGTGACATTGTGCGCAATTGCTTTGGGTCGATGGCGCGTTGGCGTGAATTGCCGTCAGCGACGGCATCGCCGAAAAGTCATTCAGGTTATGGCATGACGAACATTGCGAAGCAGCTGCCACCGGAATGTGGTTATTGGGCTTCTTAACCAAGGATGGATCAAAAGAAATGCCTGTGTGGCATTGTGAGCAATCGCCTGACATGGGGTGCGCACCATCAGAGACATTAAACTGCCCCGCACCAATCTGCGGCCGCGTCTGGAATCCAGCGTAGCCTGTTAAAGGATATGACGACATGCCAACCCACTGCGCATTGGTGTCGTGGCAGGCTGCGCAATTGGAAGTGATCCCCATATGGACCTGATCCTTAGTGGGGAGGGGCGGGCCTTGGAAACCGGTGCCGGGCACCGTGGCGGTGGCTGCAGCGTTAATCTGGCCGGCAGGCATGTTGGATGCGTGGCAAGTTTCGCAGGTGGTGGAGCTAGGAATGTGCGCCAGGGGACCCGGACTGCTGGAATCCGGCATCACGATGATGTTGCGCATTCCTGCAAAGCTCGATGCAATCACACTCGGGCCGTGGCAGGCAGCGCAGCCTGTGCTGACGCCCTGATGGCTGAATTTTGAATTAGTGAATCTGGAACCATCAAGCACGGGGAGTTGCAGGCTACTACCTGCACCGACGTGGCAGGCCTCGCAACTCTGACCGCTCATCCCGATATGGTTGCCCGGTGGCCCGACCAGCGGCGGCACCATCGTGGCGGATGCATAGGTTACAGCCGCTGCTGCGCTGTGACACTGGGCGCAGTTGTTACTGCTCGATGGTGCATTGGCGTGAATAGCTGTGATGCTGGGCATCACGCTGAAATCCGTACCTGTGTGGCAATTGGCGCAGGCAACCGGTGCATATGGAATATGGTTAGGCGGCGGCTTTAAGCCTTGAAATTGGATGGTGGTGTGGCAAACGCCGCATGGCGTGTTGTTAGCCAGTGCCTTGGCGTGGGTGGCATCTGAGGGGTTAACCGTGACGCCGGGTCGCGGATTATTAGCGCTATGGCAGGAAATGCAACTCTGCGAAGGCACTGAGACGTGACTGAATACTCGCAGTGCATCCTGAAACTGCGTCATATTGGAGGCATGACAAGATTCGCAAGGAGCATTACCTGTTGGAATATGGTTGACCGGCATCACCGTGGTGGCGATCGGATTATTCCAGCCGTGGCAAGCCTCGCAGGTTTTTGGCGTTCCCTTGAATACGCCTTTAACGTGGCAGGTTTCGCAACGTACGTTTAAGTGCTGCGCAGTAATGACAAAACCTGTAGCGGAGTGATCAAAGTCGGAACCGGTTTGCTGGGCCAAGGCCGATGTGGACGCGCCAAGTTGCAGCAGCACGAGTGCCACTACCGCCAAGCCCGCCTTCAACATGTAATTGATGTATTTTTTCATTATGGTTGCGCCTTCACTCCCACTCGGTTCTTCACCGACTTCCAACCTTCCACCTGATGGCATTGGTCACAGCGTGGTCCGAAACCGCCGTTGTGCACATCCTTATCGCGATGGCAAGTCACACAAGCAGTCCCCGTAAGGTATGCATCCTTGTCTGCCGGAGCCTCCCGCTTGTGGCAGCTTTCACATTTTGCTGCGGCATGCGATGCCTCCAATTTGAACTTGGTCCGGGTGTCATGGTCAAACGACCACGATTGCCAGGCCCGCGTGTTGTGACAGGAAACGCATTCCACCCCAAACACCCGCTTGTGCTTGTCATCATTTTTATGGCAAGAATAGCAGTCGCGCTTGGCGTCTTTGTAACGAAGTGTTAGATGGCAGAGCTTACATTCGGCAATGATGTGCCGTCCAGTCAGCGGGAAACGCGATTTGCCATGATTAAAGTTGGTACCCTTCCAGGCTTTGTCGTTGTGACAGGTGTCGCATTTGTCACCCAACTGGGTTTCGTGTTTATCGTCCTTCTTATGGCAACTTATGCACGCCAATGCCGTGTTACGGAAACTCACTAAATCCTTGTGGCAGGCCTCGCATTTAACGCCTGTGGCTGCGTGAGCGTTGCGTAAAGGAAACTTGGTTTTGTTGTGGTCAAACTTTGCAGTTTCTTTCCAGCCCTTTTCGATGTGACAGTCCGCGCAGTTTTCGCCCAAAGTTGCCTTGTGTTTATCGTCCTTCAAATGGCAGCCGATGCATTCGCTAGGCGCTTCTTTGAATAGTTGGGATTTGTGGCACGCCTTGCACTCGGCTGTGGCGTGTTTCCCAATCAGCGGGAAATGGGTCTTGTCATGGTCGAACTTGCCCTGCTCTTTCCAGCCTTTTTCAATATGGCAGGCTGCGCAGTTGGTACCTAGGCTTTCCTTGTGCTTGTCGTCCTTCTTGTGGCAGGCATAGCAGTCCTGACTCAGCTTATCTTTGTACAGGTTACCGGTGTGGCAATCTTTGCACACCACGTTATGGTGCTTGCCCTTGAGCACGTACTTAGTGTCTACGTCATGGTTGAAGTTGGCAGGCTTCCAACCCTTGGTGCCATGGCAGGTTTCACACTTTTCCCCGTATTGACCTTTATGCCCTTTGTCTGCATCGTTCTTTTTATGGCAGGCGTAGCAATTCTTAGGTGTGTCTTTGTAGACGTTGTCCTTGTGGCAATCGACACACTTGGTGTCCGTATGTTTGCCGGTCAATGGGAACTTGGTAGCGTCATGGTCGAACCTGGTCTCTTTCCAGTCGGACTCGGTGTGACAGTCAGCGCACTTAGGGCCTAATTGACCTTTGTGTTTGTCATCTTTTTTGTGACAGACACTGCATTCAAGAGAAGCTTCGCGGAATTTTTTGCCCTGCACGTGGCACTTTTCGCAAGCCAACTTTTCATGCTTGCCTTTAAGCACAAAGTCTGTTTTCTTGTTGTGCTCAAAGGTTTTGTGATCAAAGTCAGTACTCTTAAAGTCGCGGCCCTTGTGGTCAGAGTGGCAGCTCTTACACACTGTCTGGTCAAGGCGGCCATGGAAGCCGGTCTTCGCTCGCACATCGGCACCCACCCCTTTGTGGCAGGCCATGCACAAACCGTCCTGCCCCTTGCGATCGAGCTTGATGTGACACTGCTTGCAATCATCTTCATATTTGGCATGATCCTTCATCAGCTTGCCCGGAGCCATGATGGACTCGAGGCCTTGCGCGTGCGCGGCCCCAACACCCGCACTGCTGCCCACCAATAGACACAACAGCGCCTGCAGGAAAAGCAGAGTCAGGGATGTGCAGTGACGGTGCAGACGCATCATGCCGGGTTCAGTAAGCGTGCACGGCATACACGTGTACGAGCGCCGTCAGAATCAAAATGTAGACAAATGGAATATGCGCCACGTGCCACAACGAAAATAAGAATGTGTAGGCGGAAAACTGTGCCACGCCTACGACCGAGTTCAGGTAATGATCAACCAGGCGTTTGGCACGATAGCGACGACGTTGCAAGTCTTCCTTGGTCCACTTCTGGCTGACCGCCATACCGCGTAGCTGTGCATCCAGGTCCTTTGCACACTTGCGATAGGTTAAATACTGCAAGATGGGCAGCCAGAATACGGCGCGGGCTTTGGCATAAGGGCCATCGCGCGGCTCCATCTCTGCGTCTTCGAAGGCTTTCAGGCGCGCTTCAACCTGCGGAGCAAAGGCCAGTCGGGAACGCACATTGTTGCGGTCCATGCCGACGTGCCCTTTGAGGGTGCTGAGTTCGGTCTGTTCACCCAGTAGTCCGCGGTTAACACGCTGAAAAATAAAGCGCCCGGCCACGCCACTGAGCGCCACCACAATCATGCTGTACAGCGCGACCGCAGCGTTGAGCGAGCCGGTACGGAAGTTGGAGTGCAACAACACAAGCAGGGGACCCAAGACGCCCAAAACCACGTGGGCCCAGAACCAAATACGGATGTTGCCCCAGTTGTGTGCAAAGCGGAAGTATTTGCGCAAGGGGTATAGCAGCAGAATCAGCATCATGACCGCGCCGACTACGCCAATCCAGTAGCCAACATCATCACCCGATGTAAATAGGCCAACTTGGCTGAGCCGCCAAGTCCCCCAGACCATGACGACTAGCGACAAATAGACGAGCGTCTCCCGCGCCAAAATCTGGATGGACGACTTTTCGTTGTCCTTTGGGGCCGGGGCCTGATCTTTAGTTGCGCTCATGTTCACATGAATAACGATTGAAGCCGTCCTGAATTTATCTTAACGTGGTCTGCAGAACAGACAAGAACTCAGTTTGCGAAGTTACCGCAAACTGGGCGACAAAGGCTTAACAATTTGTCAGGAAAGGTCAAGCGCAGGCCAGACGTTGGCTCTGCGCTACAAATTTGCGGGTTTCCGGTGCTTATCCGGTTCTTTCGGCAAGCCGCAGCCGCAAGGCGGCTACTTTCTCTTATTGATCTGCGTGGGAGCAAAGTCTCCGTTGGGCTGGCGTTCAGCGTCGGTATAAAGCATCGAAAGCATGAAGCTGTCGCCGAACTGGGGTTGTTTGGCCTTGTTGAGCTGGAACGCTACAGCCCCCCAGATGAGCGCATAGGTAACAATGGCTAAAATCACCATCAGGGACCACAAATCTAACCTGCGAAGCTGCAGCCCCGGCCAGTCAAACACGGTCAATGCATAAAAACTTGCCAGTACCACCACCGTGCAAATACGGGTGTAGTTGGCTGCATTGCGCACCTTGATTTTGTTGCGTCGCGCCAAAATCGTCCCGACCAACGCAAGGCACAGTGTGAGCAACAACAGGATCAATGAAGCAACAAGGATGGGTTTCATATTTCAGTACAGCGGGCAGGCTGGAACGTTATTGACAAATATACAAATGGCTTATTCGGTGCCAAACTTGGTTTCAAAATTTATACCTATTTTTTGCAACAAGGGTGTGGGCAACAATCCACCGGCACACACGATGACCGCATCATTTCGGTAGTTCTGCTTCTGGCCTTGGGCTTCAATAACCACTTCTTTTTCAAAAATCTCCTTCACGCCGGAGTTGAGCATGACTTTAATGCGGCCAGCCTTTTCACCTTCTTCCAAAAGCGTGCGGTTTTTCTGCTTGACGCGTGAAAACGCGGCACTGCGATAAGACAGTATGACTTCAGTACCGGGTTGTTCCGAGATGGCAATTGCAGCTTCGAGCGCACTATCACCGCCGCCAACCACCAACACGGCCTGCCCCTTGTACTGTTCCGGGTCAATCAGACGGTAGACCACTTTTGCAGTTTCTTCACCGGGCACATCCAGTTTGCGGGGCGTACCCCGGCGACCCATCGTGAGCAGCACGCTTCTTGCCAGGTAGCTTCCCTTGTTTGTCGTCACCACAAAGTTGTCGCCCGATTTTTCGATGGCTTCCATTCGCTCACGGAAAGAAACCTCAAGTCCAGTTTTAGCGACTACACCCTGC
>CANBYM010000176.1 GCA_947373605.1 Comamonadaceae bacterium
TCATTGGCCGACTACAGCAACTGGCTCGGCAATGATATTCGTCAGCAGCAGCGCAATGACTGCAATGGGCAAATTCTGTTTAAAAACTCAGCTTGATCCTTGAAACTGGCCTGTGATTTGCATGTCGTTTTCCAACGATGGAGGTGCAAATCATGGTGGGTCAGACGGCGAACCAAGATCAACTGTTCTATGCCTTCAATCTTGAAGATCACATTCCGTGTGGTCACCTGCTGCGGGGCGTAAACAGATTTCTTGACCTTGGAAGTTTGTGCGACCATTTGGCCCCTTTCTATAGCGATACGGGGCGCCCTTCCATTGATCCTGAGCTGATGCGCATGCTGGTCATTGGATATTGCTTTGGCATCCGATCGGAGCGCAGGCTATGTGAGGAGGTTCGCTTGAACCTGGCTTACCGCTGGTTCTGCCAACTCGGATTGGAAGACAAGATCCCAGATCACTCCACATTCTCCAAGAATCGCCACGGCCGCTTTCGCGAGAGCGAGACGTTTCGTCATGTCTTTGAATCGGTACTGCGTCGTTGCATTTCTGAGGGTTTGGTGGGTGGTGAGGGTTTCGCTGGGGATGCCAGCGTCATCAAGGCAGATGCCAACCGAGCCAATGTGACTACTCCTGAAGTACCAAAGCCCTGGCCTGTTGAGATGCACCCAGTAGAGCTGTGCGTGACTACCTCACGGCGCTGGATGAGAACAACCCGATTCCATGCTCAGACGGCAACACCACGCGTTGTTTCCTCGTCAGATCCGCAGTCCCGTTACACAGCCGCACCTGGTGGTCCGGCCGTCTTCGCCTATTCCACCAATTACCTGATTGATCCAGACGCCGGCATCATCATGGATGTTGAAGCTACGCCTGCACACCGAACACAGGAAGTAGAGTCCACCAAGACCATGGTGCAACGCGTTGAAGAGCGCTTTGACATCAAGCCCAATTGCCTGGTGGGTGACACAGCGTATGGCACTTCACCAATGCTCAACTGGATGGTTAACGAGAAGCAGATCGAACCCCATGTGCGCGTATGGGACAGGACACAGCGCACAGATGACACGCTCTCCAGCGGCGAGTTTGTTTGGGATGAGAAAGCCAATGAATATCGCTGTCCGCAGGGACTGCCTCTCAAATCCAATTGGCGACCATTCATGAACCCACTCACACACATCACGCAAGCCGACACCATCGCGTATCGAGCCAGCTCAAAGGACTGTGGAGTCTGTCCACAGAAGTCGATGTGCTGTCATAACACGCCACATCGCAAAGTAACACGCAGCATCTACGAAGGCGCAAGAGAAACGGCACGCAAGATAGCTGAAACCGATGCGTTTAAGAGATCTGGGCGACAGCGCAAGAAGGCAGAAATGCTGTTTGCCCATCTCATACGCGTCTTGAAGCTAGACCGGCTAAGGCTGCGGGGCCTGTGCGGTGCCCAAGACGAGTTTCTGTTGGCGGCAACTGCGCAGAATTTACGAAGAATGGCAAAGTGGTTGAATGCCAGCGAATGAAAAGTCGGGATTGACGACCGCTTGAGACAGAGGGCGGAACGCTCTCGCCACACAAAACGAAAATCACAAGAGCAAAACCCATCTTGCCGATGGCAGCGCCCCTTGGCGCCATGTTTCAATTCGAGTTTTTCAACAGGATTGGCACACTGCCGGTGCCCACCAACGTCGGTTGTAAGGGACGCTGATATAGGCTGGCACCACCCGACCACAAGCACCTTATGAGGATAAACCCACATGGGATCAAAGACTGATACACCTTGATGTCCAGGCATGGACAGCAAAATCCGACGGCACCCTCAAAATCGGTATTGGACTTTGCTGAAATCATTGATTGCAAAGACGTACAGGATCAGCAAGTCATCCTTTTCAACGTTGTTGATCTGGTGTTGCGCGTTGCCCGGAATAAACAGCATCCTACCGGCATCAACTGCATGAACTACACCTTCTATGGTGACTGTTCCGCGTCCCGACAGGGCGAAATAGGTTTCAGGCTGTGAATGGCTGTGCGGCTCAAGTGACTCACCGGTTCTGAGGCGAACAACTCCCATCGTCATGTCATTCTGGCATCCGGATGCATTGCCGAGCAGCTCTTTCCATTGCGCCTTGCCTCGTATTGCAATCTGATCATGGGGCCAACCTGTCCATTCGAGCTCTTCAAGGTGTTTGGAGGCGGTTCGCATGTCAAAGAAACCTTCTTTAATAAGAAGCCTTCATTCTATGAAGGGCCTCAAGCTGGCCCCACCAGGCCGATCACTGCTGATCGCTCTTTGTGGCCATCGCCGGAGATTTGAAAGCACTTGCATGACCGGCGACCTGCGCCAATTTTGGCTTCCAGTTACCGGCCATTCGCAAGTGACTGCAACTGGCCCGCAGCAGTCGACCCAATCTGGTCTAAGCCACCATGAAGCTCAGAACCGTTCCGTCGACATTCAAACAGCTCAACCCGCCCCTATGAAATCAGCGATTTCCCAGGCCGTGCGGTAGCCGCCGATGCGCTTCACGTGGGCCAACAATTCCTTGAAAAACGGATGGGCGCCGAGCGTAGAAGAGTCGCCGACAAGCAGCAGCTTTCGGCGCGCGCGCGTCATGCCCACGTTCATGCGACGAATGTCAGAGAGGAAGCCGATTTCGCCATGGTGGTTACTGCGCGTGAGTGAAATGGCAATGATGTCGCGCTCTTGGCCCTGAAACGAATCGACCGTACCCACACTGAGCATACGGTGCTGCAGTAGGCCGTTGAGCGCTTCGTTCTCCTCAATGGCGTCTTTCAAATAGTTAATCTGGGCACGGTAAGGGGCAATCACGCCGATGGTGAGCAGGTTCTGCTTGTGTTCGGCCTGGTTGTAGGGCTCCAGAAGCTGGACTAGGCGCTTGAGCAGTAAATCAGCTTCTTCCGGGTTGGCAGTGGAGCGGCTCTCGGGGATGGTGATTTCGATGAAGCCAAAGCCCGCTGTGTCCAGGAATTCCACAGGCAGGTCGGGCGCGAAGCTCAGGTCGTAAGCCTCCAAGCCAGCGTGGCGCACGCTCTGGTGCGCCTCCAATTTGCCGTCGTAGAACTGTTTGGAGCTGAATCCCATGATTTGCTCGTGCATGCGGTACTGCACGGTGAGCATGCGGGCCGTGGTCGGTTGGCGCTTGATGCACTTTTCGAACAGAGTTTCGCGCAGTCCCTCGCGGGCCGCCTTTTCGCTTTTCACGGTGGGAGGGAGTTGGTGGTGGTCACCAGCCAGGATCACGCGCTCGCCCTTGGCAATCGGAATCCAACAGCCTGGCTCAAGAGCCTGGGCGGCTTCGTCGATGAACACGGTCTCAAAGGTCAGGTGACGGATGTTGCGGTTGCTGGCGCCCACCAGCGTGCAGGTGATGACCTGCACCGATTCAAGTACGTCCTCGGTGATAAAGCGCTCCAAATCGTCAGCGGCCTGAAAGAGCATCCGCGCTTCTTCCCTTAGTAGCTGGCGCTGTTGCCGCTCCTCGAAGCCAAAATTGCGGACGTACTCGCGGGCGGTTTCGCGGTACTGATCGGCGGTTTGGCGCATCGAGCGCATCTTGCTGTAGCTCGGATGGGCCATCACCCGGGCATCGAGGGTGTGCTTTAGCAGCAAGTCCGAAACTCGGCTGGGGTTGCCCATGCGGATAACGTTTACGCCGCGCTCGGCCAGCTTTTCGGTCAGCAGGTCCACAGCTGTGTTCGAAGGTGCGCACACCAACACGCGCCGCTCACGCCGGATGGTCTCCAAAATAGCCTGCACCAGCGTGGTGGTTTTGCCGGTTCCGGGCGGGCCGTGAATGATGGCCACGTCCTGGGCCGCTATCACATGGCGCACTGCAGCCAGTTGCGACTCGTTGAGCGGGCTGGGGTAGAACAGGTCGTCGGTCTTGGGCGATTGATAGCGCGCTTGCCGGGCGCCCAGCAGAACGTCGCGCAGCTCGGCCAGCCGGTCGCCACGGGCGCGCATCACTTGGCCCAAGGCGTGGTCCATCTCGCGGTAGCTCACCTCGTCGAAGGTGAGGTCAATACCTAGCTTTCCTCCCTCGAGCACCCAGTCGGGCAGGTCTTCCTTGCTCGTGGCCAGCAGCAGCTTGTTGCGCCGTACGTTGGTGATCACGCCATTGAGCGTGGGCCGCTCAGAAGCCGAGTGACCCGGCAGGTTGCCAAACAGCGAAGCATTGCTGCCCACCTGGAACAAATGCAGGCCCTGATGGCCGTTGGGGCGCTCCAGCTCTAGCACCACTTTGCCGCCAAAGCCGATGTCTTCTTTGGTGATGGTGATGGGGTACCAAGTGAGGCCGCGCCGCTGACGCTCCTGGATGCTGGCCGTGGCGTTTTTGAGTTTGAATTGTGCCTGATCTTCCCTTTGCTCAAGTTGCAGGAGAGTCTGCACGCGGCGCAACTCTTGTTCAACAGCGGCAGGGTCAGTGGGGATAATGTCGAGGTCGGTCAAAGGAATAAAGATTTAACTGCTCTGAATTATGAAATGACCTATCACTTTAAGTCAGGCAGCATGTATCGACTGATTTGGAGGAATATCCAAGAACAAAACGTCGTCGTATTACAAAAGAAACCAAGGTAGAGGTTCGTAGTCGATCACTTGCCTGTCTGTTGCACCTTCTAAGGCAAACTGAGATAACACATTTACCTTCCTCTATTTATGAATAGCACTCCTGCGCGCTCCTTCACCGCCCTGATGCAACGGACGCACCTCGGCTTGCTGCGAAATCTCGCCCCGGACCCAGAGCAGGCCCGCCATGCGCCCAATAAGACCGCGCGCCAGGTGAAGTCCGGTCATTACGTTGAGGTGCGCCCGACCCCGCTGCCAGCGCCACGTTACGTCGTTCACAGCCAATCCTTCTTCCAGGCATTGGGGTTGGCAGACGAGGTCGCCAGTGACCCGGCGTTTATGCGGTTTTTTACGGGTGATCTGGATTCAGGCGTGGCAGCAGTCAACGCCGCCGGGGTGTCTCCCACCATGGGCGCTAGTGGCTGGGCGACTGGCTATGCACTCAGCATTTACGGGCAGGAAATGGTGAGCAACTGCCCTTTCAGAACCGGCAATGGCTACGGCGATGGCCGCGCCATTTCGGTTCTGGAAGTGCTGCTCGCCGACGGGCAGCATTGGGAGTTCCAGCTCAAAGGCGGCGGCACCACCCCGTATTGCCGCGGTGGCGACGGCCGTGCTGTGCTGCGCTCCAGCATCCGTGAGTTTTTGGCCTCGGAAGCCATGGCAGCCCTGCGAGTGCCCAGCGCGCGTGCCCTGTGCCTCTTTGTCTCGGGCAGTGAAAAGGTCACACGCCCGTGGTATTCACCCGGTGCCAAAACCGAGGAGCCCGACCGCATGGTGGACGAACCGGCCGCCATCACGACCCGTGCGGCCCCTTCTTTCTTGCGGGTTGGTCAAGTCGAATTGTTCGGTCGGCGGGCTAGGCACAACGCGCACCCGCGTGCGCTGGCCGAACTGGAGGCTATTTTTTTGCATGCACTCGACCGCGAATACCCGGACTTAGCCGCCGCCTTGCAAGGTCCTGAAGTAACGCTAGGGGACAAAGTCATCGCCATGGCACGTGAGTTTGGTGTGCGTTTGTCAAATTTGGTGGCCCATTGGATTCGGGTGGGGTACTGCCAAGGCAACTTCAACAGCGACAACTGTGCACTGGGGGGGCGGACGCTGGACTACGGCCCCTTTGGTTTCATGGAAACCTATGACCCCGCGTTTCAAATGTGGATTGGTGGCGGGGAACATTTCTCGTTTATGAACCAGCCCATGGCCGCAGTGGTCAATTTCCGGATGTTCTGCATCGCCATGGTCCCCTTGCTGGGACAGGACACCCGCGCCATTGAGGCATTGGACGCGGTGGTGCAGGCGCTGCCGGACAGCATGGCGGGCAATTTGAATGCCATGTGGGCACAAAAAATGGGATTGCTCGAATTTCGTGCGGAACTATTTGCCGAGTTGCACACGCTCATGGCACAAACCCCGGTGGACTACACGATCTTCTGGCGGGAGCTTTCCAGCCTGCCCCATCAGGTGGCGGACTTGCGTCCCAGCTTCTACGCAAACCGTGGGGCTTATGGCCAGGAACCGGCGGTGATGGAGGCCCGCTGGGGGGTGTGGCTGCAAAATTGGCACACGGCTTTAGCGCAAGAAGGACGTGATCCCCTGGAGGTGTCGATGGCAATGAAGCTGGTCAACCCCAAGTACATTGCAAGGGAATGGATGCTGGTAGAGGCATACCGCAGCGCCACGGACGCTGGGGACTTCACGCTGGTGCGGCGCCTGCACGCCTTGCTGGCAGACCCCTACGGTGAACAGTCGTCAGAGCTTGCCGCGCTCTATTACACCAAGAAGCGGGATGAGTACTTTGAATTAGGCGGTACCTCGCACTGCAGCTGCTCGTCGTAGGACAGGGTTTATTGCCAACCGACCCTCCAACCAACCCTTACAAATCAGCCCCTTGCTTAATCTCGGCCCCTACAAAACTCTTTTCTCTGACCGCGATCTCTAGCGCATTGTGTTGGCATCCATCCTGCCGCGCCTGCCGGCGGGCATCAATGGCCTGTCGCTGACCTTGATGGTGCAATCGTTTTACGGCTCGTTTGCCATCGGTGGCACCGTCAGCGCTGCCTACTTGATGGCCTTGGGCGTGGCCTCGCCTTTGATAGGGCGATTCGTAGACCAGCGTGGCCCTCGTGCGGCCATGCTGCCGTTTGGTATTGCTCACGCCATTGCCTTAGTGCTGGTGGTGATTGCCGCGCTACAGCGGGTGTCGCCGTCGCTACTGATGGTGTTTGCGCTGGTCGCCGGGATGACGTTTCCCCCGGTATCCATGACCGTGCGTGCGATGTGGCGCAAGTCGAAATTGCCCGACGCGACAAAGCAGCTGGGCTTTGCGCTGGAGGGTGTGATCATGGAGACCATTTTTGTGTGTGGTCCCTTGATCGTCAGCTTCTTTCTGTTGTTTGAGGCTCCCGCCGTTGCCTTGTTGTTTTCTGCCTGCGCCACCTTGCTGGGTATTGTGCTGTTCGCGCGCTCGGGTGCGCTTGAGCGCTGGGGTGAGGTCGAGGCGGGTGAGCGTCATTGGCTGGGGCCGCTCAAGCTCATGGGCGTGCGCCGTGCCTTGCTCGTATCCATGCTGTTGGGGGCTAGTTTTGGCTTGCAGGAAATCGGCATGATGGCCGCAGCCAAAACGGCTGGCAGCCAGGCTGCTGTGGGCTGGCTGTTCGCGGCCTACTCCGTACCGTCTGCGATTGCCGGCTTGATGTACGGCACGCGCCAGTTTGCCTGGCCGCTCAACCGCCAAATGGCGTTGGGGCATGTGTGGATCGCGGTGTTGAGTTTGTTAATGACGCAATTGTCATCGCTGTGGGTGTTTGCGCTGGGCTGTGCGGTGTGTGGCATGGCGGTCGGGCCGGCGATTACGGCGAGCCAGATGCAGTTGGGCAAATTGACGACGGCCGAGTACACGACCGAGGCTTTCACCTGGAGCATGACCCTGTTTATGGTGGCACTTGGCGCTGCATTTGCCTGCGGCGGCTGGCTCGTGGATACCTACGGGGTGGCAGCGCCCATGTTCTGCGCAGCTTGCACTGCCGGCCTGGGTGCACTGATGTGCCTGCGGGTGCCCGAAATATTTGCGCAACCAGCGGCAGCGACCTAGGAGGCCGGGCGGTAGAAACTAGGGTTGTCACTAACAACGCCCGTTGAAGTTGGTCGTTAATTGGGGATGAGCACAAGCTACATTCCCTATCTTCCCGACCAGCAGTACC
>CANBYM010000177.1 GCA_947373605.1 Comamonadaceae bacterium
AGCTTTTGAACAGCAGCACCAGGACGATGTAAATGCACAGCACGCCGGTCAACATGGCCAGTCCGAAGCTTGCAAACAGCTCACCCATAACCTCCGCGTCGCCCACCTCACGCACCGCTACGCCGGCAGGCAGATTCTTGATGGAGGGCAGGTTCTGTACTGCACTGGCGACTTCACCCAGCGGCAGGCCGGACAGTTCAATGTCAAAGTTGATATTGCGGGACCGGTCGTACCGGTCAATCACCGCGGGTCCGCTGGCCACTTCCAAAGCGGCCACCTGGCTGAGCATTACCGGACCTTTGGTGCCGGGCACGCTCAGGCGTCCCAGGACATCCAGATCGGTTCGCGCGGCCGTATCGAGCTTGACCACAATCAGCACCTGCCTCTGGCTCAGGTTGAGTTTGGGTAGTGCAGCGTCATAGTCGCCCACGGTGGCGATGCGCAGTGTGTCACCAATGGAGGTGCTGGTGACGCCCAGATCGGCAGCGTGTGCAAAGTCGGGACGCACTGCAATTTCCGGACGTACCAGACTGGCGCTGGACGCGACGTTGCCCAAGCCTTTGATGGTGCGCAAATCGCGTTCGACGGCCTGGGCCGCGGCGCTCAGCGCATTGGGGTCCTCGCCGGTTAATACCAGCACGTATTTTTCGCCGGAGCCACCAAGCCCCACCTTGCTGCGCAAGCCGGCGATGGGTTCCAGCGCATCGCGCATGGCTTGCTCAATGCCTTGTTTGCGCGGTCGCGCATTGCGCTCGTCCAGAAGCACGGTCAGTGTGGCCTTGCGCACCTCGGCCGCGCCCTGCGGCGCAAAGGGGTCGCTGCCAGCAGCGCCGCCGCCTATGGTGGTGTAGACGCTTTTGACATGGGCTACCTTCATGAGCCGCATTCGTGCGTCCTCGGCGACGGCTTTGGTTTGTGCCAGCGTTGAGCCGGGTGCAAGTTCCAGATAGGCCTGGGTTTGCGAGTTATCGTCCGGCGGGATAAAACCTTTAGGTAACAACGGAATCAGCATCAGTGAGCCGACAAAAAATGCGCCGGCCGCCGTCGCGGTGATAAGGCGGTGTTTCACGCACCATCGTGCCCATCCCATGTAAATCCTCATCCAGCGCGGGTCATCGTGCGCGTCGAAGATGGGCTTGAGGATGTAGGCGGCCATCATCGGTGTCAGCACCCGCGCGACGAGCAAGGACGCAGCAACGGCCAGCGATGCGGTCCAGCCGAATTGCTTAAAAAATTTGCCGGGAATGCCGGCCATAAACGCGGTGGGCAGAAATACGGCAATCAGGGTGAACGTGGTGGCAATAACTGCCAGCCCGATTTCGTCGGCAGCCTCCATGGCGGCTTTGTAGGGCGACTTGCCCATGCGCAAGTGGCGCACGATGTTTTCCACCTCCACAATCGCATCGTCCACCAGAATGCCAATGACCAGCGAGAGCGCCAGCAGCGTCACAACATTGATCGTAAATCCCAGGTAGTGCATCCCGATAAAGGCAGGAATTGCTGATAGCGGCAAGGCCACTGCAGAGATAAACGTTGCCCGGAAATCCCGCAGAAAAAGCCACACCACCAGTACGGCCAGCAACGCGCCTTCGTAAAGCAGGTGCATGGAGCCGTCGTACTCTTCCTGAACCGGCGTGACAAAGTCAAAGGCCTCGGAGATTTGCATATCGGGGTGCTGTGCGCGTAACTCCTGCAGTGCTGCGCGCACGCCGTTGCCGACTTCAATTTCACCGGCACCTTTGCTGCGTGCCACTTCAAAGCCGACGACCGGCTTGCCGTTGAGCAAGGCCGCGGAGCGCGGCTCCGCCACCGTGTCACGAATCGTGGCGACTTCGCCCAGCCGTATATGGCGCCCGTCGCTGAGCGCGATCTCCAGATTTTCCAGTTCCCGCGCGCTGCCGACATTGGCCAGCGTCCGCACCGATTGTTCAGCCCCGCCGATGTCGGCGCGCCCTCCGGTGGAGTCCTGCTGCACGACCTTGAGCTGCCGCGAAATATCCGCCGCCGTGGTGTTAAGTCCCTGCAGACGTACCGGGTCCAGTGCCACTTGCACTTCGCGGTCCGCACCGCCCACGCGGTTGATCGCGCCAACGCCGCGCACCGAGAGCAGGCGCCGCGCAATCGTGTTGTCCACAAACCAGCTCAGCGCCTGGTCGTCCATCTGGGGCGAAGCGACGGAATAGGCCAGTACCGGTGAGCCTGCAAGGTTGACCTTTTGAATGACCGGGTCGCGCAAGTCGGTGGGCAGATCAGAACGCACTTGCGCGACGGCAGAGCGCACGTCGTCCAGCGCTTCCTGCCCCGGCTTTTCCAAGCGGTATTCGGCAGTGATGGTGACTCCACCATCTTGTACGCGGGTGGTGATGTGCTTCAGGCCCTGTGTGGTGGCGATGGAGTTTTCCAGTTTGCGCGCCACTTCGGTTTCCATTTGCGCAGGCGCCGCGCCGGGCAGGGTGGCGCTGACGGTGATTGTGGGCAGGTCCAGATCCGGAAAGTTCTGAACCTTCATGGCGTTAAACGAGATCAAACCCGCAAACGTAAGACCGAAAAACAGCATGACGGCGGCAATCGGGTTTTTGATCGACCAGGCGGAGACGTTCACTTTGGCTCCTTATTGGGCGGGGTTGTTGATGCGCACCGTGTCGCCATCGTTCAAAAAGCCCGCGCCCGTTTGCGCGACCAAAGTGCCTTCGATCAAACCCCGGGTAATTTCGACTTGGTTGCCGATGCGCCTGCCGGTCTCCACTTTTTGTTGGACCACTTTGTTGTCGGTTCCGACTTTGAAGACGTAGCTGAAACCGTCCCGCATCACCACCGCCTCTTGCGGCACCGTGAGCGCGCCGCTGCTGCCGATTTCAAACTCCCCGCGTGCGTACATGCCGGCCTTCAGCGCAGCCGCCGCAGTGCCGTTTCCCGGTGTGATGTCTACATAGACCAGCGCGTTGCGTGTCTGCACATCGACGGTCGGGCCCACCATGCGGACCTTGCCCTCCAATCTGTTGCCCGAAGGGGCGATGATTTGAACTTTGCTGCCGACTTTGACACGCGACAGCTCTGCCGAGGTCACTTCGGCGCGCCACTCCAGACGCCCCTGGCGAATCAGGCGAAACAACTCGGTGCTGGCTCCCACGACAGCGCCGACTGTCGCGCTGCGGGCGGAGATGACACCGCCGTCGTTCGCCAACACACGGGTGTGTTTGAGGCGCAATTCCTGCTGTAGCAGGCTTGCACGTGCGCTGTCTACGCGGGCCTTAGCAGTCAGTTCGGCGGTCAGGAACTGGTTGATCTGCTGGGTGCTGAGGGCACCGGTGGTTTGCAGGGTGCGGGCCCGCTCCGCATTGGAAATGGCCTCGGCGCTGGAGGCCTGGGCTTCGGCCAATGCTGCTTTGGCTTGCGTCACGTCTGCTGCCACTGTTTCAGAGTCGAAAACCGCCAGAACCTGGTCTCTCTGTACAAAATCGCCGACGTTGACACGCACCTCTGACAGCCGCAAGCCGCTGGATTCCGAACCCACACTGGCCTCCTGCCAGGCCGCCACATTGCCGTTCGCGCTCAAGCGCAAGGGCAGGCTGCCTTGCAGCGGTTTGGTGGTTGTTATGGTCATGGATGCCTTGCCGGTTGCGGCGGCTTTTCCCTCGTTGGTGCTCTGGGCGTTGCTGGGCCGGGAGGCCAACAGACCCAGGCCCGAGAGCAGAAATACGCCTGCCAGTGCAGTGATCAAAGTCTTGCGATTCATTGAAATGGTTTTCATGGTGGGTTGATGCTTGGTGGTGTTCATTGAGCGGCTTGGCGATTGCTGTAGGGGCCGGTCCAGCCGCCGCCCAATGCGCGGTACAAGTTGATCCAGGCCGTGATGCGCTGCAGCTCCAGTTGCAGCAATGTGCTTTGTGCACTTAGCTGGTTGCGCCGCGCTTCTTCCAGCTCAGGCAGGCTGGCGGACCCAGTGGCGAAGCGGGCACGGGTGGCTTCGAAGGACGCTGCATACCCGTTCAGAGCTGCAGCGGCATCCGCCTGGCGTGCCTCGGTGCTGTACAGGGTCAGCAGTGCGTCTTCCACCTCGCGCACAGCCTGTCGGACTTTGCCGCGATAAATAGCCGCAGACTCGTCGTATCGGGCAACCGCAGCATCCACATTGGCGGCACGCTTGCCCGCGTCAAACAGCGGCAGGCTCAGACTCACTGGTCCAATGGACCAGGTACTCAGATCGATGGTCCCGGCGGAGTTGGAGAAATTCAGCGCACCGACGGAGCCGCCAACTGTTAAGCGTGGATAGCGCTGTGCTTGGGTTGCACCCAGGTCGCCGCTGGCAGCGGCCACGTCGCGCTCTGCCACGTAGACATCCGGCCGTTGGGTCAGCAGTGCGGCGGGCAACACTGTTACCAAAGGCATGGCTGCCTGGCTATTGCCTTGTATTGGAGCCTTGAGGAGATTACGCAATTGCGGCTCTTCGATCGCGGTCAGCGCCACAAGTGCTTTAACGTCGCTTGCGCATTGCGCTTGCTGAAGCAAAGTGCGTGCGTTGCTTTCGGCTGCGCTTGCATTTGCGAGAGCGGCCGTGGCCGGGGCGGCAAAGCCGGCCTTGGCGGTCAGGTCCGTTAATCGTGCGGTTTCGCGCCGTGACTGCGTGTCCGATTGCAATACGCCTGCCAACTGCTCGCAGGTCCGGAAATTGAAGTAGCGGGTAGACACCTCGGCGGCAACCGATACCCGGGCATCATGCCAGGCAGCATTGGCACCATCCAGGCGCGCCAGCGCTGCGCTGGCGCTTTGTCGGTTGCCCCCGAAAACATCTATTTCCCAAGAAGCATCCAGACTGCCTTGAAACGCCGTTGAGGCAGTAGGGAAGCTGGAGTTCACGCCACGTTGCGCAATAAGTGAAGTACTGAGTTGCGGCGCGTATGCCGACTGAGCCCCAGTGAGCGTTGCGCGTGCCTGAACGATGCGCGACTTGGCACTGGCAATGGTGGGGCTGACCTTTTGGGCAGCGTCCAGCAGTTCCATCAGGACCGGGTCGCCCAGACTTTGCCACCACAGTGTGAGTGCAGTGACGCTGCCGCCATGGGGCAGCGGTGCTTGCCATTGTGCAGGCGGCGTGACCGTGTTCGTGATGGTTTTGGAGTTGATTGCCTGTGTCGCGCAGCCGCTCAGGAACGCAGTCAATAGAAGAGGCGTCAGCATGGTGATTGCAAGTCGGGCGCACAGCCTGGGACGGTGGGTTGTTGTCATGGTTTCGGAGTTTGTCTTTTTCGGGCTGGTTCCGTGCGCCGCTGGCGCTCGGCGTGAAACATGGCCATGGCAAAGTCGGCCATGCGGTGGCTGTAGGCGTCGATGGCCGAAGGGCTTGCGATGAGCGAAGGTCGCAGCACGTGGATCGGGTCGGAACTGACCATCAAGGTAACGCCCAGGCCGCTAATGGCAAAGGCGAGCCGGTGTACGTCATCATCCGCGCGGGCTAATTCAAGGTGACGGCACAGCAGCGCCACGAGGCCGTTGTGTGCCGGTCGGATCACCCGGTCAATTTCTTCAAGCCACACGCCGGTGGGTTCCAGCATCTCGCGAAAGTGCATCTTTGCGCAGCACTGCATCAAATCGCCCGCCTTCAACGGATCGATCAATCCTTTAATCAGCATGTGCAAGGCGTCGCGCAAGGGCGTGTCCGGGTTGGCAAACAGCGCGGGGTCGATTTCCGGATTGGTGCGCGGGTCATTGAAAACTGCCCGATACAGCCCGGCCTTGTCGCCGAAGTAATAGCTGATGGCCGAGATATTGACGCCTGCACGGGTGGCGAGTTCACGTGTGGACGTCTTTGCAAAGCCGCGTTCGGCAAACAACCGCATGGAGGCATCGAGCAGACGGGTGCGCGCCACTTCGCCGTCGCTGCGAATGGGCTTGGGTAACGCGGGAAGTTTGCTTTTCATGGTCGTGAGTGTATGACGTAAATCAAACGTTTGTTTTAACTAAGAATTTTGTAGGCGTATTGGGAGTGGACTCAATCAATAACAAACCTAAGCGGCCATCAGTTTGTGCACCAGGTCTGCGGTAGTGCTGGCTTTGTATTTGCGCATCAGACGCGCGCGGTAGATCTCCACCGTGCGGTGGCTGATCGACAGCGATTTACCGATGAGCTTGGAGGTCAAGCCCTGCATCAGGTAGGCGGCGACCTCGCGTTCTCGCGGTGTTAGTTCGGCGCTGACCGCCCGACTGGCGCTCAAATCTTCAAAGCACCAGATGCCGGATTCGTGCGGCATGTTTCGGTTCAGCGCGCGCCCGGTGACGTGGCACCAAAAGGGTTCACCGGCAAAGCGCCCGCCGATGCGGGTCATGATGCGGTCATCGGCATAGGTTCCGCTGCGGTTCAAGATAGGCGCGATGCGGGCGCCAGTGCGCTCGTATTCGTCGGCGCTGGGGTACAAAACCTGAAAGGACTGGCCCACCAATTGCTTTCGTTCCGCCGCAAACATGTCGCACAGGTGCTGGTTACAGTCCATTATGGTGCGGTTGCGCGACAGCGCCAGTCCTACCGGCGCCATTTCAAAGGCCAGACGGTAATCGGTGTCTATAGTCATAGGGTTTGGCTTTACGGAGAACTACGTATGCGGTTACGTAGTATCTTATGGGGATCCGCAAAGGCGGACCCGAACCTCAATAGGAGAACTTTGCAGTGAACAAGATATACCCCAGCGCAGCCAAAGCGCTTGAAGGCATCGTTAAAGACGGCCAGTTACTGGCCGTAGGCGGCTTCGGCCTGTGCGGCATTCCCGAGGCGTTGATTGACGCTTTGCGCGACAGCGGTGCCAAAGACCTGACCGCAATTTCCAACAATGCCGGTGTCGATGGTTTCGGCTTGGGCAAACTGCTGGAAACACGCCAGATCAAAAAAATGATTTCGTCCTATGTCGGCGAAAACAAAGAGTTCGAACGCCAGTACCTGGCCGGTGAGCTGCAACTTGAATTCACGCCCCAGGGCACGCTGGCTGAAAAGCTGCGCGCCGGTGGCGCAGGCATTCCGGCCTTCTTTACCAAGACCGGCGTGGGCACCATGGTGGCCGAGGGCAAAGAGCTGCGCGAATTTGATGGCGAAACCTATGTGATGGAGCGCTCGCTGGTGCCGGACGTGGCCTTGGTGAAAGCGCATCGTGCGGACAAGAGCGGCAATTTGCAGTTCCGCTTCACGGCGCGCAATTTCAATCCGGCAGTGGCTATGGCCGGCAAGATTACGGTGGTGGAAGTCGAAGAGATCGTGGAAACCGGCAGTATGGCACCCGATCAGGTGCATTTGCCCGGCATTTATGTACACCGCATCGTGCTCAACGCTACACCCGAAAAGCGCATTGAGAAGCGCACCATTACAGAAAAAGCAGGAGTCTGAATATGAGCTGGAGTCAAGACCAAATGGCTGCGCGCGCGGCGCAGGAACTCGAAGACGGTTTTTATGTCAATCTGGGCATCGGCATTCCTACCCTGGTGGCAAACCATGTGCCTGCGGACAAAGAAGTCTGGTTGCAAAGTGAAAACGGCATGCTCGGCATCGGCCCGTTTCCCACCGAAGACGAAGTGGACGCCGATCTGATTAATGCTGGTAAGCAAACGGTTACCACGATCAAAGGGTCCAGCATCTTTGGCTCGGATCAGAGCTTTGCCATGATCCGTGGCGGCAAGAT
>CANBYM010000178.1 GCA_947373605.1 Comamonadaceae bacterium
CGCCAATTTTCCACCACGTTTGATTCGCGAGTCCATCGAAAGTGCCTGTTTCAGACCATTCAGTTGCGTTGAATTTTGTTCGGCAAAGGGTGTTGAGTGCCACCGTAAATGAGCCGATGGTGCAAGTGATATTCGAATCACCATAGCAAATTGAAAAGCGAGCTCTATTCAATAAATTTTCTTCGAATCGACTTGCCAATGTATTTTTTGACTCCAGTTCCAGTACGTAGCCACTGAAAAGTGGCCACATCACGCACGCACCCACTCCACTCTTTTCATTGGATGAGTGCCAACTTGGTAAATAAATTGGAGATTGACATGAAGGTTGAAAAAGCAAAGCGGCTTGCGCAGGCATCTGATCTTAAACAAACACACGCAGCAGCAGTGCGCCATTCGGCACTCAAAAATCGAATGCTGAATCCTGATGGAAATTTTGATAGAGCTGGTAGGTTCTTTCTGGACAATAAATGTGCTTGCTGTAGAGGAATTAGGTCTCCATCAAGGGGGTATCCATACCCCGAAATGACGCATGGTCGCAGCGCCGTTCACGTCGCAAGCAGCTTTGGAGTGGATGTGCGCGATCTCAGGGTCATCGCAAAACTGATTGAAGAAGAGCCTGCTTTCAAGAGCTTTGCCACTTTTTTTCAGGCGTTTGGACTGGCGCTTACGTCAGAAGCTACGGCAGCGATTGACGGTGTGATCGACCAGATGGTGATGCAGGGAACCGGTGCCTGAAAGGGTGATGCCTAACTGCGGTTAAAGGGTGAGGGTTCTTCGTTGAGCATCACCCCAAAACCAATCTCATTTCTTGCCTTGCTGCTGGGCATCGGCCCTTTTCTAAATCGCGTTTGGATCTCATTGATCAGCTTCAATTTTTTTTGCACTGAATGTTCGAAACTGTTTAAAATCACGCCTCATTTTCATGTTATCCGCCCACGTTTTGCTGGGCCTTTTACCCATCGCCAGATCGACTTCGTGGTGAAGCCGCGCGCGCGTTTGGGTCAAAGGGATCTCACATGGAAATCGACACCGACGAAATCGCGAACACGCTCGCACATTGGGGCCGCGTAAAAATGCCAGTCACCGTCCCGGGATATTGGCTCTCCTTGATCAGTGGTTTTGCCGAAGTCGTTGGCGAGATGCTGGACGCCACGGTTCTGGAAAAAGCAACCCTGCGCATCACCCATCTCAAGGTTCGCCTGCATTTTGATGTGGAGGCTTCAGTGGAGCTTGGCCCCAACACTGACCGGACACTGCAAACGTTGGCGCACACGTTCGGCGAACTGTCTGACTACATCGCACAGGCATCTGCAGGTCCAATGGTTTCTGAATGTGCAGATTCGAGCCAGGTGTTTTCATGGAAGCGCAGTGCGGCGAGCTCGGCAGCATGTCGCAGCACAGAGACAGCGGAGCGTTTGAAGCATACGTTGAATCGGCTGAAAGCCTCCGGGCAGGTCCGGCCGATTCAAAAGCCAGGCAAGGATTGGGTAGAGAAAGTCGCGAACCTGGAGCGGGAGTTCCCCAATTTCGCGAAAGTCGTACAAATGGTCATCGCGCCTCACTTGGCCATCATCGACAAAGGTGGACGTCACCGGCAAAGCCCCGTGCTTCTGGTCGGCCCGCCCGGAATCGGCAAGACCCATTTTGCGCACGCGGCTGCAAAAGCGATGGGCCTGAATGGTGCGCTCTTCATCAATTTTGCTGAAGAAACAAACGGTTCCGCACTCGCCGGCAGCTCGTCGTTTTGGTCAAACTCCGCGCCGGGAAAGCTGTTTGAATTCATGGCATGGGGTGATGGATGCGGAAGTCCGGTGGCGAATCCGTTGATCATTTTGGACGAGATCGACAAGTGCAGTGCCGATCGTTACGATCCGCTCGCCGCCCTGTACTCACTGCTCGAGACTGAGACTGCCTCGCGGTTTCGAGATCAATCGCTGGGTGATGACATAACTATGGACCTCAGCAAGTTGAGGTTCATTTGCGTCTGCAACGACGTTAGCCGAATCCCAGAACCGCTGCTCACGCGGCTCTCGGTTTTTAATATCGAAAAGCCGACAGCGGACCAGCTGCGCAGCGTCGTGCGGGCGATGTTTCGCGATCTTGCCGAAGGCATCCGACTTGGAATGCAAACCACATTGCCAGACGAAGTCGTTGAGGTGGCGCTGCATCTGAGTCCCCGTGAAGCAAAGACGCGGCTCGAATGTGCACTGGCCAATGCTGTGAGTCGTGACCGATCCTTTGTCACGCTGGACGATTGGCCGGTCTTGCAAACCGCGGCGCAGCAGCGCAAGAAGATTGGCTTCATGCCGTGATCTGCGGCGCACCCATCGGCACTGTGCCGGTGGGATTGGCCGTCCACGAATTTTCGGTGTGTCCATGAGCCTTTGCTGGGTTCCGCTCACGCAATCGCGAACTGCAAAAAATCGTCTACCCGAGCGTTGGTGACTGCAGCACTGCAAATGGGCCCGACTTGGCGGATTGCTCTCTGAGCCGGATGATGCTTGATTCGAGAAGTCCAACAACGGCTCTGCCAAAAATGGCAAACCCAAATGCCCCACCAAATCTGGCCTGGAGGATGAAGACATTGCGCTCGGGTGCCAGGGAAAGTTTGTACTCAAACTGATCTCCCAGGTACTTGCCGGTGCGAATCGTGGGCGGAGCGTCACCGGCAACATCTTTGAGCAGGTCGAACACCACGTATTTTCCGTTTCGCACCAGGTCCGCGTTGGTGAACCAGTTCATCAGCAAACAGCCCTGGTCCGGAAACACTTGGCCAGTCTCGCGGTAAAAGACTCCCTTTGCCAGCTTGGTCCCCAAAACGCAAACGGCGTCGTGCAATTCGTGCGGCACTCTGACAACGCCAGTCTCCTGGTGTGTCTGGCCAGCTGCCGGGGTGATGCCGAACTCGCGGTTGTGTCGGCGAGCTTCACTGGCGGAGGGCAGCATCTTTTGAAACAGGCCTGGGTACTGCATGTTGGCAAGCTTCATCAGGCCATGGAGTTTTCCGTCTTCGTCGCCGGTTTGCGCAAACGGGTTCATGCGCGCGAAAACGGAGATCAGCAAGTCGTGGTCATCGGTACCTTGGTTACAGTCGCTGCATGCGGGAAATTCGAAGCCTTCAGGCCAATGCCGGAATTGAAACATGGCCCGCGGTGGGCAATGTTCAATTGATTCCGAAGGCTTGAGCCCACCGCAAAAGGCACAGATTGGATGTTCTGCTAAGAATTTACGGCGATGTCGAGCGGCTGCACCCATTTTAATTGGTCGTTCTGTGGAAGAGGGCAGTTATCGTTCTTCAACGTCATCGTCCAGCGATGTGCGCAATGCTTTGCCAACTTTGAAAAGTGGGGCTCGCCGTTTGGGGATCGACACAGGCTCACCGGTGCGGGGATTACGTCCCATTCTCGGAGGCCGATCCACGACCTTGAAACTGCCAAAGCCACGCACTTCAATTCGGTGGCCACGCACCAAAGCGTGGTTCATTGCATCCAAAATACCGTCGACAGCAAGCTCCACATCCTGATCGGTTAGGTGGGTAAATTGCTGTGCTAAAAGGCGAACAATGTCAGAACGATTCATCCGCTGAAAAGTGGCTTTGACGAAACCGATACTGCGTCAATGGGTCTAAAAATCCAAAGGTTAATTGCGTTGGAGCGGTCCTTCGAAACGGGTGTGATGGTATCAACATATCTGTGTGCACTGACTGCGCCGTTCGCTGCTATTTGTATGTGCAAGTGGACGACGAACTGTACTTTTCCCTGAGTCCCTCCATGAGGCAGGTCAGACTCTGCTCAGGAGTTGAAGGCATTCCAGTCGAGCTGCAGCAGCTGATTGCATCACCTGCCGCACATTGGGGTGGTGGCCAAGGGGCATTCGCAGTCGTGCGGCTTGCAGCATCGGCCCAGCGCCTTCCAAAATCGTTGCCTCCAGGCACAGATCCCCCCACTCGGCCATATCCGGCACGGCATGAACCCGCTGAACACAGCGATCAGCAAGACTTTGTGGAACATGATTAAAGCTCCTGGTGTTTGCTGGATTTCCGGTCTCATTCCTCTACGCATTGATGCCGACATCCAATGTTGGCGATTGCACTGCTGGCAGCGTCGGCATCGAGCATGGCCAACGCATCCTGCAGTTTCCGACTCAACGGTTTTTCCCGGTAACGCACACATGTTCGCGCGACGGCTTCCTGCGTGGGATTTTTCACCAGCAGCTCGTACACTTCTTTGGTGTCTTGACACCAGGACGCATCGTCCGCCACACCCCACAGCGGGTAGTATTTGGTCCGGCCGTCTGCATTGCGAAGCCGGTCGCGAGCCCGCCGGGTGTGTCGGCGGTCGGCTTGCATGACCAGTTGCGCTGCGCGCTCACCACAAGGGTCGTCGACGGCTGCTATTTCGTTGCGAGTGCAGACGGCGGCGTACAGGCGGTCATCGCCGTCCATCATGTTCAAGACGTCCTCGGTTGGACCGATGAGCGCCATGTCAACGCAAATGGCAGCCATACGTTCGAGCTCCACCTTGGGGTCATCGGCGGCGTTCCAGATGTCGTCGATATTCACTGAATCGATGGACACGGGCGTGTTCCGATGTTGGGCGCAGCGACTTTCTACGAAAGCGTGTTTACCGCACACATCGCAGGTGCAGCGTGCAACCATGTCGGCGCGATTGGACATCCTCCAGAGTTCATCGCGCAGCATGGCAGGGAGCTCCACCGCATTCGCTGGAACCAGACCGACACTTTGTTGGTTGGGTGCTGCGATGCTGAACTGGCATCCATGGCTCCTTGCAAGAACTTTTGCCCAGAGAACTTGTGCCGCTTGAAGGTCCGCCCAGCCTGTACGTGTTGTGTTCATTTGTTGAGCCTTTCGAAGTTGATTGCATTTGGGTTGTTTCAAGAATTTCTTCCTCACAAAACGTCACGAAATCACACCACTTGGAATCCTTTGCGGAAACCAAGTTTTGAGAAGACATTTTGATAAAAGGCGGAGTCTGAATTGCTTGGCAACATCAGACTTCGCGGAGGGAAAATTAAAAACTAATGCAACCTGAAAGACATCAACATTCGGCATTCATTTCGTGATTTTTGAAGTGCTTGCCGGTGTCTGAACTTTACATTTTTTCAGGGTTTTGATGTTGGGATTTTTGCGTTTTTTACTTTGACGTTGGCAGTGCGCAACGCGTAATAAAATGTTATTTCCCACAGTCAAGGTCTCAGCGATCGCTGTCATTCTTAGACCCTCTCCAAGACGACCTCAAGTTTCATTTGATTGAACGATGCTTTCGAAACGCCAGCCAGATCGCCAGATCGTACGAAATCTTGAGCGTTCCACAAGCCACCAGTGGTGCAGCCAGCAAACCTGCTGCGAACAACGCCCCACCAATGGTGGGTGCGGCAGCTGAAGCCAAGCTCTTGGGTACCAGAGTGAAGCTCGCCGCCGCTGCCCGTTCACCCGGTGTCACCACCTCCATCACAAACGCACTGCGGGCCGGCACATCCATTTGGGAGAGCAGGGAGCGTACGACCAGAAGGCCCAATGCCACATGCAGGCTTGGGACAAAGGCTGCGGTGATCAAGCAAATGCTCGCCGGAATGTGTGTGAAAACCATGGTGTTGAGCAGCCCAATGCGTCTGGCCAGGCGCGGGGCGGCCAGTTGAGAGGCAGCGGAGCAAAGTCCTGACCAGAAAAAGAATTGTCCGGTAGACGCCACTGAAAGGTCAAAGCGCTGGAAGAGCCAAAGGGCCAGCAAGGAGTTGACCACCAAGCCCCCTGCAAACGAGTCGACGGAGAACAGCATGGCCAGTTTGACAACGGTCTTGCGGGAAGGACCAAGCGGCGTTGGCGCCCTGCGCTCTTCCTCATGGGGTTTGGGAAGCCGCAGATACAGCGCCCAGACGGATAAGCCGATGAGACCATACAGAACGAACATGGCACGCATCGCGTCGACCATTGCGATGCCGGTCCACGAAATGAGCCATCCTGGAACGGCAGCGGCCAGGGCGCCGAATGCGGAAAGCAGCGAACCCATTAGGCTGTACCGCGCAAACAGGGCAGTCCGGCTGTCTCCCTCGGTAGCTTCGGCAATGCGTGCATGCTCCAGGGGCAGGAAAAGGCTGACATCCCCCGAACTTGGATTGAGTGTGCCGACGAAAGCCACCAGCATCAGGGGCCAGAAGGTTGTACTGGCGGCAAATGCAAAACCTGTTGCGGCCATCAAAAGGGCTGCTCCAAGCAGGAGGTGTCCATGGTGAAATCGGTGCCCCCAAGCGCCGATCGCGAGTGTTGCCAGCGCGGAGCCCAGCAAGGTGGCAGTTGCCAAAATGCCGACCTCCCAGGTGCTAAGCCCCAAGGCAATGAGGTAGGCGGGAAGCAGGACTGCAACGTAGCCATCGGCAAACGCGCGCAGTGCCCGGCCCAACAACAACGGTGAAGCTGAAGGGTGTGCGCCGTGCGGAAGGAGCCAGCGGTTCATGAATCGTTCATTTTTGGAAAAAATTCTTGATTGAGGGACATCAGGACAATGTACGCCTTTGAGATCGTTGGGTATGGGGGACTGATTCGGTGCAGCAAAAACCTGTCTGTGCAAATCATGAGAGCACCTGTTGGCCGGTAGCCGTGCTGAGTCATTGCACAAGCTGCGAAGCCAGCTGCCAACGGCCCAGCTTGGTGACCGGCATTTCGTCCAGATACACCAAAGGCCCCCGCAGAACTGATCAAATAATTTTGCAGAATTTTGCAGAGGCTGTGCAAAAAAACGCTCGCAAGTGGTTGATCTATATAGAAAACAGCGAATTTTTGTATGCAAAACGTATGCAAAATGCATGCAAAATTGTTGCAAAAAAGTCCCTTCAACATCGGATTGCTCACACGGCGTTCAGTGCTGCCAAATCGCGCTCAGAACGCCATTGATGGCCAGCATGGCTTTCCGAGATCGAAGCAAAGCAACCTTGGCATCGATGGCATCAACGAACCGCCGATATGGCGTTGGGGCTTCACCCAGCGCAGGCTGGAGCAGGTTGCAAATCTGGCGTCGGCGGCCCAGCGCGACTGCCTCGCAGCGCTCCAACCTGTGCATGATGGCATTGATACCTGCTCTCGTATCAATCATGTCAATGGTCAGTTGGGACAAAAGGCGGGACATGAAAAGCTCATGACCGCCCCATTGGACGTCGAGTCCGCGTATCAACTGTCGCAGCGCGAAGTGGTCTTTACGCGGCACCGAGCACCTCGTCGATCGCGCGCTTCGCATTGATGGAATCCGCCCTCGCCAAAATCTCTCGGATTCGTTGTGCCCACCCATCGTCTTCGGGCAAGTACAGCCAACGGGTTAGAGCAGCGGCCATCAGCCGTTGGTCGTTGGCAAGGAGGGCGGCGACGTGATTCAGAGGCCCTATCAAAACGACGTCGATGAAGTGCAGTCCAATTTCCAAGATCGCTTGCAGGGGCTGTCGGCCCCACAGATCCGCGGATTGCCGATACTGTTGTCCGAGCATGCATGGATCGCCGTGCAGGGAGCAGATGTTGTCGTAAAGGAGCTCCACAGAATCGAGAATTTCCCCAGTTTCCAGATCAGCTTGTACTGTGTTGCCTTCGCCAAGGGCGT
>CANBYM010000179.1 GCA_947373605.1 Comamonadaceae bacterium
CCTACGCGGCAAATGCCAATCGCAAAGTTTTTTTGTCGGAGCGATTGGCCTCCTTGCTTTTATACGTGCAGCCGCAATTCAAAGTGGCAGTGGCCAACCCGTTCGGCTTTGGGTGGTCTATGGCCAAGTTTCGGGAGACACCGCACGACACCTACATCAACGACGCGCTCAAGCGGGCGTTTCGCGATACCGGATTTCCGCAGTACATGGATGCGTTTCGCAAAATGCGCGACAAGCTGATTCAATAGCCCGCTAAAAATTACCGAGCATTTGCAACACATGATCAAAGCATGCGCCATACTGGCCACGTACAACGAAGCCGACATCATTGAAGAGTCGGTGACCAAGCTGATAGCCGGCGGTGCTGATGTGTTTGTAATCGACAACGGATCGACAGACCGCACAGCGGAAATTCTGGCGCCGTATGTCGGTCGGGGCGTTGTAGATATTCGTACCGTGAAGTTCCACGAAGATGGCCGCGAGATATATGACTGGACTTCCATTCTGCGCATGAAGGAAGCTTTGTCCAAAGAGCTCGGGTTCGATTGGTACCTGCATGTTGATGCCGATGAGATCCGTTACTCCCCGTGGCCACACCTTTCCTTGTTGGAAGGTTTGGACCGCGTAGATCGCAGCGGCTACAACCTGATCAATTTCAAACTCTTTAACTTCCGCTTGACGCAGGACATTCCAGTTTCAGACGACTATGAGCGCGACATGCCGGATTACTCCGCTGGAGAGTATTTCAACCAGTACCAGGTGAAGGCCTGGAAGGCGCACCCTGACATTGATATCGCGGGCTTTGGCGGGCACATTGCCCGCCGGCCGGACGCGCGCATATACCCGGTGCGCTTTATTCACAAGCATTACCCGGTACGCAGCCTGGAGCATGGCAAACGCAAAATTTTGCAAGAGCGCAAGCAGCGGTTCAGCAATGCAGAGAAGCAGCGCGGCTGGCATGTGCAGTATGACGAGATGGCGGATGTGCAGCCGACAGATGTGTTCTGGACGAATGACAAACTGACACAGTTCGACATGCAACCCGAGTGCCTGCATTTGCTCGAAGAGGGCGCCGATGTGGCCTGCAATCTTCTGTCCACCGTAAACCCGAATGAATGGGATGCCTACCTGGAGCGCTCGCTGATACAGCGGTTCTCTCCATCGCCATTTACACCCGAGCACGCCCGGCAGTTATTGGGCGTTTCGCGCCAGTTGCTCAGCATGGCAAGCAAGGGTACCGCCCCGCCCGTAGAGTCCGCAGCACAGGACATTGCGTTTATGCGTTGTGCATTGCAGTTGTTGGCGTCGCGTCAATGGCTTAGCGGTGACGCATCCATATTTCAGCGGACTGCCGCAATATCTCTTAAGTCCCTATGAAATTCATCGGCTTCACAATGGTTAAGAACGAGGAAGACATCCTCGAACAGTTTGTGCGGCACAACCTGCACTTTCTCGACAGGCTTTACATCTTCGACCACGGGTCGAGCGACAGTACGATGGACATCCTGCGTGCATTGGCATCAGAGGGCTTGCCGGTTGTCAGCGTCAATGCTGCCTCAAGCACGTTTGTCGGTTATGCGCAGGCTGAAATCATGTCAAGCATCCTGCAACTTTGCATCCGTGACAACGGTGCTGGAACTTATTTCCCCATGGATGCGGATGAGTTCATCCACTTCCAAGCTGATCTGAATACATTGAAGCAAGAGATTGCCGACATCAGTGCGCAGGCGTTCAATATTGCGTACATGAACATGCCCTATCCGGGCGCACACGATGCGGCCTTGCATCAAGACGTTCCCAAATCATTCAACCTTCTGGGCAAGTGGGAGGCCATGTCCGGTCACAACATGAAGGCTGCGGTGCGGGTGGATGACCCGACGCTGTTTGGTCACTACCAGGTGACGCAGGGCAACCATCAGATTGCATTCAATGGCAGCGTGCTGGCGAAGTCCGAGCACTTTGACGCATTGCGCTACATCCACGTGCCGGTGCGCTCGTCAGAACATGCGTTTCGCAAATTTGTGATCGGCTGGCTTGCTAATGTGCAGAAATACGGCAAGGACACCCGTGCAGCCAACCACTGGAAGTTGGCCTTTGACCTGATCTGCAAAGAGCAGGATTACGCAAAAATTGATTGCACGCGACTCATTGAGGGCCTGTATCACGGGCCCGCTGTGTTGGGGAATGAGTTTGAGTTGGTGGACGCTACGCCGCTGTTTCACTACGAGCTGAAATACGCCCATTTGCGCCAACCCGGGCTGGGTGTAATTTTTCGCAGCATGGAGTCGGATCTAGATGCGATGGCCCGGGAAATTGTCCGCTTGCGGGGCGCTTGATGCAGCGACAACTAATATTAAAAAAGGGAAGATCACATGGCTAAAGAGTACCCGTTTGCGGGCTTTTCCATATTGCTGACTGACGACTCCATGCTCGGGGTCTATCAGCAGAGGCATCCCAAATATGATCGCTTTCTGCCGCATCTGGCCAAGTTCATTTCACAGCAGGAAACCATTGTCGATGTCGGTGCCAATGTCGGCGATACATTGGCCGGCATGGTTCAGTACAACGGTCAGTCGGCCTACGTGTGCGTCGAGCCACAGGAATCGTTCTACGCTTTGCTTGTTCACAATATCGAACGCATTGTTGGCACGCGGCCCGGTCTTCGCGTCGTGCCGGTGAAGTCACTGGCAGGGCAGGGAGTATCCGGTGTGACGCTGGAAGGTCAGTTCGGAACCAGCCATGCCGTTGCTGCCAGCAGCGGCGGATTGCAGTCTGAACCATTGGATTCCATCCTCGCCCGATACCCCGATCTGCCGCCGGTGCGCCTGCTCAAGTCGGATGTGGACGGGTTTGACTACGACGTGATCAGTTCGGCTACGCAGACATTGGTCAAGGACGCACCACTGGTATTTTTCGAATGCCAGTACGAGAACCAGAGCCAGAAGTCGGGTTTTGAAGCCGCATTCTTAATGCTGAAAGCGCAAGGCTACTCGGACTGGACTTTGTTTGATAACTTTGGTGAAATCATGTTGCGCACAGGTGACATGAACGCCGTTTCCCAGCTGATCGAATACGTGTGGCGCCAAAACATGCATGGCGCAACGCGCACCATCTATTACTACGATGTATTGTGCGCCAAGGCGCAAGACGCGGAATTTGTGGATCGAGTTTTGGCAACCTACTATGCGTACTAGCAATCAGCAGTTGTCCATCGTCACCGCATTGCTGGATTCCGACGTACAGGTTTTCCAGACGGCCCAGACCATCGTGCCGCAATTGCATGAGGGGGCCGAGTGGCTGATCAAAAACTCAAATTCCAATCCCAGTGACGCACTTCAAGCGCTGGCCGCCAGTCACCCGCGAATACGACTTGTATGCGAGCCGGACAAAGGCTTGTATGCAGGCCTGAATCAGGCGCTGGGCCACGTGGAAGGAATCTATTGGCAAGTGGTGGGCGCGGGGGATTTCCTCATGGAAGGTGCGGTGCACCAGATGCTCGCAGCCATTGCGCAAAACGAGAGCCGGTTTAAAACGGATTCGATTTATTTCCCGGTCTACCATCGCACGCTGCAGCGCCAGCTGACTCCTGTACCCGCCCAAATTCAGGACGCCATGAGCTGTCCCCACCCAGGAGCGTTACTGAAGGCGCAATATTGCAAAGACATTGGCGGCTTTAATGAGCACTATCGGATTGCCTCGGACTACGACCTGATTGGCAGATACCTCAAGCAGTGGCCCAAGGTCATGGTCGGCGAATACGCGGTGGTGAATTTCGCCGGTGGTGGCATGTCGGAGACCCGCGGCTACGAATGCATGCTGGAGACTGAGCTGGTAAAAGTCAGGATTTTTGGTAAGTGGCCGTATTAATGACTCTCACTGCCGCGAACGCACAGATTCGTTCCGCCTTAGCGCAAAGCAAAAGAATTTGCATCGTTAAGCCCGATGCGCTGGGCGACTTCTTGCTGGCACTCCCGGCACTTTGCGCGATGCGCGGGTGCTACCCCGACTCGCATATCACCTTGCTTACTAATCCATCCGTATATCCCCTAGCGACATGCTTTGACGTGGCTGATGTGTTGTTGCCGGTTCCTTTGTTTGCAAAGCAAGGGGTGTCTGCGCAGGACGTGCAAATGGCAGCCCAGTCGGTATTGACGCTGTGCGGTGGCGGTTTTGACACCACCGTGCTTTTGCGCTGGGACATTGACTACTACGCCGCCGCCGCGTTGGTGTTTGCCATGAACTCGCCGCAGCGCATTACCTACGGTGCGCAGTGCAGTGCGCAAAAGTTGGCACGTACGCCAGCGTTTGACAGTTTTTTCACCCACGTGATAGACGATCAGAAAGTAGAGCATGAGGCATTGAAGAATGCTGCCTTATTGGGGATGGATCCGCCTGCGCCGTACTGGCAGTCGGCAGCGGCCACACTGCGCTCAGGGCCTGCGGTGCAGGCCCATTTGGCAACGGAATTTACGGTGGGCGGGCCCTATATTGCTGTTGGTATATCAGCGTCTATGGCGCGCAAGAAGCTTTCGCTGGCGCGCTGGAAAGCGATATTGGAGGCGCTCGCGAAAAGGTTTCCGGTTCCGCTGGTGGTGTTTGGTGGGCCGGAAGACAACGGTTTTGCCGAGCAGCTGTGTGCAGCAAGCGGCGCACTTAACTATTGCGGGCGGCTGGGGTTCGCCGCAACATTTATGGCGCTTCGTAATGCGGAGGGAATCGTTGCGGTGGACTCGTTTGCCAAACATGCTGCTGCGCTGGCCGGTGTCCCTGTGGTCGAGCTTTCCTGTCAGTCCGCTCTGGGCGACCCTGCTGCCGAGTATGGCGGTGTTCGCTTTGGCGCATGGGGTGTTGCCAGCTGGTTGATAAAGCCTCCTTTTCCGGCTGACGATTGCCCAGTACATGGATGTCTGCATAGCGACAGCCATTGCATTAACGGTATTGATCCTCTGGCCGTCGTTTCAGCGTGTGTCGAACTTTTTGGTCCGGGCGGTAATCAGGGGGCAGTGCCCTTCCAGGCCATATCGGAATAGTCAACGACTTTATTTTCGATGTCAGAGTAAGACGGCCTTTGGTGCCCCATGCTAGGTGCGACCATGAACCAGCGGTCTACTCGTTGCAGGTTTTTCCAGGCCTGATCGATGGCGAAGCGCAACGTCCAGGGGTCACGCGGCGTGTAGCTACGAAATAGTTCCAACTTGCTGACGCTATATGCAAATGAATGCATGACTTCATGCACATAACTCCGCTGCATGAGATAGCAGGATGCCGACTGAGATTCGAGCACCCTTGCCGTTCCGTTGGCCGCCGCCGGGTAGGCGAGTGTGCAAGTCCCAGCCAGCAGTAGTACATCCCAGTCAAAACCGCTGGCTTGTAGCGCATTGAACTGTAGGACAAACTCATTCCAGGGGCGCAGCAGATCCAGGTCGTCTTCCATGACAAGACAGTACGGCTCGGTGCGGCGGGTCATAAAGTCCGAGAGGGCCGCCAAATGCGACTTGGCACAACCCAAAGCGCCGAATGCTGCATCTTCAAAAGCGGACCAGCGTTGCACCTGATCCGCAGGCAGCCCCATGGTCGCGTAGTTTTGCGTGCATTCCTGCCAGCGGTCCGTACGCTTATCCAGATTAATGCAATAGATGGCAAGTGCTGACATAAGTATGAGTCAATGATATTTACGAAGGGTTCAATGTACAAGCCCGGTGGCAGTCCGAATTAAGGGCTAAAAACCCGCTTGATCTTCTAACTCCCGCACACACAGCGCGTATAGTTTGTCGGTCATCTGAAATGCCTAATCCTAGGGGAGCCGTTAATGAAGCTAAATGTAGTAATTTTTTCCTACAACAGATTAAACGGCCTTTTGAATATTCTGGAACAGGCACTGATTCATTCGAAATTACTATCCCGGGTAATTGTGATAACCAACGGGGATTATCCGAGCCGATTCGAAATGAACAAATTTCCGCCTGAGGTGGAAATAATTGTATTGGCGAAAAAAGGTAATTTTGATTCTTCTGTCCTGTACTTCTACGACATGGCACGGCATTGGGATGGCTACACTTTTGTGTGTGGCGATGATGATTTGCCAAACTTTCCTGTTCTCTATTACGCAGTCAATGAAGGACTAGCACCGTACGGCGTAAATGCATTGCCGGATGTGATTGGATTCAATCAGCCCGAGCGCACCACGCTGGGCATGCAAGGTTGCAACGACGCCGCTGCGGTAAGCCTGATGAATAGTTTGATTAACAAGCCTGTTTCCTACAACGAAATGCTTGTCTATTTCATATTCAGCCTACCGCTGGGAAGCTTCCTTATTTCCAACGAAAAAATAAACAACTGCTCCCGGGATATTCTTGTCGACTCTGTGGGAACTTGGCATACCTATTCGATCATGGCGTTTGAAATGGCATTCACAAGTGCTAAGCGCCGTGCAGATGCCAAACCATTTTTGTGGATGCATCTGACCAGTCCGATCGTATTGCCGCAGGACAGGAAATGGGAAAAAACCTATGGACTCAATCAGGAGTTGCTCAAGTCGTTGCGCAGAACACTGGATTTTCTGAATCTAAGCCTGCTTCCGCCGCCAACCCAGGAAGCATTCATCAGCAACTACCAGCAGGTGGTGGGTGCCTGGGTGGAGTAAAGCCCGGGCCACCCCAGGCGTTCAATCCAGCAAGTTCGGCTAACGGTTGACTTTGCTAAAGAACGACTCGATGGTCTTAATCGAGGGCGGGCCGCACGGGTCAAGTCCCGTGAGGAAGTATTTTGGCGAGGAGTAGATCAAGGCCAACTCCTCCGGCACATCGGAGAAGAGCGCGCTATGTTCGTTGCGGACAAAAAATGCATTTGATCCGGTGACATTGCAACAAGCAAGGAAATAACCGTGCTTTTCAAATAGTGCAACCAGTGCAGTCAGGCTGGCGCCGAAGTAATCATCGGCGGCCCAGCGATGGTCCTCGTCATAGTCAATGGTGAAATAGACGGGGGGTGGAAACTTGGCGTTGTATTCGGCAATAAAAAGGTCGGGTTGGGCTCCTTGATCCAGTAATTCATCGATGAAGTAGAGGTCATTGCCGTCCAGATCGAGCGAAATCACATGGCATTTTTCTTTCCGGATTGACTGAAGCCCGCTCCTGTAGATGTCGACAATGTTGTCCCGTTTGACCCAGCCTTTCTGGTACGTGAAATGGCATTGTTTAACGGCCTTGGGGTTGGTGTTAAAGGCGAGATCCTGGTTGCCCACCTAAAATCCGCTCCAGCCCAACGCGATAAGCGACAGTGTGTTGTTTTCAGTACCGTTGCCAACCCCGAATTCGGTAAACGTGCCGCCGGTCAGGCAGCCGATCCGCCGCAATATTTCAAAGGTAATTCCATCTTCTTCATTCTGCGAATAAATTTTTGCGCCGAACTTGTTCAAAGGATTTACTGTGCTGTAAAAAGCATTGTTTGCAGCATGTTTTGCGATGAGGGCAGAACTCTTGATGGAGGTGGAAAAGCTGGCAAGAAAGTGGTTGTAAATATTGAGCAACTGTTCGTCAGACATTTTGTGTACCTCCTGCTGGAAA
>CANBYM010000180.1 GCA_947373605.1 Comamonadaceae bacterium
GTATTTAAATCGACCTTGCGCAAATTGCCATTGAATCCCTCGCCTAGGCCGTAAATCACGGTCGGGTCGGTCTGCAAGCGCATTCCAATGCGCAGGCGGTTATTGAAGACTGCCGCAATCAAAGGACGGTCATTAGGGCGGCCAGTTTCTTTTTCGACAATGCTCGCCAAAATCAGCGCCTGCTCGGGCGACTGCAAGGTGGTCTGCGGGTCACGCAGTGCCCAGGCTGCTTCCAATTTTTTGTCCATCGCCTTGGCCGCCCGCGCCAAAACTGCCAGATCGCCGGATCCTTTTGCGTAGTTATAGGTATCGGGGAAAAAACGTCCCTCCAGACTGGCACCGCTGAGCCCTAGCTTCTGCGCGATTTCTTCTTGCGTCAGCGCCTGGGTCAAAGCCCTGAGCTGATCCGCCTTGCGCAATGCCTCGCGCAATTGACGGAAGTTCCAACCTTCCACGATGGTGATTGCACGCAGGCTCTCGTCGCCCCGAACCAGTTTGTTGAGCAAACTCAAGGGCGTGGTGGAGTGGTCCAGTTCGTAACTCCCTGCCTTGATTTGGCGCGCTTTGCCGGACAGCCTGAACCACCAGTACAGCAAATCAGGGTTAATGTGCACACCCGACTGCCTCACGTCCAGCGCAATTTCTTTCACACCGGTGCCGGGTTCGATCGACAAATCTGCCACGTCGCCCGGGAAGTCAAAGGGGGCGCTCAGCCACTGATAACCTGCGCCACTGATGCCAAGTACCAGCGCCAACAAAACAATAACGACTAAGCGCACAGCCCTACATCCTTTATAAGTACGTCCGCACAATGATAATTGAGGCTATGCATGAATCCAGCCAACTTCCATCCGGCACCGTTGCCCTCACCCACCTCGGTGTCATCCGCGTTGAAGGTGAAGACGCTGCCAAATTTATTCACGGGCAGCTGACGCAAGACTTCTCCCAGCTGGGACAGGATCAGGCGCGCCTCACTGCGTTTTGTTCCGCTAAGGGCCGGATGTTGGCAAGCTTCATCGGGTTTAAGCGCAGTGCGACCGAGATATTGCTACTTTGCAATCTGGATTTGTTGCCCGCCACCTTGAAGCGATTGTCCATGTTCGTCATGCGCGCCAAGGCAACGCTATCAGACGCCAGTGGCGAATTTGTAATCTTCGGAGAATCCGGTGTTGCCAGCGCAGCCCCCTGGCAAATGCACCAGGAAGAGGGTGCGACGGTTATTGCGCTTTACCCCGCCGGCAATGTAGCCCGCCAAATCCGCGTGGTACCCGCTGGCATGCAACCTCCAACCCTTACGCCGATAGCGCCGGAACTGTGGGCTTGGGGCGAAGTGGCCAGCGGTGTGGCCATGATTTCACTACCCGTAGTCGACGCGTTTGTGCCGCAAATGCTTAATTACGAGTCGGTCGGAGGGGTGAACTTTAAAAAGGGCTGCTACCCCGGGCAGGAAGTGGTGGCACGCAGCCAATTCCGTGGCACCCTTAAACGACGGGGCTTCATCATCAGCGGAGCAGAGACTATGCAAGCCGGCCAGGAAATATTTGCGCCGGACGACGATTCACAACCGGTAGGTATGGTGGTGCAGGCCGCAATCAGTCCAACGGGGGACTATTGGGCCATTGCATCCCTTCAAGTTGCCGCTGCCCGGCCCGGCGAACTGCGGCTTAACAGCAATGCCGGGGGCATCCTGAGTTTATTGCCGCTACCCTATCAATTACTTGAGGATATCTAGGAACTGCCATTAAACTGATCCAACATCGAAAAATAATGGACGGACTAAAAAGATGTCTTCATCATTAAGCAAAGAGGAAGCTTTCGCGCGGCTGGGAGCGATCACCCGGGAAATGCACGAGGCGCTCACCGCGCTGGGTGGCAATCAACTGCACGAAATTGTTCAGGAAATCCCGAACGCGCGCGACAGATTGGCCTACGTCGGCAGGATGACGGAAGACGCCGCCAACAAAGTGCTGACTTTGGTGGAAGTGGCGAAACCTGCATGTGACGACCTGTCAACCCGCGGTGAGCAACTGAACCAATCACTCGCGAAAATGGCTGCATCGCCGAATATGTCGGTAGATCAGGCGCGCGGCTTGATGCTGACCTGCGGGAAATTCGCCCAAAGTACTGCCAAATTCGCCAGTGACCAAAGCACGGTACTAAGCGACATCATGATGGCACAGGACTTTCAGGATTTATCGGGGCAGGTGATTAAGAAGGTCATCGACATCATCACCAAGACCGAACTGCAACTTGTGCAGTTGCTGATCGAAAGCTCGCCGGAGCAAGTCAAGCCCAAAGAAGAAGTACCGGTCACCGTAGACACCCACGTACTGGAAGGCCCGCAAACCGGGGACGCCGCACTGAAACAGGACGATGTAGATGATTTGCTGGCTTCATTAGGGTTTTAGCCCGCCACCCGGTAAAGCTAAAACAAAGCCTCGGCAAGCGCTTTGGATGCGTCCTGTATCGCTTTCGCCGCTTCAGGCAGTGCCCTGCCCATCTTGATGAACTCGTGTACGACACCCCGGTAAATTTCCAGGTCCACCGGCACACCTGCCATGCGAAGGGCATCGGCGTATTCAACTCCTTCGTCTACCAGCGGGTCGCATTCGGCAAGGCCGATCCAGGCCGGTGCAACACCCGACAAATCGGCGGTGTTTCCGTCGGGTCGTAAGCCATCCAAAGGTGCAAAGCGCCAGTCGTTGCGATCCTGGACATTGCGAACATAGTGGTCGAAAAAATACGTAATGTGCGGCTCCTCCAACACAAAACCTGTCTTGAAGGTTTTGTGCGATGGCCGGTTCTGGTGGCCTATGGTGCCGGGGTAAATCAGCATTTGCAGTGCAATGTCCAATCCACAGTCCCGCGCCTGTATGGCGCAGGCGCTCGCCAAGGTGCCCCCGGCACTGTCTCCGCCCACCGCCAATCTGGTGGAATCGAGGCATCTTTCAGACCCGTGCACCTTCACCCACTGAAGAACATCCCAACAGTCTTCAAAAGCCGTTGGGAATTTTTTTTCAGGCGCTAATCGGTAACCCACGGACAGGACGGCGCAACCCGATTGACTGCAGATGCGCCGGCATAACAAATCGTGCGTGCTGATACTGCCAATGGTGAAGCCCCCACCATGAAAGTAAACAAACACCGGAAGGTTTGATTCAGAGGGTGCATACAGGCGCACCGGAATATCAAACCCGTCCCGCGCAGCCACAGTGAAACTCTCCACGCGTGCCAAGTCTTGTTTTGGCAGCTCCAACACGTCTGCGTTTGCCTCGTAAGCTGCGCGCGCCTGCTGGGGGGTCAGCGCGTGCAGGGGCACGCCCGCTGCACGCTCCATGCTCTTGAGAATTTTTTGCATAGCGGGCGTTAATAGTGAATGCGGGTTGGCTCGGGTGGACTGGGGCATGGTTGAGTTGTTAAAGTGGCCGATAAATCGAAACGATGTTCATTTTGTCCTTAACGAACAGGCGCCTGCAAAACATGTCCCTCATTTACTACATTACACAAGTTCAATTTGAATTCGGCGCCATCCGACTGCTCAAGCAGGAATGTACGCGCGTGGGCATTTCCAGGCCATTGATCGTGACTGATCAGGGCGTCAAGGCTGCAGGCGTATTGCAAATAGCACTGGATGCACTACCTGGCCTTCCGGTTAATGTTTTTGATCAGACGCCTTCCAACCCGACCGAAGCGGCAGTGCGCGCAGCCGCAGAGCTCTACAAATCTCACCAATGTGACGGTCTGATTGCGGTGGGCGGTGGCTCTGCCATCGACTGCGCCAAAGGGGTGGCGATTGCGGCTACACATGCGGGCCCGCTGACGCATTACGCCACTATTGAAGGCGGCTCGCCCCGTATTACCGAGAGCGTGGCCCCCATCATCGCAGTCCCCACCACCAGTGGCACGGGTAGCGAGGTGGCGCGCGGCGCCATCATCATCGTGGATGACCACCGCAAGCTGGGCTTTCATTCCTGGCACTTGGTGCCCAAGACGGCCATTTGTGACCCGGAACTCACCTTCGGGCTGCCCGCAAAGCTGACTGCGGCGACCGGCATGGACGCCATTGCGCATTGCATGGAAACCTTTATGGCGCCGGCCTTCAACCCGCCCGCCGACGGCATTGCGTTGGACGGACTGCAACGTGCCTGGGGACATATAGAACGCGCCACCAAAGACGGGCAGGACCGTGAGGCGCGCCTGAACATGATGAGCGCATCTATGCAAGGCGCCATGGCATTCCAAAAGGGTTTGGGCTGTGTGCATTCGCTGAGCCACAGCTTAGGAGGAGTCGACCCGCGCCTGCACCACGGGACTTTGAACGCCATGTTTTTGCCGGCGGTCATTGCCTTCAACGCGCCCTCGCCTTCGATTAAAAACGAAAACCGTTTACAACGCATGGCGCATGCCATGGGTTTGCAACCTGGCAGTGACATCGGGTCTGCGATTGTGGACATGAATGCCCGGCTAGGTTTACCCACCGGATTGGCTGCGATGGGCGTTACGGAGTCTCAATTTGACGCGGTCATTGCCGGTGCTATGGCCGACCATTGCCACAAAACCAATCCGCGTATCGCAACCCCGGATGAATACCGGGCAATGCTGAGCGCATCGATGTAGCACCCGTAACGAAGGGGGTTTAAAGAAATTGGCGTTGCCGCGCACATTCGCCTATAGTGCCGCTAAATTCAGTGGAGGAATTTATGCGGCACTTACCCAAACTACGCCTGTGCGCCGGTTTTTCCGCAGCGCTATTAACAGCCTCTCTGGCACACACCCAATCCAGCCAGCAAGTCGTCAAGCCGCCCAAAATGGTGCTTTGGATGGACGCCTCCACGGGCACGATGGCCGGAATGCCTGACATGGACATGCCCGGAGTTGGCGGGCTTATGGGAATGATGAGCGGATTGGGCGGCAAAGGCAATGCCGATGCCAAAGCGACCGGTAAGGGCTATTACGGTGCTGCCAGAGGCTTTGGTATTTCACCCCCACGGATATTGGATATCGCTTTCTGGAACAGTCTCAAACCCGGTGTCGAAGTTTCCCAACGGGTTCCTTCGGGCCTGAAACTGGGAGACAAATTGCCCTTGCTTCCGATCCTGTCGGAAAAAGTGTCCCAAAGCAGCGGGTCGGGAGAAGATTACAAGCCTGATGAAAAAGAGCGTGAAAAACCAAAAGGGCGTCTGCTGTTTTACTGGGGCTGCTCCCCTACTGTACGTGCGGGCCAGCCGCGCATCATTGACCTGTCCAAAATTACCGCTGAAAACGCGCAGGTGATGGGATTGGCATTCAGCGGCCGCTACGCGCCCGATCGCGGGGCCAGGGTCGCAGCGGGCTACGATGTATTTCCCAACGAGCGCGATCAGCGATCCGTTCCCAAAGGCGGATCACTGGTGGGAGAACATCAGCTCAGTGGCGACAGTGTGCCGGACACCTTCAAGTTCACGTTGGGCGCGACGCAGGACATCATGCCGCCCATTGAGTTGCAAAGTCAGGGTACCCCGACAGAAAGCGTGGCCCTGAGTTGGGCATCAGTGCCCAACGCCAAGGGCTATTTTCTGCACGCCATGGGCGGACAAGGTGAGGACATGATTTTCTGGGCCAGCAGCGACGTGCCGGACACGGGATTTGGCATGTTCGACTTCCTGCCCAACGGAACCATCGACAAATGGATCAAGGACAAAGTCCTGCTGTCACCGTCGGTAACTCAGTGCGCTGTTCCCAGAGGAATATTCGGCGCCAAGGATGGTGCGTCTTCCTCCAAGGGGCGTGAAGAAGGTAGTGCCATGTTGCGCATGATTGCCTATGGCGGAGAGCATAGCTTTGCCTATCCCCCGAGGCCCACCGATGTGAAAGTGGCGTGGGAACAGGAATGGGCGGTACGACTGCGCCTGAAAACCCAAACCATGGCCATGTTGGGTCAAGGCTTTGCCCCGCAGCTTAACTCCGGTTCGAATTCCGGCGCTGTGTCGAATTCCGGTGATGCCCCAGCCAAACCCGCTGATAACAATCCGCTCAATGCACTGCCCGTGCCCAACCCAGTCAATCTGATCAAAGGATTCTTCAAGTAACCGGGCAGCTTAAAGTAGTTTAACGCTGCCAAGGTCGGGCTTTTCCAGCCACTGCGCGAATTGGTCCGCCAATTGCTGGCTGGCTGACACGGCGGTGGTCCAAGCTTTCACGCGCGCATTCAGGTCGCTACCGTAATGAATGAAATCGTTGCGATCAGGCAGTTTGCGATTGGGTAGCGTTTTTACCCACTCAGGGTTGGGTGCCAACAGAATCATGTTGTCCAGAAAAGGTGTGCTGCGATGGCGCCACTTCAAGCCCTTGTCCAGCCAACTCGGCACCACACTGCGCTGGAAATGCGGGTACAAAACAATAGCCGGCCGGGTATTGTTGCGCGCCTTTGCCGCGTAATTCAGATGCAAGTGGTAATCGGTAATGCCGCCGTCCCAATAAGCACCTCGCGGTGCTCCGGGAATATCGGGCACGGAGCGCAGCACAAACGGAATCGAACAACTGGCCTGTAAAGCCTGCTTGAAATTGCCCGCGTTTAACGCGACCTGGCGCGTCGGGTAATCCCCCGTGGCAAACGGCAGTGGCGCCATATTCATGGCAGAACGCGCGCCGCCGCGCTCGCCACCTGCCGCGGAAAACACCACACGGTCCAGCCACATTCCCATTGATTTGCGATGAATCGCATTGGTAAGGAATGCGCCCATGTAGCCCAGCGGAGTACGCAATGGATGCTCGGTTTTTAAGACGTGGCGCCCGCGGGACGTAACCATGTGCAGGCGGTAGCGCGGGTTGTCCAACACTTCATGGATGTGCCCGGTAAAAAATGCCGACAGGTTTTTACCAAAAGTATCACTCACGAATTGAGCAGTAGGTCGCTTCTGCCCGCGTTCCAACGCGTAATGCTGGTGGATATAGTCGTACTCCAGTCGCAGAAAGCCCGCCTTTGCATCGTCAAGACAGGCTGTGGCCATACGCCACGCTCCGATAGACGCACCCACCAGATCAATCGGATGTTCAGAACGCACAAGCCATTGCCCGAACAGGAAGCGGTCCAGTGGCCCCAACAGAAGTCCTTTGGGTCCACCCGCAGCCGCTGCAATGGTGCGGATATGTTCAGGCAAAAGGCCATGCTGCTCAAGCATGCTGCGGGCCGTGGGACCGGCATAAATCTCCAAAGCACGCATCAGTTTTACTGGTGCGCTGCCCAGTCGTAGGGGTCCTGACGCAACACCATGTCGATGTCCAAGCCCAAGGTCACTCCCACCGCATCCGGATAAGTCACAGCCAACTGTCGTTCGGACAGCCCTGCTTCTTTGCCGCGCGCGCGCCACGCTGCCAGATGGATCACACCAGCCAGTGGCTCATACACATTGTTGTCAAAGGGGGCGAACTGGTGCTCCAAGGCATCAATCATCGGCTGCGGAAACTGCCACAGCGCGGCCAATCCCCCGCTGACGTTGGAATAACTATAGCCATAGTGGTAGCGCTCCGCAGCGGCTCTGCGCAAGTCCAGCGGGTCAATCTGCGCATCCAAT
>CANBYM010000181.1 GCA_947373605.1 Comamonadaceae bacterium
TCATCGCGTCAAGCAAAGTCTTGACGGCGAATTCAGCGTCGCGGTGCGTGAGCTGGCCAAATCGAGCGGCCAGTTCTTCAACTAGGTCGGAGCGGGTCATTGGCGGGAAGTGTTATGGGGGTATTTTGGACAAAAAAACGACCGGTGCACAGGTGCAGCCGGTCGTTCTCCGCGTTTACTTACGTCGCTTCAACAACAAAGGCTTAGTTGTTGTCCAGCTTTGCGCGCAACAGAGCGCCCAGGCTGGTAGTGCCGGCGTTTTCGCGAGCCGATTGCTGGCTCAGGGTTTGCATAGCTTCGTTTTGATCAGCAGCATCCTTGGCCTTGATGGACAACTGGATATTGCGTGTCTTTCGGTCCACGTTCACCACGACAGCAGTTACTTCGTCACCTTCTTTGAGCACGTTGCGTGCATCTTCAACACGGTCACGGCTGATTTCAGAGGCGCGCAGGTAGCCGATGATGTCGTCGCCGAGGTCGATTTCAGCGCCCTTGGCATCCACGGTCTTTACCTTGCCGCTAACGGTCTGGCCCTTGTCGTTTATCGACACAAAGGTGGTGAAAGGATCGGAGTCGAGTTGCTTGATACCCAGGGAGATGCGCTCGCGGTCCACGTCCACGGCCAACACCAGAGCTTCCACTTCCTGGCCCTTCTTGAACTCACGCACAGCGGCTTCGCCGGTTTCGTTCCAGGACAGGTCAGACAGGTGCACAAGACCGTCGATACCGGCGGCCAGACCCACAAACACGCCGAAGTCGGTAATCGACTTGATCGGGCCCTTCACGCGATCACCGCGCTTGGTGTTTTGTGCAAATTCCTGCCATGGATTGGCCTTGCATTGCTTCATACCCAGGGAGATGCGACGCTTGTCTTCGTCGATTTCCAGAACCATGACTTCGACTTCGTCGCCCAGGGCAACGATCTTGGAAGGAGCAACGTTCTTGTTGGTCCAGTCCATTTCGGACACGTGCACCAAGCCTTCGATTCCGGGTTCGAGTTCCACAAACGCGCCGTAGTCGGCGATGTTGGTGATCTTGCCGAACATGCGGGTGCCTTGCGGATAACGGCGGTTCACGCCCATCCATGGGTCGTCGCCCATTTGCTTCAGACCCAGAGACACGCGGTTTTTCTCCGTGTCAAACTTGAGAATCTTGGCAGTGATTTCCTGACCGGCTTGCACCACTTCAGAAGGATGACGGACACGGCGCCATGCCATGTCGGTGATGTGCAGCAGGCCGTCGATGCCGCCCAGGTCCACAAACGCACCATATTCGGTGATGTTCTTGACCACGCCTTGCACCACAGAACCTTCTTTGAGGGTGTGCATCAGCTTGGCGCGCTCTTCGCCCATGGACGCTTCCACCACAGCGCGGCGGCTCAGCACAACGTTGTTGCGCTTGCGGTCCAGCTTGATAACCTTGAATTCCAGGGTCTTGTTCTCGTACGGAGACAGGTCTTTAGTAGGACGTGTGTCCACCAACGAACCGGGCAGGAATGCGCGGATGCCGTTGACCAGAACGGTCAGGCCGCCCTTGACCTTGCCTGAGGTGGTGCCGGTAACAAACTCGCCGGATTCCAGGGCCTTTTCCAGGCTCATCCAGGAAGCCAGACGCTTGGCCTTGTCGCGGGAAAGAATGGTGTCGCCATAACCGTTTTCTACGGAGTCGATGGCCACGGATACGAAATCGCCCACTTGGACTTCGATTTCGCCCTTGTCGCTTTTGAATTCTTCGATTGGCACGTAGGCTTCAGACTTGAGGCCGGCGTTAACAACGACGAAGCTGTGCTCGATACGAACGACTTCAGCGGTGATCACTTCACCGGTGCGCATTTCCGAGCGTTGCAGGGATTCTTCAAATAGGGCTGCGAAAGATTCTGACATTTAGGTTGCAGTTTGCACTGCGGGGTTAAGTTATCGATCCCCTTGGCCTGTGCGCTGTCGCGCGAGGTGAGCCTTGGGGGCCAAGTTTGCCTAGAAAGGCTGTTTGCTTTGCCACCAGTCCAACACAATTTCAGCGGTCTTTTCGACCGACAACTCTGAGTTGTCCAGTAGCTTGGCGTCAACTGCAGCCTTGAGTGGCGCAACCGCACGGGAGGTGTCCCTGGCGTCACGCGCTTCCAAGTCTGCGCGAAGAGTGTCGAGTGTAGCGGGAATTCCCTTTGAAATCAACTGCTTATAGCGCCTTTGCGCCCGACAGGCGGCGCTGGCAGTCAAAAATACCTTTAACGGAGCCGCCGGAAAGATAACCGTGCCCATGTCACGGCCGTCGGCCACAAGGCCTGGCAATTGGCGGAAACTGCGTTGAAACTCGACCAGGGCTTCGCGAACCATGGGAAATGCGGATACCTTGGAGGCATTCAGACCAGCTTCCTCGGTGCGTATGGCATCGCTGACGTCATCTTCTGCCAAAAGAATATGGCTGCCTTCAAAGCGGATGTCTAAACTCCGTAGCAAGCGCACGATTTGTTCCTGATTGGCAATGTCCAGAGGGATGCTTCTTTGTGTTGCGGCCAGTCCGGTGATCCGGTACAGGGAGCCGGAATCCAGAAAGTGGTAGCCCAGTTTTTTGGCCAGATCCGCAGCCAAGGTGCCTTTGCCTGAGGCGGTAGGACCGTCCATGCAAAGCACGGGAATATTCTCTGCCTCAGCAAACGAAACGGCAAACAATGTTTCAAAGTAATCGGGGAAGGTCTTCGCAACGCATTTCGGGTCTTCAATGCGAACCGGAATTTCACGCGGGTTAAACGCTGCCAGTGAAAAACACATGGCGATGCGATGGTCGTCATAGGTGTGAATGCTTGCGGGTTTCCATGCCGACACGCTCGGGGGGGGGTAATGGAAATAAAGTCGGCGCCTTCTTCGACCTGCGCACCGAGCTTGCGAAGACCGATGGCCATGGCGGCAATACGGTCAGTTTCTTTCACGCGCCAACTGGCGATGTTTCTGAGCGTGGTCGTGCCGTTCGCGTAGAGCGCCATGACGGCCAGTGTCATCGCAGCATCGGGAATGTGGTTGCAGTCCAAGTCGATTGCGTTGAGCGGCCAGACACCGCGCTGCACACGCAGCCAGTTTGGTCCACTATCGATGCGCGCGCCCATTTTTTGCGCCGCATCCATAAAGCGGATGTCGCCTTGAATCGAATCCGCACCCACGCCATGAATCGTGATGCCGTTGTCAGCGTCGTTTGCCGAGCGAATGCTGGATGCAATTGCGCCTAGGGCAATAAAGTAACTTGCGCTGGATGCGTCTGCTTCTACATGCAGGGTGCCGGGCGTCTTAAAAGCAGCACCGGCGGGAATGGTGAATCGCTGCCAGCCTTCGCGCGCTACGCTAACGCCAAAACGCGCCAGCAGATTCAGCGTGATTTCAATATAAGGACGGGAAATCAACTCGCCCAATACTTCGATAACAACGTCCTGCTTCGCGACCAGCGGCATCGCCATTAACAAAGCGGTGAGAAACTGGCTGCTGACATCGCCGCGCACTTTGATGGGCTCTGAGAGCTTGAGCTGCGGTTTGCCGATGCGCAGCGGCGGGAATCCATCATTTCCCAGATATTCAATGGTGCAGCCCAATTGATGCAATGCGCTGACCAGATCGCCAATCGGGCGCTCATGCATGCGGGCAACGCCACCCAGTTCAAAATCTCCACCCAATACCGCCAACGCGGCAGTCAAGGGGCGCATCGCGGTACCGGCGTTTCCCAAAAAAAGGTTCGCCTTCGATTGCCGGATGTTGCCGCCCAGGCCGGTGATATGCAAAACTGGGCCAACGTGTGTAATCTCACAACCTAAAACTTTTAGCGCTTCGAGCATGACGCGTGTGTCATCGCTATTAAGCAAGTCGTGAATATGCGTTGTGCCCTCGCAGAGCGCAGCAAGCAGCAACACCCGATTGGAAATGCTTTTGGAGCCCGGCAGGGTGACGCTGCCGATGGCGCCCGACAGCGGGGGTAAATCTAAAAATTCGGTAGAAAACATGCGCTTTATTTTTTGGAGCCCATGCTCCAGTTCACACGGGCCATGCTGGCTTGCTCAATCAAACCTTCGAGGGCCTCGGCATTGCCACTCGAAATCATCAACTCCAGTGCTTGCAAGTTGCTCTGAAAAATCTTGCTTTGACTCAGCAATTCTTCTGCGTTTGCCAGCATGATGTCGCGCCAGACCTTGGGATCGCTGGCGGCAATACGGGTGAAATCCCTGAATCCGGGGCCGGCAAGAGACAAATAGTCCTGGCCTTGCGGCTGGCCCGAGATGGCATTCATGAGTGCAAACGCGATTAGGTGGGGCAGGTGGCTTACCGATGCAAATGCAGCGTCGTGCTGCTCCGGTGACATTTGCAACACGCGGCAGCCCAATGCAGTCCAGACGTTCACGGCTTTTTGTAGCTGCGCGAGATTGGTGCGTTCGATGGGGGTAAGAATGACCTGACGTCCGGTGTAGAGGTCAGGGTCTGCATTATCGACGCCGGAAACTTCCTTGCCTGTAATCGGATGCGCAGGTACGAAAAGGCCGATGTTTTCCCGCAATGCACGGCGGCCGGCATCAATCACATCGCGCTTGGTGGAGCCGACATCCATGATCAGCATGTCTGGTGTTACCAGATGCTTGATCGCTTTGAAAGTTGACTCGGTGGAAGCCACAGGAACCGCTATCAGTACGATATCCGCCCCGGATACGGCTAGTAGTGCCGACGGTGCTTCAATATCGATAATGCCGAGCTGTCGCGCCCGTTCGGTAGTGGTGGGGGACTTGCTATAGCCGACCACCCTTTTGACGAGACCGGCGCGCTTTAATGCCAGGGCGAACGACCCACCCATGAGGCCGCATCCGATAAGTCCGAGTTGTTCAAACATGAAAGGTCCTTACGCAGATAGTCAGTCGGCCAGGGGATAGGTGCCCAGTACCTTGTAAAACGCGCAAAGACTTTGCAGGTCGTTCAAAGCAGCCGAAACGTTGGACTGCGAGGGGTGACCCTGCAAGTCAATGTAAAAGTAATATTCCCACTGTCCCGAGCGCGCCGGGCGTGACTCGAAGCGGGTCATGGACACACCGTGCTTTTTCAGTGGGACCAGCATATCGTGGACGGCACCGGGGCGGTTGGGCACGGACACGACCAGGCTGGTGCAGTCCTTGCCCGATGCTTGTGGTGCGGGCATAACAGACGGCAGACACACCATGACAAAACGTGTGCGATTAAAAGCTTCGTCCTGAATTGCCTGCGCGGCCGTATGCAATCCAAATTCCGACCCGGCCCGTTCGCTGGCGATGCCAGCCCAGGCCGGATTGGTAGCTGCAAGGCGTGCACCTTCAGCGTTACTAGATACCGCGCGACGCTCAGCGTTCGGGAGGTGCGCACTAAGCCATTGCTGGCACTGCGCCAAGGCTTGAGGATGCGCCAATACCACTTCAATCCCATCCATGGAGGCGGTGGTACGAAGCAAATGGTGACGCACCAACAGGCTTAATTCGCCCACGATATGCAGCGGCGAGTGCAGTAACAAGTCCAAGGAACGGGTAACTACGCCTTCAGTACTGTTCTCTACCGGAATGACGCCAAACTCTGCTGCGCCGGACGTGGCCGCGTGAAACACTTCGTCAAAATTGGCGCAAGGTACGTGGGCAATGCTGGAACCAAAAAAGCGCTGTGCAGCCTCTTCACTAAATGTTCCTTTGGGGCCCAGATAAGCAACCCTTTGAGGAGCTTCCAGCGCCCGGCAGGCTGACATGATCTCGCGCCAGATGAGCGCCACGCTACCGTCTTTAAGCGGGCCGCCATTGGCACTCTGCAATCCGTGTATGACTTGCGCCTCGCGCTCGGGGCGAAACACGGCGGAACCCTCGACGCGCTTGATTTCTCCCACTTCATTCGCCAGCGCAGCACGCCGGTTGAGTGCAGTGAGCAACTCACGGTCGACTGCATCAATCAAAGTCCGTAGTTCAGGAAGTGTTCTAGCCATGGTATTTTTTTTGTTCAAATTCACGCATGTAGTCCACCAAGGCTTGTACGCCTTCAATCGGCATTGCGTTGTAGATGCTGGCCCGCATACCACCCACCGACTTGTGGCCTTTGAGTTGCAACATTCCGCGCTCCTTGGCACCGCTTAAAAATGCGTCGTTCAAGGATTCGTCCCGCAGATAAAAAGGCACATTCATGCGCGAGCGGCAAGTTGTGTCGACCTTGTTGTAATAGAGGTCGGACTTGTCGATGGCTTGGTACAAAAGCTGGGCTTTTGCGATATTGCGTTGCTCCATTGTGGCAATACCACCTTGCTTTTTGAGCCATTTGAACACGAGGCCCGCCATGTAGATGGCAAAGGTTGGTGGTGTGTTGAACATGGAATTGCTGTCCGCCACTGTTTTGTAGTTGAATGCGCTCGGGCAATCGGGCAAGGCATATCCCAATAAATCTTCGCGCACCACGACTAAGGTTAATCCTGCCGGTCCCAGATTTTTTTGTGCACCGCCAAAGGCCAGGCCCACCTGGTTCCAGTCGACCATGCGTGAAGCTACATGGGAAGAAAAATCAATGACCAGTTCGGCACCTGAGCCTAGCGCTTTCAAATCCGGCAGTTGATTGAACTCAACTCCGTGGATGGTTTCATTGGTGCAGATTTGCAGATAACTGGCGTCAGGATTTAAGGACCACGTACCTGCTTCAGGAATTCCGATGAAGCCGTCTGCCTTTGCGCTCGCTGCAATATTTGCAGTGCTGTATTTTTTTGCTTCCTGGCTGGATTTTTCGCTCCAGCTGCCGGTGATGACAAAGTCTGTAATGCCGGGTTGACCGGGTACCGCTTTTAAGGCGCTCAAGTTCAGGGGCACGATAGCGTTCTCCGCCAAGCCGCCGCCTTGCATAAACAAAATTTTGAAGTTGGACGGCAGGGCTAACAGTTCGCGCAGATCCGCTTCGGTTTGCTCGTAGATGGAAATGAATTCTTTGCCACGATGGCTCATTTCCATCACGCCCATACCGCAACGTCTGCCCGTCGCATCCGGCCAGTCCAGCATTTCATCTGCTGCTTGCATCAGCACTTCCTGCGGCATCGCGGCCGGACCGGCCGAAAAGTTAAACGGTCTTTCCATCTGGCTTCTAAGCTCCAAATATTTCGCCGTCGTTCGCAGTTTCAGGGTGCATCGGCCGCCTCGTCCGGCTGCGAATCACTTTCATCAGTGCCTGCCGGGTTGGCATCGTTTTCAACAATGCGTTGCAAACCGCTGAGCTTGGAGCCTTCGTCCAAACCGATCAAGGTAACGCCCTGTGTCGCACGACCCAATTCACGGATTTCAGAGACCCGTGTGCGCACCAAAACGCCCTTGTCTGTGATCAGCATGATTTCATCGTCCGCGTGAACCAGCGTGGCAGCTACCACTTTGCCGTTGCGTTCGGACTGCTGGATCGCAATCATGCCTTTGGTACCACGGCCGTGGCGGGTGTACTCTGTGATGCTGGTGCGTTTGCCGTAGCCATTGACCGTGGCGGTCAG
>CANBYM010000182.1 GCA_947373605.1 Comamonadaceae bacterium
AGATGTTGCTCCACATTTCATAATTCCTAGCTAAGTTGAATACTTGCGCCCAAGTGCAAAAATCGATCTTGCATGACCCTTAAGGAATTTCGGGACTCTCATTGACGTATCAGAACGAAATGGCAGCAGATAATATGCACGCAGAAATCTATATTTTCCACGATACCAACTGATATCTTTGCATCGAAGACCGGGAAAACTATTTACGGAGTCGTACCCTTGCAGTTTTAGTAGCTGCTCAAGCGATTCTGGCGTGTACGGACGAACATGTGTCGGGTCGTTATAAAAGTTCTTCCAATCCAGCCGAAAGTTTGGTGAAGATAAGTAAATGATTCCGCCCGGCTTCAAGCAGCGATATATTTCCGAAAGAAATTTGGCTGGATCACGCAGATGTTCAATCACCGCCAAACTTGCAGCCACGTCGACAGATCCATCCTCCAGTGGCAAATCATCCACTTCAAAATTTACGTCGCTATAGTCAAGCCCCTTATATGACCAGCTTTCTGCCAAACATGCTTTTTCCAAGTAACGATCGGCACACCCTAGATCGAGGAAAGTAGCGTTTTCGGGTAACTTGGCTCCTGCCTCTTGTGCCAGCAGTTTGAATGTTTGAATTTCCCGTATTCCCAAGCGGCATCTATCATCCATTTCCTCTATATCCGTCTGCTTTGCATATTGATAAGCGGCTCGAACGTCAAAATTACTCTTAACCATAATTTATTCCTACACTGAGGACCTAAAACCCAACCGAATCATGAAATTGCTTAATTTGCTGATCGTTCAAAGTGAGGAAGTTTAAAGAAAAGAAATCGGTCGGATAGTGACGATTTGGATTTCTTTCATATAGGCAAAGCGCACCTAATACGCCATTCCAGACCAAACTGCGAACGATACATGCAAAAAGCGCTCGTTGGTCAATATGTATTGACAAAGTACCGTCAATAAGCTCTCTTGCCTCATGTATCTTATAAGTACCTAAATGTTTGGATACGTCAAGCTTTCCATCCATTAATGAAAGTGGAAGATATACTTCAAAAATGATGGATTGCTTAATACCATAGCCTTCTCGGACTACTTTCTCCTCCCAATTGGATCTAGCTTGGTCCAGCAATGAAGTAAATATATGCCATTCGGGAGATTTAATTTCTTCGTAAATGTATTTATCTTTCCTGTGCATTTCTGTCGCCACTTGCCTATCCGATACTATCGGAGACATCTTTGAACTCACGCTTATCTGAGTGAAGTTGGAATTGTATTCAAGGAAACGCCCCCCCTCCAAGGCAATACATTCGGTCGGAATATTTGCTTTACCAAGATATTCAACGATCTCAGAGAATGTCGGTTGCGCTACATTCTCGCTAAACTGACTCAGCCACCCTGGAATGAGATAAGTCCCACCTGCTGGGAAATAATATTTTGGAGAGAGCAATTTAAGCCACCGAACCAAGTCTGACAAGGATCCATTTACTATCCGTTGCTTTTCATTTACTTGGTCAATCCCTAGAAAGAGATGCGGATATTCGCCGGCAGCGCCGCTCATCAGGCACGCGACATCAATGCTGCCCATATTCTCAGAGATGTAGTTGTGTATTTTTTTCAAATCTTCAAATGACAGAGGGTTATCCACCTGATTAAAGAATACTTTTTCATCAGTTTTAATCGCAATTGAAGTATCCAGATCATAATTAACTTCATCTTCGAGACCAGATGAGTTACTTGATAATTGAGGAAAGATTACGATCTCAAATGGCCCTATTTTTTGAATGTCAAATGCTTCTATTTCTCGTATACGCGTCACACCTAAACGTTTAAGACGCTCCCGCAGTATCGGCTTGCTGAATCGTTTGATAAGAAATTCACGATTGAGGAGTCCTAAGGCTTGCAATGTCTCTGGATGAAAATGATCATCGTGTAAATGAGAGAGATAGACCCACTTTGCATCAGCTAGTTGGTCGGTCAACTCAGCAGCCGTAAACTCTGGAAAGCTCTGCCATCCACTCGCATTTGCCTTGCCAACCCACGGGTCACAGACCAAACTTTCGCCTTGAGAAGTTATAGATATAAACGAGTTACTGAAGTGGGTAATTTTCATATTTAAATTTGAGTAATAATTCGACTCATTGACCTAATTAAGTCGTATCCATCCCATTCAAGTGAGAATTCCAAGGTTCGGCCTATCGGCACAATCCTATCAATTCCTATGCTGCGCGCTTGAATTAGAAGCCGCTGTAGCAAGTCCCCATCCAGCCCCGTATAAGACAGTGTTTGATAGCGGCGCGTAATAACACTAAAAAACTGCTCAATATTGGTCAGATGGCACTCGAAGAAGAATCCACAATTTGCATTCCAGTCCTCTATCCCGGGCTCAAGCTTTTTAATATTTATCCGCGTAATCAAATTATCTGGCGTTGGTTCAATTGCTGCACCTTCGTGAAGTGCCGCATATCGCAATGCTGAGGTTAGTTTTGCTACTGCGGATTGAGCTTCTAACGGGTATTTCTTTTCTACATGTACATGCAATTTTTCCCAAAAAACTTGACGTGCCTTTTTTACAACTTCATCCTCACCCAACCAAAGAACAAGATGCGGAGCTGTACATGCATTTTGATCGAACAGATAAGTGTCGTTGTAAAACGCTTGTGCCAATAAGTCGTAACTGTCTTGCTTGAGGTAGTTTTCAGCACCAATGAGGCATGCGGAATATCGATCTGCAAAGGTTATGTCAAATGCACGTGGATGCAGTTTATTGCTTCTAATATTATTGATAGTGTCATCGCCACCCCAAATTACTCGGATATCGCAGGCCTTAGAAAATCTCGCGGTAACTTCCTGAGCGTTACGGTCATATCGCACCAACCTGATGTGATCTCGCAGTTCGTGATGCACAGATTTTTTAAGAAGGGTGTCCAGAGTTTGCGCAATGATTCTTACTTGAGGAAAGTCAGCAGTAGGTACACGAACCAAATTTGCATTGCCGGCTAACAAACCTGCGACCAAAGAATATGCAAAGTTTACGGGTACATTGGCGGGCCCGACATGGAATACGATGCCCCGGCCAAGACGCAGATTTTTGTCAGGGTACCGCTGCCCCATTGCTTCTATGGAAGTGCGCCTACACCAGAATCCGAATGAGTACAGGTCAGGCAGCAACCGAACCCGCGGGTCCGCTCGCAGAAGATCTGACATGTCACCAATAAAACGCAAGGCCTGTGGCGAAAAAGGCGGCAGTGCACGCGTGTGCTGAATGCCCATGATGTCAGCGCCCAACGGGGTCAATAGTTCAACAGCACCGTCAAAGGTCATTCGACATCTCTCCGCTTACTTGGTTTGCACCTGCGGCATATGTGTCGCTACAGCCTCGGAGCTCGGCACTCTTGATGCGCCCATGCACCTGAAAGTATTTACCTAACCGCCCACAGGGACAATCGTCTTCGCCGAGTATCGCACCCTCATCTTCCGTCAACAAGGCGTGCCCTGGGTAGCTTTCCGGCAAAACCGATACCACTTCAATCAAGCCGGTCTCCCCCACATCAGCCACGGAGAAGTCCCGGTGTCGCCGCACGATGATGTCAGAATAAGTCGATGCATGCAGATGACCGTGGTCGCATTCGATATAGATCGAACCCGTCTGCTCCACCATTCCGTAGTAATCATGCACCTGGGTTATGCCGCAGACTGCCTGCAGGCGCTCGCGAAACACGCTGGAGGACACCGACTCATTCACCAGCGTCTTCCACCCTCCTCCATGAACCAAAATGGCTTGACTCATGTCCAGCTGGCGACCGCTGTGCATAAGGGCTTTGTAGAGATATTGCCAAACCATAAAGGTAAAACCAAAAACGAACACCTGACCGCCCTTATGCTTGTCCAAAAACTGAGCCACGGCGTCGATGTCCAACTCCATGTTGTCGTTGAGCGCAAAGATTCGATCGCGACCGAAAATCGAGAACCCCAAAATCCCCGCACCTCGGGCAGAGAACAAGGCCCGGTCCTTTATTACGGCCGGACTATCCACCACGATCATGGGCATGCGCTGAGCACCAGTCACAGCCGTTACGATGCGAGTCAAGGCCTTTGTCTGGTTAGCCGCTGTCGTTCGGTCCAGGAATATCCGGGACGGGGTCTGACCCGAGGTTCCGCTCGAAGTCATTGTTTTAATCACTTCCTCACGCGCCACGCTGAGCAGATCTAACTGCTTGAATAAGCGAACCGGCAGAAAAGGGATATCCGCCAGCGACAGAACCGATTCAGGCCTGAAACCCTGTGCTTGGAGCATCTGGCGGTAAGGCTGGCAATTTGCAGCGTGGTGAACAGTTAGCTCCAGCAGTCCATTCAGGAGCATGGTATTTTTGGCGCGACGGTCGAGAGAATAAGGCGCCAGAGCGTGCCAAGGTGCCAAGTCCATCATGAACACATCTCGTTCAGCAGCAGTTGGTAGTCGGTTTTACCGACCGCTGTCCGCGGCAAGCTCCCAATCACCCGCACCTGGTAGGCCGATGCGTGGATGGCCGTGCGCTCTGCCAGCAAGCGAGGCAGTACAGCCTGGTGCTGGTCGTCCGTGATCCAGACTGTCACCTGGTCTTCGGTGCCTGTGCATGCCGCTTCCGTCACAAAGCCCAGGCAGATCTGCTCCAGGTCATCCAAACTGACTCGCTTTCCAAACAATTTGGCAATTCGGCTCAGGCGCCCGGTGATGTAGTAGTAGCCGTCGGCATCGCGCAGAGCCAAGTCGCCCGTGAGCAAGCAGCCCTGACGTTCATCGCCCTTGGAAAGATCGGCGCGCTGCTCGGCATAGCCCATGGTCACATTGGGGCCTCGGTAACCCAGCTCGCCTTGAACTTCGGCGGCGGTAATTTCGGCTCCGGTCGGGTCCACCAGGAACAGCTCACCGCCCGGTATAGCCAAGCCAATGCTACCGGCCTTTTCCAGCGACATCGCAGCTGGCACATAGCTCATGCGTGCGGTCGCCTCGGTCTGGCCGTACATCACGTAAAAGTCAATGCCGCTGCGGGATGCGAACTCGGCAAATTCACGAATCAAGGCGACGCTGAGCTTGCCACCTGCCTGGGTCAAGGTGCGCAGCGCACCAGGGTTCATTCGCAGAAACCCAAGTCTCTTGAGCATTTGGTAGGTATAGGGCACACCCGCCAGAGAAGTCGCGCCAGCCTCATTGAAGAACTTCCAGAACGGCTTTTCCATCACCGACCGGTCTGTCACCAACAAGGTTGCTCCCGCCTGCAAGTGACTGCTCATAACCGAAAAGCCGTAGGTGTAATGCAGCGGCAAACTGGTGACCGGTCGATCGCTGGGGCCAATTTTCAGGTAGCTGGCAATGGACTGGGCGTTCGTTAGCACATTGAGTCGACTCTGCCGAACCAGCTTTGGACTGCCCGTGCTGCCTGAGGTGCTTAGCAGCAAGGCAAGGTCGGGGTGAAGCGCGCAATGGCTGGCATCGTGCTCCGTCGAGAGCACGACATAGTCAAGAATGCTCAACAGGAAAGCATTGGCCGGGTATTGCGCTTGCAGAACACTCGGCAGCACCAGTACGTCAGGCTGGTAGCGGTCAATATGCAACTGGAGTGTCGCTTCACTGGTGCTGGCATCAAGCAAGATAGGAACAACGCCCTGCTTGATCAGGGCCACGATGGTCGCCACACAGCCCAAGGTGTTCTTGGTCAGAACTAAGGCCACCATTCCGGAACAAACGGAGGATGCCAGGCGCTCTGAAATCTGCGCCAATTCCCCATAGGATAGCATCTGACCCGCGTCGTCCACCGCGGCGCACCGATCGGCGGGAAACGAGTCCAGTGGGAAGATCGTCACGCCACCGTGCTCCAGCGCGACTGGATCGACGTGGCGATCTGAGGCGCTGTCAGCCCTGTTTCTGACAGCAAATGCCGGTAATCGCCCGCATGGGGGAAATAATCACGAACCCCAATAATGAGTTGCGGCGGCGTCGCCGAAAATTGGCTTTTGTGCTCCGCCACAGCGCCCCCCAGGCCACCCAAGATGCTGTGTTCCTCGACCGTAACCACAAGTCGGGCCGAGGCATAAACCGCATGAAGCATATCGGTGTCCAGCGGTTTAATTGTGTGCATGTTGACCACGCCCACCCGCAAGCCCTGCGCTTCCAGCAATTTGGCCGCCTGAAGTGATTCGTACACGACCGGGCCTGTTGCAACGATAGTAATGTCCCCCCCCTCACGCAGGCGGATGGCCTTTCCAATGCAAAATTCGTAGTCTTCGGCATAGACCACGGGATGCGGTACATTCCCGCCAAGGCGCAAATATGCGGGCCCCGGGTAATTGGCCAGTGCCTGCACGGCTTTGACCGTCTCAGTACAATCGGCTGGTGAGATCACCGTCATGTTCGGGATAGCGCGCATAAACGCGATATCCTCCAAGCTGATGTGCGTTGGCCCAAGTACACCCACTGAAAAACCTGCGCCCAAGCCCACGAGCTTTACGCCCAACCCCATGTAACCCATGTTCACCCGCACCGGATCGGCGCTGCGCGCCGCCGCAAACGTGGCGTAGGTTGTGGCAAAAACGCTGAAACCCTCATTGCAGAGTCCGGCAGCTAGACCCACCATGTTTTGCTCGGCAATACCCACATTAATCAGCCGATCTGGATGAGAAGCGGCAAAACGGTCGAGGCCCGAAAAGTTGCGCAAATCGGCCGTGACAATCAGGGTTTCATGGTTAATCTCGAGCAAACCCATGGCAGCCTGGCCAAAGGTGCCGGCAGAACCGAGCATCGACCAAGTCCGGATGTTGGCGCGGGTAAAGACACTCATGGGTACTCCGCCTTCGCTGCGGTCAATTCGTCAAATTGCGCTTGGGTCAATCGGTTGTGGTGCCAAGCCGGATTGTTTTCCATGTAGGGTACACCTTTACCTTTGACGGTGTTCGCCACAATGACCGTGGGCTTATCCCCCAGGTTGTCAAAAGCGTCCAGCAGCTCAGCCAGGTTGTGGCCGTCAACGGTGCGTGCCTGCCAGCCAAAGCTGTCCCATTTTTCGGCCATGCCATCCATGTTCAGAACGTCCTTGGTCGGACCGTCGTACTGCAGGCCGTTCTTGTCGATGATGGCGACCAGGTTCGACAACCCGAAATGCGCGGCCGAGGCGGCGCTTTCCCAAACAGATCCTTCGCCACACTCGCCGTCGCCCATCAGCACGAACACACGCGGAGTATGGTTGCCGCGCTTGCGCAACCCAATGGCCGTGCCCACCCCCAACGCCAGACCCAACCCCAGACTGCCGCTGGAAAACTCTATGCCCTTGTCGGGATTCATGGACGGGTGGCCGTAGAGAAAGGTGTGGTTGCTTTTAAAGGTCATGAGCTCCGCATCCGTAACAAAGCCCACCTGCTTGAGGGCCGCGTAATACGCCATAGCGCCGTGGC
>CANBYM010000183.1 GCA_947373605.1 Comamonadaceae bacterium
AGGATAAATGGCATGCCTTCTGCACCGACCCCGCACGCGCCCGAAGCCCTAGGATATTTGCAAAGCCTTTCAACCAAATGGGCTGCAACGCGGCAGCAGGCAAAACGCATCTGGGCACTGTCCGTGCCGTATTTTTCTTCCGAACACAAATGGAAGGCCCGGGCGCTGCTGGCGACGGTGATTGCGCTGAACCTGGGCTCGGTGTACATGAGCGTTGTGTTCAATGGCTGGTACAAGTCCTTTAATGACGCACTGCAGGCCAAGGACGAGGTTGCATTCTGGGCAGCTCTGGTGCGCTTTACTTACCTTGCGGGCACCGCCATTGTCATCGGTGTGTATGCCGGCTACCTGCAGCAGCTACTGACGCTGCGCTGGAGAACGTGGATGACCGCGCACTATTTGCAGCGCTGGACGCGGGGCAACACCATGTACCAAATGGAACTGGGGCGCTACACCTCCCAGGGCGTGAACGACAACCCGCGCGTCACAGATAACCCGGACCAACGTATTCAGGATGACATTAACGAGTTCATCATCAGCACCCTGTCCCTGTGCCTTGGGTTCATGAACTCCGTGGTGACCCTTTGCAGTTTTGTTGGCATTTTGTGGGTGTTGTCTACAGGCTTTGGGCTCGTGATTGGCGGCGTCAGTTACACCGTACAGGGCTTTATGCTGTGGATGGCCTTGCTATACAGCATCGCCGGAAGTGCGATTACGCACTACCTGGGAAAACCGCAAATTGCTCTGAACTACCGGCAACAAAGGGTAGAGGCCGACTTTCGGCATCACATGGTGCGTTCGAGGGAGAACTCCGAATCCATCGCCATGGAACGCGGGCAGCCGGTGGAGTGTCAACAAATGCAATTGCGTTTCTCCCGAGTTGCTGCCAACTATTTGCGCCTGATCGGTATGCAAAAGCGCCTGAGTTGGTTCACCACTTTTTTTGGCCAGGTTGCGGCCGTTTTTCCGTACATGGTGGCTGCACCCCACTACTTTCGCGGTCCGATGTCGCTGGGCGATTTGACGCAGGTCGTGGATGCCTTCGGCAACGTGCAAGGTGCGTTGAGTTGGTTTGTGAACAACTACAACGCAGTCGCCAGTTGGAGGGCTACGACAGACCGACTAACGGGTTTTGAACGCGCGATCAGCGAGATGGAGCCCCGCAGTCCAATTGCCGAGCCTTCTGATTTCCCCGCTACCACGTGCACCGAGTTGCAGGTCCGCTTGCCGGAAGGAAACGTCCTGCTGTCAGACACTGCATTTGAAATACGGGCAGGAGAAAACATCTACATTAACGGCCCTTCTGGAGCGGGCAAGTCCACTTTATTTCGCACCCTTGCAGGAATATGGCCGTATGCCAGTGGGCATATCGGGCTGGCGGCCGATTCGATGTTTTTGCCGCAGCGCCCATATTTCCCCAACGGTCCCCTGCGGGATGCACTATCTTATCCGTCTGACCCATCCACCTATTCGGACGCTGAATTGCAGTCCGCCCTTGAGCAAGTCGGCCTGGAATCGCTATGCCAAGACTTGGACGTGTTTGAATCTTGGAACCATATGCTGTCGGGCGGCGAACAACAAAAACTAGCACTGGCCCGTGTCTTTCTTAAAAAGCCACGCTGGGTCTTTGCCGACGAAGCCACCAGTGCCTTGGATGCAGCGGCAGAGGCCATGTTGTACCAACGCCTTGCAGAATTGGTCTCGCAGCGCGGCGGCGCTTTGGTGTCTATTACACACCGGCCCAGCGTGGCCGCTTTCCACCAGCGCCATTGGGTGCTGGAGCCTCAACCGGCAGGCAGCGAGGCCTTGTTCAAACTGGCGGAAAAGCCCGCATAGCCCTTAGAGCGCAGCGCGCAGGCAGGGCATTCGCCACAGCCATACCCCCAAGCGTGGCGGTGGGTGCGGTCGCCCAGGTAGCAGGTGTGTGTGTGCTCCACGATCAAATCCACGAGCGCGGTGCCGCCGAGATCGCGCGCCAGCTCCCATGTGGCGGCTTTATCGATCCACATCAGCGGCGTCTCGATCAAAAAGCGCTGGTCCATGCCCAGCGATAGCGCCAGTTGCATGGCCTTCATAGTGTCGTCGCGGCAGTCGGGGTAGCCGGAAAAATCGGTCTCGCATACACCAGTCACCAGCACTTGCAATCCACGCCGGTAGGCCACTGCTGCGGCCAGTGTGAGGAACAGCAGATTTCGACCGGGTACAAAGGTATTGGGCAGGCCATTGGCCTCCATCTTGAACTCCGTATCACGGGTCAAGGAGGTTTCGCTGACCTTACCCAGTACAGACAAATCGAGCAAATGGTCTTCGCCTAGCCGCGCTGCCCATTGTGGAAAAGCACTCTTGATTTCACGCAGCACATTGAGGCGCGCATCTAATTCAACGCTATGACGCTGGCCGTAATCAAACGCAATGGTCTCAACGCGTTCATAACGCGACAAAGCATAGGCGAGGCAAGTGGTGGAGTCCTGTCCACCCGAGAAAAGGACGAGAGCAGTGGTATGCATAGGCGCGATGTTAGAACACCGCATAAGCAAAAGCTTGCGGCTCAGTTTAAACGCGGCCTGACTTGTTGATTTTATTGGGCTGGTACACCAGCACCTGCTTTGCCAAATCACCGGGCTGCTGGGCAGGGGCCGCAGGCGCTGGATTTGCCGGTTGGTTTTTGACCTGCGCTATTTGAACCGCGCTACCGCTTGCGGTCCACACTGCTTTGAGGTGCTCCATCAAGACCTGCGAAATGGGTTTAGGCGGTGGATTTTCTACCTTTTCAGGCGCGGGATGGTGAATGGTCCAGTCGTGCGGAGCTACTTCGGCGCTTGCGGATCTGCGGATTGGGTCGGGCACACTGGTGTAATTGGCTTCGCCTTCGTTGGGCAACGGGGCTTTGAGCGCTGGATTCACCTTATCAATCACACTTGGCCCCGGCTCCTGATGCGAGCTGACGCTAACCGATGGATTAACGGGTGGGACCGGAATAACCCTGTTTGCCAAGGATGAAGCCGCCTCCGCGCCAGTGCGCAGATTGGAGCTTGAATCAATGTTAGGCAATTGCATTTTGGGTTTGGGCCTCGGGCCCCTCCGGTGACACTAAGTTGTTGACGTACGTTTCTTAACGGCAGATTTAGGGGGTTATTTAGGCCTATTTTTAAAAATATTGAAAAAAATTGGATTTGAATGGCCAAAGACCCGCAAACGCACACTATTGGTGCATTTGCGGGTCCTTCATCGGGTTGCCTGGATCGGATTCGAAAAGGCTCAGTCAGCCTTAATGTCGTTTTCTTTTACGACTTTGCCCCAGACATCAATTTGTTTATCAATGAAAGTTCGCGCCGCCTCGGGCGTGCCACCCACGATATCGATACCCTGTGCATCCAGACGCTTTGACAGTTCGGGTTGTTTAAGTGCTTTATTGAGTTCCTCATTCATGCGCTTCAAAATTTCCGGCGGCGTTTTGGCCGGGGCAAGCACCGCCCACCACGCCGGCGCGTCAAAGCCCGCATAGCCACTCTCGGCAATCGTAGGCACATTGGGCAGGTCGGGCGAGCGTTTTGTTGTAGTGACGGCAAGTGGACGCATTTGCTTGCCATCGATGTGCGGTTTGACCAAGAACACCGAGCCGATGGCCAAAGGCACATGACCGGCAATCGCGTCGTTCATTAGAGGACCGCCGCCTTTGTAAGGGATGTGCTGAAAGTCAAAGTTGCTGCTTTTAGCAAGGAGCGTCATCGCCAAGTGACCCAGACTTCCAGAACCAATAGTTCCATAGTTAGGACCGGGGCGCTTCTTGGCAGCAGCGACTACGTCTGCAAATGTTTTGAATTCGGAGCTGACATTGGTTGCAAGCACCATAGGCGCAGTGCCCACCAGAATGACCGGTGCCAGATCCTTCTTGGAGTCATAGCTCAGGTTGGGAATCATGCTGGGATTGACGCCGTAAGAGTCAAAAACCACGGCAAAGGTGTACCCGTCAGCCGGGGCAGAAGCCACAAAGGCGGCGCCAATCGATCCGGATGCGCCACCTTTATTTTCAATCAAAACTGTCTGCCCCAACTGCTGCTGTAGCACGGGGCCGATCAGGCGCGCGACTTGGTCTACCGACCCGCCAGGTGGGAACACAGCTACTAACCTGATCGGTTGCTTGGTAGGCCAAGCCTGCGCCAAAGCGGTCAAGGGTGCTGACAATGCTGCAATTGCTGCAATTGCAGCGAATGCACTCATCACGCGATAAGGCGCGCGAAAAAATTTATTTTGCAAAACGGTCTCCTGAATTGCCTTGCAGTATCGCCCTTTGGTGCGCCTTTGCCATTGCGGGAAACCCCCTACTTAGCCTGCGCTAGCGTGCCGGCGTCCCAACCGCCGCCCACTGCTTTGTACAAGCTAACTAAAGATGCAAGCTGGCTGCGCTGCACATCCACTAAAGCAAATTCAGCTTGGGACAAGTCACGCTGTGCAGATAGCACTTCAAGGTAACTTGAATAGCCCGCCTTGTAACGCATCTCGGACAGGCGCAAGGTTTCACGCAAAGCGGCAATGCGCTGTGCGGTGGTGGTGGCAATATCTTTGCCGGCGTCCACATTGTTCATCGCATCGTGCACATCCTTGAAAGCATTTTGTACGCTCTGCGTGTACTGGGCCAAGGCTTGCTGCTGGCGTGAATTACTAGCAGCCACCAGTGCACCAATGGCTCCCGCGCGAAACACAGGTTGCGCAAGATTACCTACAAGGTTCCAGAACAATGAAGCCGGATCAAACAAATTGGCCATTTCGGCGGATTGCTGTCCCACCCCTGCGGTAATACTGATTTTGGGAAAGTAGGCGGAGCGAGCCTGTCCGATATCGGCATTGGCAGCAATCAGGTTTTGCTCTGCGGCCACGATGTCAGGTCGACGGCTGATCAAATCAGCCGGCAAATTTCCCGGCACCGCTTGGCGCGTATATAGGTCGCCCAAGGTCTCGCCCCGAACCACTTTGGGTTGCAGGATGTCTGCAGGTTTGCGCCCGAGCAACGCGGCCAGCGCTGACTCGGCATTGTTGCGATTCTGGCGGGCCGCTTGTAACGTGGCCAGCACGCTTGCGGCCTCGGACTCTGCCTGACTGAAGTCGAGCTGCCCGATCAAGCCCGCATCGAGCCTTCGCTTTTGTAAACGCACATTTTCCTGGCGGGTAACCAGTGTAGTTTCCGCCAACTGGGTTTGCGCATCAAAAGCGCGCAAGGCGAAATAGCTCTGCGCCACGTTGGAATACAACGTGGTGAGCACTGTTGCGCGTGTAGCCGACTGGCTCATTAGGCGCGCACGCGCCGCTTCATCGGCCTTGGCATATTTACCCCAGAAGTCGATTTCATAGCTTGCGCTCAGGCCCACTAACCGGTCGTCTGAAACCGGTGCGATGGCCGAGCTATACGTAGCCGTGTTCTCACTGATGCGCTTGCGCGTGGCAGCAGCGTTAAGGTCAACGATGGGGTACAGGTTGGCTTTGTTCTGGTCCAGCGTGGCACGAGCTTCGTCAACGCGGGCTGTCGCCAAGGCCAAGTCCTGGCTGTTGGCAGCCGCTTCCCGCAGAAGTGCATCGAGCGCCGGGTCTTGAAAACCTTTCCACCATTGGAGCCAATCGGTAGTTGTGCCAGTACTGGAGCGCAGTGTGCCTAAGGAAGCAGGCGTTTCTATAGCCGGGCGCTCATAAACGGGACCGGTTCCTAAAGCACCGCAAGCGGTGATCAATGTGAGCGCTGCGATGGATACAGCGCTCAACACGGTGCGCTTAAACATGGTGCGCTCCTTCGCCGTGAACGGGTTTGCCTACATATTTGTAATCGTCCTGGGTACTGCGGAAATTCCAGTCGTTCACGAGCTTAAAAAACAACGGAACTAAAAATACGGCCAGGAAAGTTGCTGCCAGCATGCCGCCCAGTACACCGGTACCAATGGACTGCCGCGCCGCCGCGCCGGCGCCGCTGGAGAATGCCAATGGCACCACGCCCAGAATAAACGCCAGAGAGGTCATCAAAATCGGGCGGAAGCGCAAGCGCGCGGCCTCCAACGCAGCCGCTACCGGTGTGAGGCCTTCATGCACTTTGACGGTAGCGAACTCAACGATCAAAATAGCATTTTTGGCAGACAGGCCCAAGAGCGTAACCAGTCCAATCTGGAAATAGACGTCATTGGTAAAGTGGCGCAAATACACCGCTACCAGCGCGCCGAAAATACCGAATGGCAAAGCCAGCAACACAGAGAACGGAAGCGACCACTTTTCGTATTGCGCTGCCAGAATCAAGAAGATCATGATGAAGCCAGCGCTCAGCGCAAGCGTGCTGGAGCCACTGCTGCGTTTTTGCTGGAAGGCGCTACCACCCCAGTCGTAGCCCATGTCAGCCGGCAACACCTTGGCCGCAGCGCGCTCCATCGCGGCAATTGCCTGGCCTGAGCTGTAGCCCGGTTTGGGCTCACCCAGAATCTGTATTGAAGGCAGCGCGTTGAAATGCTGCACCGACTCAGGCCCAGACACATATTGCACCGTTGCTACCGAGCGCACCTGCACCATCTGGCCGTTTTTCGTACGTACATACAACGCGCCAATATCATCGGGCTTGGCGCGGAACTGCCCTTCAGCCTGCAGCAGCACCTGATAAATGCGACCACTCTTATTGAAATCGTTGACGTAATAGCTACCCAAGGTAGCGGCCAGCGTGTTGTAAATATCGGCCAACGCAATGCCCATCGAGCGTGCCTTTTCGTTATCCACACTCACAAAGAGCTGCGGTGAATTGGCCTGCCATAAGGTACGCACACCTTGCAGTTCGGGTTGCTTGTTAGCTTCGGCCAACAATGCGGGCATGATTTGGGCGAGTCGGCGTACGCCGCCGTCACCATTGTTTTGCAGGTAGAACTCAAAGCCGCCGGTTTGTCCCAGCCCCTGAATAGCAGGCGGAGAAAACGCCAGTGGCAAACCTTCTTTGATGCTGGCAGTTTTGGCGTAGGTCTCACCCACAATCTGTTTTGCCGTCTGGTTGCGCTCATCCCAGGGGCGTAGCGGGAAAAACATGGTGGCGGTAGACGACTTCAAGCCGCCGCCACCCAGGAAGTTCAACCCCACCAGACTGAACACCGTGTCAATATTCTTGTTAGGCGCCATGGCCGCCTCTACCTTTTTGACAACTGCGTTAGTACGTTCCAGCGACGAGCCATCGGGCAGAATCACCGCGCCAATGAAATAGCCCTGATCTTCATCCGGCACGAGCGCACCCGGAACAATTTTGAACAGCAGTCCTGTTGCCACACCCATGGTGACAAACAGCAGCAAACCCAGCACACCGCGTTTTAAGAAGAAAGCGACGCCCCGGGTATAG
>CANBYM010000184.1 GCA_947373605.1 Comamonadaceae bacterium
GGGATTGATCTTCATCACATACAGGCGGGGTGCGAAGTCAGACACTTCGGTCTTGGCTGCGCCCATGGCTTCCTGCATTTTGCCCAGAATGTGCATGCGTGCCTCTTTGGCCTGAGCCAGCGCGACCTGCATGATTTCTTTCGTGATGCCCTGGATCTTGATGTCCATTTGCAGCGCAGTAATACCGAAGGTGGTACCGGCAACCTTGAAATCCATGTCACCCAGATGATCTTCATCGCCCAGAATATCGGTCAACACTGCAAAGCGGTTGTCTTCCTTGATCAGGCCCATGGCAATACCAGCCACGTGCGCCTTCATTGGGACCCCTGCGTCCATCAAGGACAGGCAGCCGCCGCAAACCGAAGCCATTGACGAGGACCCGTTGGACTCGGTGATTTCCGAAACCACACGCATGGTGTACGGAAACTCTTCTTTCGAAGGCAGGCAAGCGACCAAAGCGCGCTTAGCCAACCTGCCATGGCCGATTTCGCGGCGTTTAGGCGTGCCCACGCGACCGGTTTCACCAGTGGCGAACGGAGGCATGTTGTAGTGAAGCATGAAACGGTCTTCGTAATCACCGCTCAGTGCATCAATGCGCTGTGCATCACGCTCGGTACCCAATGTAGTCACCACCAAGGCCTGTGTTTCACCGCGGGTAAACAATGCGGAACCATGGGTACGTGGAAGCACGCCGTTACGGATTTCAATAGCGCGGACAGTTCGCGTATCACGTCCGTCTATACGGGGCTCTCCAGCCAGAATCTGGCTACGAACAATTTTGGCCTCAATTTCAAACAACAGACCTTCAACGGCGACGCTGTCAAACGCGGCACCTTCAGCCTTCAATGCTGTCATCACGTCGGAGTAAGCCGAACGGCATGCTTGTGTACGGGCTTGCTTATTGCGGATTTGGTATGCGGCGACCAACTTGTCTTTTGCCAAAGTGTCGATTTTCGCAATCAAGGCTTCGTCTTTGGCCGGAGCCTTCCAATCCCATACACCCTTGCCAGCGTCACGCACAAGCTCATGAATTGCATTGACCGCAATGTTGCCCTGCTGATGGCCAAACACCACAGCACCCAACATCACTTCTTCCGAAAGTTGTTGCGCTTCTGATTCCACCATCAACACAGCAGCTTCAGTACCGGCAACCACGAGGTCAAGAATGGAGTCTTTGCGCTGGGTCTGACCAGGGTTCAACACGTATTCGCCATTGATGTAACCGACACGGGCCGCACCAATCGGGCCGTTAAACGGCACGCCACTGATAGAGAGGGCTGCACTAACCGCAATGAGCGCAGCAATATCTGCATCAACTTCCGGATTCAGGGAAACCGTATGCACAACCACATGCACTTCATTGAAAAAACCCTCAGGGAACAGAGGGCGTATAGGGCGATCAATCAGTCGACTGGTAAGCGTCTCGTACTCGCTTGGGCGGCCTTCACGCTTGAAAAAACTGCCAGGAATCTTGCCTGCTGCATAGCTCTTTTCCAAGTAGTCCACGGTCAACGGGAAGAAGTCCTGGCCTGCCTTGCCTTCAGTCTTGGCTACAACGGTTGCCAACACTACAGTTCCATCCATGTCCAACAGCACGGCGCCGGTGGATTGGCGGGCGATTTCACCGGTTTCCATCGTGACCGTATGTTGGCCCCATTGGAAAGTCTTACTTACTTTTTTAAACATTGTCATCGTCTATCTCCATTGATTTCGGAAAGAAGTTGGAAGGTGCAGGCCACCTTACCCAAGCCCGGATTCCGCATCACAGTCCACGATGCCATTCCAGAGAAACTCAACAAACTTCTTTGGAATGACACAGCTTCGTACTGTTTTTGCTTTATCCGAAGTAAAAAACGCCTGAGCTAGTGACCTAACTCAGGCGTTGTTCAATCAGTTAACCGCTTATTTACGCAAGCTCAACTTTGTGATCAGTGCGGTGTAACGGTCTGCGTCCTTACCCTTGAGGTAATCCAGCAACTTGCGACGGCGGCTAACCATGCGCAACAACCCGCGGCGACCATGGTGATCTTTAGCGTGGGTTTTGAAGTGAGGTGTGAGTTCATTGATACGAGCCGTCAGCAGCGCAACTTGCACTTCTGGGCTACCGGTATCACCTGCTTGGCGGGCGTTGTCTTTGACAACAGCGGCTTTAATGCTAGAAGCAATCATTTCTATTTCCTGATTTGTGGTACCGCAAATTTGCAATCCCGGTTTATGGACTTGCGTCGGATGCTGGAACTGCTCCCGACGTGCGCCTGCGAAGATGCAAGCCGTTCAATTATAGCCTGCGCAGATCACTTGAGGCAAACCGTGCACGTTCAACACAGGTCAAAGGCCTCTACGTATCGGAGCTACGCTCACGACAAATTGAGCACAGGAAGCCATTTTCAAGGGCACCAGATCAAAAATTTAGTCGCAAAAATTCCCTTGAAATCCAATCCCAAGCCGTCAACTCCAATGGCATGCAATGCTCATATCGAGTAGCGCGCAAAGTCCAGGAGTTACCCATGTTTTTTACCACTTCTCAAGCCCAGTTTCGTCGCCCGCTCAGCACCCCAAATGGGCGCACTCTGGAACGATTTCTCAGCGAGGCAATGCAAAATAGCAAGCAACCCTCAGCACAGTACACCCAAGACGAGTCCGGATTTGCACTCTCGGTGGACTTACCCGGTATTGCAAAAGACCAATTGACGATTTCCATCGAGGGACCGGTCTTACGCCTGCAAACTAAAGAGGGAGTAGCGCGAAAATACCGCGCCGCTTACGAGTTTCCTCAGGAAATTGACACTGCTCTAAGCGAAGCGAAACTCGAAAACGGAGTTTTATCTCTGAAACTTGCTAAAAAAGTACCCGTTAGCAGCGCCACAGAAATAAGCATCCAGTAAGTGATTAACTTCGCCAATTCAAAACGTTGACAGCGCATCCAACGGCCAGCGTGGCTTTACGTCAAAAGCGTAATCCAGGTTGGCCTTTTGCTGCGTGCTTTGGATCCGCATCGCTGCGGCCATTGCAATCATGGCACCGTTATCCGTGCACAGGTGCATCTCCGGGTAATGCACCCGTATTGACTTGGATGCGCAGAGAGAGTTGAGTTGTTTTCGCAATTCCATATTCGCACCCACACCGCCTGCAACAACCAGCCGGGTTAACTTTTCATCGGCAAGTGCTCTCAATGATTTCTTGACCAAGACTTCCACGATGGCAGCCTGCGTTGATGCAGCAAGGTCACAAAGTAACTGCGCTGGCAATGCATCAAATTCCTTCTCACCGTAGCTAGCCAGTATTTTCTGAGACTGCACAAGCACGGCGGTCTTTAGTCCGGCAAATGAAAAGTTCAAATCACCGCTGTGCAATAGTGGTCTGGGTAGCGCATAGGCTTTCGGATTTCCCTGCTCTGCAAGGCGCGCCAGTTGCGCCCCCCCCGGATAAGCTAACCCCATTAACTTGGCAGATTTATCGAACGCTTCACCGGCGGCGTCGTCAATGGACTCGCCTAGCAATTTGTATTTACCGACGCCATCGACTCGCATCAATTGCGTGTGTCCACCAGACACCAACAAAGCAACGAACGGAAATTTCGGCGGGTCATCACTCAAAAATGGCGACAGCAGGTGACCCTCTAAATGGTGGACTCCCAACACTGGCTTCCCCAACGCAGCGCCCAGGGCGCACGCGACACCAGCACCCACCAGGAGTGCGCCAGCAAGTCCGGGACCACGCGTAAAAGCAACGACATCGATCGCACCCAGTGACAGTCCCGATGTGGCGAGTACCCGACGCGCCAGCGGCAGCACACGGCGGATATGGTCCCGACTCGCGAGTTCAGGTACTACGCCGCCGTACGCCTGATGCATCTCAATCTGGCTGTGCAGTGCGTGCGATAAAAGTACGGGCAAAGTGCCCTCTGTAGCCTCGGGATTCAACGCAACCAGAGCAACACCTGTTTCATCGCAGGAAGACTCTACCCCAATTACAAAAATTCTTTCGCCCGATGCTATATCCATGGCGAGGGAGTTTAGAGTATAAAGATGCAAATCGATATTGAAGCTCTTGAACGCGCGACGCTTGATGCTGTCGCCCCCCCAGAAATAGTAGAAATTGACGGTTGGTTGCTGCCGCTGGATCGATCAACGATCGGGCGCGCTATTAGCGCAGTGCCTATCCGTCACGATGCACTATTGCCTCAGCAAATCGATGAGATTGAGACGATTTATCGGTCATATGGACTGCATACACAGTTTCGCATGCCAGACCAAGACAGCTGCCGCAATATGCATGCAGTTTTGGAACTAAAGGGCTACCGTCCGGTTCAACCCACTCTGGTCCAAGTTGCGACTGCCAATACGAATTTGAGTTCAACGCCACAATCACCAGTACAGATAAGCGCAGAACCTTCAATGGAATGGAAGTCCGTCTACCTTGCAAATGGCTTTGATCCTGTAGACGGCGCCAACAGGATCAAAGCATTAAGTCGCAGCGTATTTGTTCAATATGCACACATCAACGACGGCAGCACTCCTGTTGCAAGCGGCACCGCCTCGTGCAGCCATGGTTGGGTAGGCTTACACGGTATGCGGACAATACCTCAAGCCCGAGGTCGTGGTCTCGCAACCGCCATCATCAATGCGTTAATAAAGGATGCCTTGCGTGCGGGCCCCCAAAATTTGTATCTGCAAGTGGAAGAAGCCAACACCGGGGCTGTAAGGCTCTATAGAGGCATGGGCTTTAGTACCGCCTGGCGTTATCACTACTGGAAAAAATCCATCTGATAAGCCCGCCTATCGGACCAAGTCATCAGTCATGAAGTGCCAACGACTTGAGTTGCAAAGGATTTGGAGCACCACCGTTTTGAAACTCCATTGCCAGTCGCCGCCAATTGCGAAAAATAACGGTAGGCGCAACGACATTACGCTAAACATAAGTTGCGCTTGAACGCGACGTGGCAAATTACTCACCACGTCCCTTGGAACGGACACATGCAATCGCGCGCTCTACTGCATAATTGGCCAAAGCTTCCACTTGCGAGCCGTTGACCAAGACATAATCGCTTGAGTTAGTGGTGGCCAACAGGCCAAACCCCATGCCCATTTGAACAATGCCGATCACATTAAATTCTTTAGGCGCGGCAACAACGGCCTTTATGGTTTGGCTACCCACAATTACTTGCAGGGGCTTTTTGTAAACTTTCGGCTTGGTCTTCATGATCATTTGAGCGAACTCCTTGAAGGGCTCGCTTTGCCGTAAAACGGGCAGCAATCTTGAACAAAGTCAATGCAAACATCTTGATCAAATATTGATGATTTGGGCCATTTTTAAAATGCATAAGATCAGATTGCAAGATCATGTTCCCGTGGAGACAATCAGGGCATGGCAATAGCTAAATACATTAAGGAAATAGGTCGTGGCAAAGAGGGTGCGCGATCTCTTTCGCGTGAACAGGCCACGGATTTGTTTAGCCAAATTCTTGATGGTGCGGTAAGTGACATGGAAATTGGGGCCTTCTGCCTCGCTATGCGCATCAAAGGGGAAACCCAGCAAGAAATGGCTGGATTCTTGGACGCAATTCATCAACGGCTCCAGCACATTCCCCAAGTATGTAGTACTGCGACGGTAGTGATTCCCAGTTATAACGGCGCCAGAAAACTGCCGCTTCTGACCCCCCTTTTGGCACTGTTACTTGCGCGAGAGGGATTTCCGGTTGTTGTGCATGGAGTTGCCACAGAATCCACTCGCGTTTTTACTTCAGAAGTCTTTACGGCGCTGGGGTCACCGCCACACCATCGCATTGAAAGTGTGAACGCCCGAAGCGCAGCTTTTTTCCCAACCGCCCTTTTGTGTCCAGGGCTCCAACGACTACTCGATGTCCGTAAAGTTGTTGGCTTGCGGAATTCCGCACACAGTCTGGTCAAACTCATGAATCCTGTGGAAGGACCAAGCATACTGATTACCAGCTACACGCATCCGGAATACGCAGTTTCTATGGCAGACACTATCGAATTGATGCAGTCCACCGCCCTGCTCCTGCGGGGAACGGAAGGCGAGGCCGTGGCTGACCCCAGGCGCACTCCAAAATTTCAGGCGTTTTTGCGGGGCCAGACCCTTGTGCAGCAAGAGCACCAGACGGGTTCACTGCTTGAGTTACCCGATTTGCCGCAGGCAATAGATGCTAAAAGCACTGCCGGGTATATCCGTGCAGTCTTAAATGGCAACTTGCCGGTGCCTGAGCCCATCCAGCAACAAGTAGCGTTCATCCTACAAATCGCGTCTAAAGCCAATAATTGACCCATCATGCCTAACAACTACAAACATTCCTTTACGACCGGCAAGGTCATTTTGGTAGGCGCAGGGCCAGGCGACCCCGAATTGTTGACACGCAAAGCATACAAAGCGCTGCAATCGGCGACTGTATTGTTCGTGGATGATTTGGTAAATCCGGAGATAGTTGAATTAGCCAATCCGATGGCGCGCGTCGTGTACGTGGGTAAACGCGGCGGCTGCAAATCGACCCCCCAAGCTTTCATTGAAAAGTTGATGCTGGCTGCAGTTTTCGAAGGTGAGAATGTTGTCCGCCTCAAGGGAGGAGACCCATTCATATTCGGGCGTGGCGGTGAGGAAGTCGAAGCCCTACAAAGGCATGGCATAACGGTGGATGTCATCAATGGCATTACCGCCGGGCTGGCTGCAGTTAGTTCGCTGAATGTGCCGCTTACCCACCGAGAGCACGCCCATGGAGTTGTATTTGTTACCGGCCATGCCAAAACCGGAGCACATGCGATTGACTGGCGTGCGATGTCCGCCGCAGCAAAACAAGCCAAACTCACGCTCGTAATTTATATGGGCGTAAGCGGCGTTGCGCATATCGCGGCCGGCTTACTCGTTGGACTACCTCCAGATACTCCGGTAGCCGTTGTTCAGAACGCCAGCTTGCCAAGCCAACGTCATGTCGTCTGCGCTTTGGAAAACCTTCGGCATTGCGTTACGCAAAACGCAATGACCAGCCCCAGCGTCATCATTGTGGGCGAAGTTTTCCGCGGGTTGATGGCGTTAAATGCAACGCCGATGGTACGTGAGGCGATCGGCTGAATATTCGATGGCTACACTGCGGACTCCAATCCTTAAGGAGACCTGCATGATCGGATACGTAACACTGGGCACCAACGACCTAAGCAGAGCGGCAGCTTTTTACGACGCACTGCTAGGTCCCGCGGGCGCCAAACGCCTGTGGGAAACGCCACGTGGTATTGCATGGGGCCAGTCCGAAGACAAGCCGATT
>CANBYM010000185.1 GCA_947373605.1 Comamonadaceae bacterium
TTATTTCCGCGCGGAAGCTCCGCTGGGCAGCTTGGAGGCCGCTGCCCAATTGGGGCGGACGAACTTCAAAAATCTCATTTCTTTCAGCAGCCTTTCCAAACGAAGTAATGTGCCTGGAATGCGTAGCGGATTTTGTGCGGGTGATGCAACGCTCATTAAACATTTCTTGCTCTACCGCACCTACCACGGTAGCGCCATGAGTCCGGTGGTGCAGTCCGCCAGCATTGCGGCCTGGGACGATGAGGCACATGTCATTGAAAATCGCGCTCAATACCGGGCGAAATTTGCGCAGGTCACGCCTTTGCTAGCAAAGGTGATGGATGTGGCCTTGCCGGATGCGGGCTTTTACCTCTGGGCCAAGGTACAAGGCAGTGACGCTGACTTTGCACGTGATTTGCTAGCTACTTACAATGTGACCGTTTTGCCCGGCAGCTACCTTGCCCGCGACACGGCTGAAGGCAACCCCGGCGCCAGCCGCATACGTATGGCACTGGTGGCTCAAACCACAGAGTGCATGGAAGCGGCGCAACGCATTGTTCAGTTCGTGCAATCCAGATCTTCAACTTGATATAAGTATTCACACAATGACACAACAACTCCAAACCATCATTGACGCCGCCTGGGAAGACCGCGCCAATATCTCCATTAAAAACACGTCTAAAGAAGTGGCTGATGCGGTTGAGCACGTAATCGCCGGTCTTAACTCGGGAAAACTGCGTGTGGCAACCAGGGAATCCGTGGGCCAGTGGACAACGCATCAATGGATTAAGAAGGCTGTATTACTGAGTTTTCGCCTCAAAGACAATGCGGTAATAAAGGCAGGCGATCTTGGGTTTTACGACAAAGTGCAAACCAAGTTTGCCCACATGGATGAAGAAGGCCTGAAGGCCTCCGGCGTGCGCGTAGTGCCTCCCGCCGTGGCGCGTCGCGGTAGCTATCTGGGCAAAGGCGTCATTCTGATGCCTTCCTACGTGAATATTGGCGCCTACGTTGACGAAGGCACCATGGTCGACACCTGGGCCACGGTGGGTTCATGCGCACAAATCGGTAAGAACGTTCATTTGAGCGGCGGCGTTGGAATCGGCGGCGTATTAGAACCCATGCAGGCGGGCCCCACCATCATTGAAGACAATTGCTTCATCGGTGCCCGCTCCGAGGTGGTCGAGGGCGTGATCGTGGAAGAAAACTCCGTGATTTCCATGGGCGTTTACATTGGTCAAAGTACCAAAATTTATGATCGCGCAACCGGCACAGTGACCTATGGACGCATTCCGTCGGGCTCTGTTGTCGTATCCGGCAATTTGCCCAGTGCGGATGGCAAATACAGTTTGTATTGCGCCGTGATCGTGAAGCGGGTCGACGCCCAAACCCGTGCTAAAACCTCGCTCAATGATCTGCTGCGTGATTAGTATTGCATCCACATTGGTTTGAAAGGCGAGGCTATGGCAACGACAAATACTCCGGGAACGATGGACCGTATTCTGCGCCTGATGGGCGAGAAGAAGGCCTCCGACGTGTACTTGTCTGCCCATGCGCCCGCCACCATCAAAATCAATGGGCAGTGTGTTCCCATCAACAGCCAGATCCTGCCACCCGATGCGCCGCGCAACTTGTTGGCGGAAGTGATTCCCGCCGAAAGAATGGCGGAGCTGGATGCGAACGGTGAATTGAATATGGGCTTTCCGCTGATGGGCGTGGGGCGCTTTCGCGTCAGCGCAATGCGTCAGCGTGGCACCGTGGCAGCCGTCATCCGCTACATCGCGGTCGATGTGCCGTCGCTGGATCAACTGGCAGTGCCCCTGATGCTGGGCGATTTGATCATGGAGAAACGCGGTCTGATTTTGATGGTCGGCGCAACCGGAGCTGGTAAAAGCACTACGCTCGCCTCGATGATGGACTACCGCAATGAAAATTTGTCCGGTCACATTTTGACGATCGAAGATCCGATTGAATTTTTGTTTAAAAGCAAGAAATCCGTTGTCAATCAGCGTGAGATTGGCACCGATACCGAGTCATTACAAGTCGCTTTGAAGAACGCCTTGCGTCAGGCACCCGATGTCATTTTGATTGGCGAAATCCGGGACCGGGAAACCATGTCCGCAGCCATTGCCTATGCCCAATCGGGACATCTGTGTCTTGCTACCATGCACGCCAACAACAGCTACCAGGCGCTAAACCGGATTTTGAGTTTTTACCCTGTGGAAGTGCGTGCAACGCTGCTTGGCGACCTGGCTGCAGCACTAAAGGCAGTCGTGTCTCAGCGCCTGCTTCGTACGACAGCCGGAACCCGTACCCCGGCTGTCGAAATTCTCCTCAACACCAAGCTGATTGCTGAACTCATAGAAAAAGGCGACTTCTCCGGAGTCAAAGAAGCCATGGAGAAGTCGATGGCTGAGGGCTCACAATCGTTCGAGCACGATATTGCGCGCCTGATCGTGGCTGGAACTGTGGACCGTAAAGAAGGCCTGGCCTTTGCCGATTCGCCTACCAACCTGATGTGGCGTATGCAAAATGACTTCAACCAAAAAGTGAAGCCAGTAGCAGCGCAGGAAGAAGACGAAGAAGCCTCGTTCACAGAAATTACGCTGGACGTAAAACACTGATGCCCTCGACGCTGCGACTCGCCGAACAACTTATTTCCAGTGCATCCGTAACGCCATTGGATGGTGGTTGCCAGGACATCATCGCGACCCGGCTTAAAGCCATCGGTTTCGAGTGCGAATCAGTTGTCAGCGGCCCGGAAGACTTCCGTGTGACCAACTTATGGGCCAAACGCCCTGGCAGCGCAGCGGCATTGCCCGTAGGTTCAGTGCCGAAAACGCTGGTGTTTGCCGGTCATACGGATGTGGTTCCCACTGGTCCTCTGGATCAATGGGACAGCGCGCCGTTCGTACCGACACATCGTGATGGAAAATTATTTGGTCGCGGCACCAGTGATATGAAGACATCGCTGGCGGCCTTTGTGGTGGCCGTGGAAGAATTCATCGCCAAGAATCCTTCACCTGCAATGTCCATAGGTTTCATGCTGACCAGTGATGAAGAAGGGCCGGCCAATGACGGGACCGTCGTGCTATGCAAAATATTAACGGATCGCGGCGAACAACCGGACTATTGCATCGTGGGCGAACCGACATCGGTGGAGCGAACCGGCGACATGATCAAAAACGGACGTCGCGGCACCATGAGCGGCAAGCTCACTGTGAAGGGCGTGCAGGGGCATATAGCCTACCCGCACATGGCAAAGAACCCGATACATCTGTTAGCGCCTGCGCTGGTCGAGCTGACCACTGTGGAGTGGGATCGTGGAAACGATTTCTTTCCGCCTACGACATGGCAAGTGAGCAACATCCACGGCGGAACCGGTGCCAGCAATGTCATACCGGGCACGGTGGTTGTGGATTTCAATTTTCGCTTCTCCACCGAATCAAGCCCGGAGTCGTTACAAAAGCGGCTTCAAGACATTCTTGACCACCATGCTCTGGAGTACAGCCTGAGCTGGACTGTCGGTGGACTTCCATTTCTGACGACCCCCGGTCCGTTGGTAAACGCGGTGCGTGCGGCGATCAAGGACGAAACAGGCATAGACACGCAGCTCTCCACCACTGGCGGCACGAGCGATGGCCGCTTTATTGCGCAGATTTGCCCGCAAGTGATTGAACTCGGTCCGCCAAATGCCACGATCCACAAGATTAATGAATACGTGGAAGTGCGCGATATAGAACCCTTGAAAAACATTTACCGCCGAGTTTTAGAGAACCTGAATACGCAGGCCGGTGCATGACGCTGGCGCAATTGATTGAAGCTGCCGCGCAGCGGATGCAAAGTGCGGGTGTTTCATTCGGGCATGGCACGACCAATGCTGAGGATGAAGCCGCGTGGCTGGTCCTTTGGAGTTTGGGCCTCCCCTTGGATTCATCGCTGGACGCAAGCACTTCGCAAGATTCGGAAACATTGGCACCCACCCAAATTTCCAAGGCATTGGAATTGGTGGATAAGCGCATTGCAACGCGCAAGCCAGCTGCATACCTCACGCAAGAAGCTTGGCTGCAAGGTATGGCGTTCTATGTGGATGAACGGGTCATCGTGCCGCGATCGCTGATTGCAGAACTTCTGGTTGACGGCAGCATTGATTACTGGCTCAAGGAGACAATCCACTCAGTGCTCGATTTATGCACCGGCAATGGCAGTTTGGCCGTTATTGCGGCCACCGTATTCCCAGAGGTTCATGTCGAGGCGGCTGATATTTCGCGGGACGCACTGGATGTGGCGCGCATCAATGTGGCCAAATACGGCTTGGATCAACGGGTTCTGCTGCGCGAGTCCGATGGATTGGGGGCACTGAATACCTCTGGCGGCGCTCCCCAAACATATGACCTGATTATTTGCAATCCGCCCTATGTCAACGCTGAAAGCATGGCGACCTTGCCGGATGAGTATCTGGCTGAGCCACGGATTGCTTTGGACGGCAATCAGGCTGGCGGTAGTGATGGCATGGATTTCATACGCAGGCTCTTGTCGGGAGTCGCCGTGCACATGAACCCGGGAGCCGTGTTGCTTCTGGAAATCGGCAATGAACGCCCCTTTTTTGAAACTGCCTTTCCGAATCTGGAAGCAGTCTGGCTGGAAACAAGCGCTGGAGACGATCAGGTATTGCTGATCCCGCGCGAAGCACTTACCCAATGATTACTTTGAAGAATGTCACCTTGCGCCGTAGCGCCAAGGTATTGCTCGATGGCGCCTCTGTCACGCTGAACCCCGGAGAAAAAGTGGGGCTTGTCGGCCGCAATGGTGCGGGTAAATCTTCATTATTTGCGCTGCTGAACGGCAACTTGCATGAAGATGCCGGCGAGTATTACATCCCCACGCAATGGCGTATGGGCCAAGTCGCGCAGGACATGCCTGAAACCGACCAGAGCGCCACAGAGTTCGTGGTGGAAGGGGACACCGTGCTGAACGCCGCGCGCCAGGAAGTGGCAGCGTCGGAGGCCACTGACGACTACGACCGCATGGCACACGCCTATATGGCACTGCATGACGCTGGCGAGCACGATGCCGCATCGCGCGCGCAGGCGCTCATATTGGGCCTAGGTTTTAAAACCAGTGAGCTGGAACGCCCGGTCAACAGCTTCTCAGGCGGTTGGCGCATGCGACTGCAGTTGGCACGGGCGTTGATGTGCCCATCCGATTTGCTGCTGCTCGATGAGCCAACCAACCATTTGGATTTGGACGCTTTGGTATGGCTGGAAGCTTGGCTGAAAAAGTACGAAGGCACCATGGTCGTGATCAGCCATGACCGCGAATTCCTGGATGCGGTGACGACGGTGACGCTACATATCGATGGCAGTAAATTGGTGCGCTACGGCGGCAACTACAGCAAGTTTGAAGACCTGCGCGCAGAGCAAATTGAGCTGCAACAAAACGCATTTTCCAAGCAGCAAGACAAGATTGCACACCTGCAAAAGTTCATTGCGCGATTCAAAGCCAAGGCCAGCAAGGCCAAGCAGGCGCAAAGCCGGGTCAAGGCTCTAGACCGTATGGAAAAAATTGCGCCACTGCTGTCGGAAGCCGACTTCACTTTTGAGTTCAAAGAGCCCGCCAATCTGCCCAACCCTATGCTTTCTATGCAGGGCGTCAGCTTTGGCTACCCGCCACCGGAAGATGCACCTGCAGGTACCGGTCCGACGGTGATTGTGCAAAACGTCAGCCGCTCGGTGCTGGCCGGACAACGGATTGGCATTTTGGGCGCCAATGGCCAGGGTAAATCCACGCTGGTAAAAACAGTGGCGCGCGACCTGAAAGCCTTAGGCGGTGAGGTTACCGAGGGCAAAGGCCTCAATATTGGCTACTTTGCGCAGCAGGAACTTGACGTGCTTCGCCCCGCGGACACCCCGCTAGAGCATATGATCCGCCTCGTTAAAGAATTGACGGCGCTAGGGAAAATCGCTGGTCAGGCCACCCGCGAGCAAGACCTGCGCAGTTTTTTGGGTACGTTTAACTTCAGCGGTGACATGGTGAAACAGGCCGTAGGAAGCATGAGCGGCGGCGAGAAAGCGCGTCTGGTTCTGTGCATGATCGTGTGGCAGCGCCCTAACCTACTGCTCCTCGATGAGCCTACCAACCATCTCGACTTGGCGACCCGCGAGGCGCTCAGCATGGCGCTCAATGAATTCGAGGGCACCGTCATGCTGGTAAGCCACGACCGTGCCTTGCTACGTGCGGTATGTGATGAGTTCTGGATGGTGTCGCGCGGCGGCGTAGCACCCTTTGATGGCGATCTGGACGACTATCAAAAATACCTGCTCGACGAAGCAAAACGCCAACGCGAACTGGCCAAAGAAGAAGCCAAGGCGGAGGCTGATAAAGCAAAGGGTGCAGCAAAGGCTGGTGTAAACAAGGTTGCAACAGAACAGAAAGTCTCTCCAAACGCTGTTTCAACCGAGCAGGTTCGCAAGTGGAAAAAAGAGTTGCAGGCGACTGAGGCGCGTATTCAGGTGCTCAATGCCGAGGGTGCCGATATGGAATCTAAATTGGCCAGCAACCCGCACCCTGCAGAAATTGCAGAAGCGGGTAAGCGATTGAAAATGGTCAATGCTGAACTGAAAGCCTTGGAAGATCAATGGCTGGAGCTTTCGACTCAGTTGGAGGGAGCACCCCAGATTTAGCGTGTATTGAAAAACGCACATGAAAAAGCCTGATACTGAAACAGTAGCAGGCTTTTTTTGCACGCTGCATTGGCTGGTGGGATCTGAGAGATTCGAACTCTCGACCTACGGATTAAGAGTCTGCGCATTATAGTGTTTGCCAATATAGGTCTACGTAGCTACAATCCATATAAATCAACAACTTAGGCCATTTTCAGGCTTTCGAGTATTGGTTTAAATTCCCCAAAATTGGGCAAAAGTGGCTACATGGTGGCTACATGGATTGGAGAACGCATGGCACGACTTCGCAAAGATGCGGCACTGGACCTCGCTCAAGCGCACGAGCTGACCACCGGCATGGTTGAGCGGCTCACTTGTCCTGACGGCAAAGAGCAGGCGTTCCTGCGCGATGCCAAAGCGCCGGGGCTGCGGGTGCGCGTCACCAGCTCAGGTGCCAAGTCCTTTGTATTCGAGGCCAAGCTGAACCGCCAGACGATCCGCCGCACGATTGGTGATGTCCGGGCTTGGAGCATTGAGGATGCGCGCGTAAAGGCCAATGAGCTGCGCGTGACTATGGACAAGGGTGACGATCCGCGCGAGCTGGAGCGCCAGCAGGAA
>CANBYM010000186.1 GCA_947373605.1 Comamonadaceae bacterium
CTTGACAGCGAAGGCCGCAAAGAACGCAAAGAAAAGAAGTGTTTGTGTTGTGCCATCGAGGGGCAAGGCATGCCAAGCCAGCAGGTCAAAACTTCCACCAGATTTGTTGTACAGGAATATCAATGCCACCAGCATTAACAGCGAACCCATAAGGGTATACAAAAAGAATTTGAATGCAGCATAAATTTTGTTCGGACCACCCCAAATACCAATGATCAGGTACATGGGAATCAGCGTCGCTTCAAAGAACACATAGAAAAGCAATCCGTCCAGTGCACAGAAGACGCCGATCATCAATCCGCTCAGGATCAAGAACGCACCCATGTATTGGTTCACACGGGTGGTGATTGCTTCCCAACCCGCAATCACCACAACGACCGTAATAAACGCAGTCAAGGGCACAAACCAGAACGAAATACCATCCAGACCGAGGTGATAGTTCACATGGAAGCGCTCTATCCAAGGCGCATTCTCAACAAACTGCATGGCTGCAGTGCTGGTGTCAAACTGGCCGATTAGCGGCAGCGTAAACAAAAAGCTAACCAGCGCGCCAATGAGTGCAACCCAGCGCACTGCATTAGGCTGGTCATCATGACCCTGGGCCAATAATAAAATTCCAAACGCAATTGGCGTCCAGATCGCAAGGCTCAACAATCCCATTTTCTGCTTCTCCTACTTGAGCCAAACGAAATACGTCATCAGCACGAATATGCCCAAAATCATGACCAGCGCGTAGTGATACAGATAGCCGGTCTGGGCTTTGCGCACTTCTGCTGCAATACCGCCGACAAACTTCCATGACCCATTCACTACAGCGCCATCAATGATCGCCTGATCACCCACTTTCCAAAGTCCCGTACCCAAAGCACGAGCACCTCGGGCCAGAATATTTTCATTAATCCAGTCCAGGTAGTACTTGTTTTCAAGCAGGTTGAAAAGTGGCATGGCCAATTTCTTAATGGCAGTCGGCAAGGCCGGGTTAACCATGTACATGTAGTAGGACGTTGCAACGCCTGAAAGTGCCAGCCAGAAAGGCAGCGTAGTAACTGCATGCAGAGCCATTTGCACAGGACCGTGGAACGCATTTGCTAATTCCTCCATGCCGGAGTGCTTCTCCTGGTCAATGAAAATTGCACCCTTGAAAAACTCTCCGAACAGCATGGGCTCAATGGTCAGGAATCCGATGATGACCGAAGGTATAGCGAGCAAAACCAATGGAACCCAGACCACCCAAGGCGACTCTTGGGGATGGTTATCATGGTGCACATCATGGTGCCCGTGGTGATCGGGGGCATCATGATGATGTGCGTCGGGATTCTGGTCAAACCGTTCTTTGCCGTGGAATACCAAAAAGTACATCCGGAACGAATAAAACGCCGTGACAAATACACCTGCTAAGACAGCAAAGTGCGCAAATCCTGCACCTGGCAGATGAGACTCAGCCACAACCTCGATGATGCTGTCCTTGGAATAGAAACCCGCAAAAAACGGTGTTCCGATCAACGCCAAAGAACCGATCAATGATGTGATCCAGGTGATTGGCATGTATTTACGCAAACCACCCATCCAGCGAATATCCTGATTGTGGTGCACACCCATGATGACCGAGCCTGCCGCCAAAAATAACAACGCTTTGAAGAACGCATGGGTCATCAAATGGAATACCGCCACAGAGTAGGCCGATGCCCCCAGCGCCACGGTCATGTAACCCAATTGGGAAAGCGTTGAATAGGCAACCACACGTTTGATGTCGTTTTGAATAATGCCCAGAAAGCCCATGAATAGTGCCGTGATTGAACCAATGACGAGAACAAAATTCAACGCCGTATCGCTCAGCTCAAACAAGGGTGACATACGCGACACCATAAAGATGCCAGCCGTCACCATGGTGGCCGCGTGAATCAGCGCTGAGATCGGCGTAGGGCCTTCCATGGAATCAGGCAGCCATACATGCAGGGGGAACTGGGCAGATTTGCCCATCGCGCCGATGAAAAGGCAGATACAAATAACGGTGACGAGCATCCAATCGGTGCCCGGAAAGGTCATTGCTTTGAGTTCTTCTGCTTTGGCGAACAACTCGGTATAGCTCAGTGTCCCGGCAAATGCGACGATCAGGCCTATGCCCAAAATGAATCCGAAGTCACCAACACGGTTCACCAAAAATGCCTTCATGTTGGCAAATATGGCGGTGGGCTTGTTAAACCAGAAGCCGATCAAAAGATAGGACACTAAGCCCACGGCCTCCCAGCCGAAAAAGAGCTGCAGCAAGTTGTTGCTCATGACCAGCATCAGCATCGAAAAAGTGAAAAGGGAGATGTAGGAAAAGAAACGGTTGTAGCCGGCGTCTTCTTCCATGTAGCCGATAGTGTATAGATGCACCATAAGCGACACGAATGTCACTACACACATCATCATCGCTGTAAGTCCATCGACCATGAAGCCGATTTCCATCTTCAGTCCACCCACCGTCATCCACGTGTACAAGGTTTCGTTAAAGCGCGCACTGTCGTTCACAACGCTTAGCAGCGTGCTGGCGGAAATGATGAAAGCAATCAGCACACCCAAAATAGTGGCGGAATGACTCGCACTGCGACCAATGCGGTTACCACCAAACTTGGTGCCAAGTACGCCGGCAATCAATGACCCTGCTAACGGGGCAAGCGGCACTGCTAACAGGTTGGATACAGAAAGGGTTTGAGACATTGTGTTTAGCCCTGCAAAGTGTTGAGTTCATCAACGCTGATGCTGGACTTATTCCGGAATATCAGTACAAGAATGGCAAGCCCGATGGCGGATTCAGCGGCCGCAACCGTCAGGATAAAAAATACAAAGACCTGCCCATGCAAATCATGCAGGAAATAGGAAAAAGCGATGAAGTTGGTATTGACCGCCAACAGCATTAATTCAATCGCCATCAACAAGACAATCAAATTACGGCGGTTTAAAAAAATACCGACGACAGAGAGCGCGAACAACATAGCGCCCAGTGAAAGAAAATGGCCTAGTGTGAGCGTCATTATTTCACCTCGGGTTCTGTTACCGCTTGCGCTTCGGGAGCGACCTGGGTAGCTGCCATTTTGACAACCACCATACGGTCTCTGGACTTCACACGCACCTGATCGCCGGGGCTCACATACTTGCTGTCCTTACGGGCACGCAGCGTCAACGCAATTGCAGCGATCATCGCCACCAGCAAAATCGCAGCGGCAACTTCTAGTGGGTACAGATACTGCGTAAACATCAATTTCCCGAGTTCACGCGTGTTTGACACCGGTGCAATCTGGCCCGATGCTGCCACCGTGGCGACAGGGTCAACCATGCGGAATCCCCCCATAAGCACGGCTGCCATCTCAAGAGCAATGATCACTCCAACGATAGCGGCGAAAGGAAAGTGCCGCCAAAAACCATGTCGCAGATTTTCGACATTGACGTCCATCATCATCACGACGAACAGGAAAAGCACCATCACTGCGCCAACGTAAACCAGCACTAAGGTGATTGACAAAAACTCCGCCTTAAGAAGCATCCAGATCATGGCTGCCTGAAAAAAGGTGAGTACCAAAAACAGCGCTGCGTGCACAGGATTTTTGGCGGTAATAACCTGAAATGCCGCAACCAGCAGCACTGCAGAGAATATATAAAAGAGACCGGTTGTAACGCTCATGATCGTGTTCTTATAAACCGCGCTTAACGGTACTTCGCATCGGCAAGTTTATTAGCCGCGATTTCACTCTCGTAGCGGTCGCCCACTGCGAGCAACATTTCCTTGGTGAAGTACAAATCACCCCGCTTCTCGCCGTGGTACTCCAGAATGTGCGTTTCAACGATGGAATCTACCGGGCAACTTTCTTCGCAAAAGCCGCAAAAAATGCACTTCGTCAAATCAATGTCGTAGCGGGTCGTACGACGGGAACCGTCTTCACGCACATCGGATTCAATCGTAATCGCCATAGCCGGGCAGACTGCCTCACACAGCTTGCACGCGATACAACGCTCTTCACCGTTTTCATACCGGCGCAAGGCGTGCAGACCACGAAAACGCGGCGACAAGGGTGTCTTTTCTTCCGGAAACTGAACCGTTACCTTTCGACGGAAAAGATAGCGTCCGGTAAGTGCAAGACCTTTGAACAGTTCCAGAAGCATGAAGCTCTGGACAAAGTCCTTGAGTGAGAACGCAGGCTTCGCAAGGGTTGCTCGGTTGGTAGTCATAGTTTTCTCCTTCAATTCCAAATGTTGAAGGAAGTTTGCATCCAGGCGCCTACTACAAGGAGCCAGACCAGCGTAACTGGAATAAAGACCTTCCAGCCCAGACGCATGATCTGGTCATAGCGGAACCGCGGGAACGTCGCGCGTACCCAGATAAAAAAGCTGACAACAAAAAATGTCTTGATTCCCAACCAGATCCACCCCGGCACCCAATCCAAAGCGGATACCGGCGACAGCCATCCGCCCAGGAACATGACCGACGCAAGAATGGAGATAAGCCACATGTTGGCGTACTCTGCCAAATAAAACATGGCGTACGACATGCCGGAGTACTCGACCATATGCCCCGCCACAATTTCGGCTTCACCTTCCACCACGTCAAAGGGATGACGGTTTGTTTCCGCCAGACCGGAAATGATGTAGACCACAAAAATCGGGAGAAGCGGTAACCAGTTCCAAGACAGGAAGCCCAGTCCCATGCCGGCAAACGTACCCTTGGCCTGACCCAAAACAATTTCCGTCATGTTCATGCTGCCGGTCACCATCAGAACGATGACCAAACAGAAACCCATGGAAATTTCATAGCTGACCATTTGTGCCGACGCACGCAAGGCCCCCAGAAACGCATACTTTGAATTGGAAGCCCAGCCGGCAATAACAACGCCATAAACTTCCATCGAAGTAATCGCCATTACAAACAACAGTCCAGCATTCATGTTGGAAAGTGCAACGTCAGGCCCGAAAGGCACAACCACCCATGCGGCCATGGAGGGCATGATGGTCAAAATAGGACCGATAAAAAACAAACCCTTGTTGGCTGCCGCGGGTACCAAAATCTCCTTAGTCAGCAGCTTCAGCGCATCGGCAATGGGTTGCAACAAACCGGTAGGACCCACTCGATTCGGGCCAATACGTACCTGCATCCAGCCCAGAAACTTACGTTCCCACAAAGTGAGGTAAGCAACTGCTCCCATCAGAGGCAAAACAACGACCACGATTTTCAAAAGCGTCCAGATGACTGGCCACACAATACCCGACCACCAAGAGTTTGCAATCAGCGTGCTTCCGCCGGCAAATAGTGCGTCAATCATGCTGTCACCTCATTGCGGGCATCTGCAGTCAACTGCAGGGAAGTGGAGCGGCGCACCAGACTGTCGAGCTGATAAATCGACGCTGTTGAAGGTTGCCCCTCAGCAGGGGAAAGGTCGATAGTGGCCTGAGTACCATTGTCCAGTTTCGCAGCAGAGGCCTTGGCGTTGACGGCTACCAAAACGTCTTGCGTCGATTCAAACGCAAATCCGGGAATGTCAAGTAAATTACCCAGTACGCGGATCACCTTCCAAGCCGGGCGCGTTTCACCCAAAGGCTTCACCACCGCATAGAAACTTTGATGTGTACCTTCAGCATTGACAAATGTGCCAGGTGTTTCCGTGAATGGGGCTATCGGCAAAAGTACGTCGCTGAACTCCATATTGACCTTGAACGGGCTCAATGTGACAACCATTTCAGCCTTGTTGATTCCGACTGCAGCATCTTTACCCGCAGCACTATCGAGCAATGGCTCATTGTTCAACAACAGCACCGCTTTGAGTCCACCGCCAAGCATTTGCGAAGCATTAAGACCAGCAGCTGCGGGCATCGCACCAGCGACTTGTGCACCAACGGTATTCGCAGCTTCACTTAGATAGCCCACAGTTGCGCCGGTTTGCTGTGCAATCCAGTTGGCCAGCGCCAGAAGCGAAGAGGCACGAGCGTGATGCGCAGCGGCATTGCCCAACAAGACGGCTTTGCGCTCTCCACCCAACAAGGACTTGGCAATAGACACTGCTACGTCAGATGCAGTGCCGGCCGCAGGTGCGCTAACACCCTTTTCCGCAGCGATGGCGAACGCAATGTCAGCGAGCGATTGCACCCAACCCGCGGCCGGCGCCACCAAGGTATTGGCGATCGGCAATGCCCAATCCCGCGCTACTTCGTTGACCACGCTGACAGCACAACCCAATTTGCTCGCCTGACGAATTCGCTGCGCAAATAAAGGATGATCTTTGCGAAGGTTGGAACCAATCACCAGCACGCGTTGTAACTGCGACAAAGAAGCAATGCTTGTACCCAAGTATCGAACGCCCTCAACCTTAGCAAATTCGGCGTTGCGCAGGCGGTAATCCACGTTATCACTGCCCAGACCACGAACCAATTCACCCGCCAGGTACAGCTCTTCCAGCGTGCTATGCGGACTGACCAAAGCACCAATGGCGGAGGCACCATGGTTGGCCTTGATTTGCTTCAGGCCGTTAGCAACATATTCCAATGCAGCTTGCCAGTCCACTTCTTTCCACTCGCCGCCTTGTTTGAGCATGGGTGAAGTCAAACGATCGTCACTGCTAAGCGCTTCGTAGGAAAAGCGATCACGATCAGCAATCCAGCATTCATTGACTGCATCGTTTTCAAATGGCACGACGCGCATCACCTTGTTGTTCTTAACCTGAACAACCAGATTTGAACCAGTCGAGTCGTGGGGGCTTACCGATTTGCGACGGGACAACTCCCATGTGCGAGCGCTATAGCGGAAAGGCTTACTCGTCAAAGCACCGACCGGGCAAATGTCGATCATGTTGCCTGACAGCTCTGAATCCACGGAGTCACCAATGAAGGTTTCAATCTCGGCATGCTCACCCCGATGCGACATACCAAGTTCCATAATGCCTGCCACTTCCTGACCGAAACGAACACAACGTGTGCAGTGAATGCAGCGGCTCATTTCTTCCATAGAAATCAGTGGCCCCACGTCTTTATGGAACACAACGCGCTTTTCTTCTTCATAGCGAGACGACGATCCACCGTAACCCACCGCCAGATCCTGCAACTGGCACTCACCACCTTGGTCACAAATCGGGCAATCCAGCGGGTGGTTAATCAGCAAAAACTCCATCACGGACTTTTGCGCTTTGATGGCTTTGTCGCTTTTGGTGCGCACAATCATGCCCTGAGTCACGGGCGTTGCGCACGCTGGCATGGGCTTGGGCATTTTTTCCACGTCCACC
>CANBYM010000187.1 GCA_947373605.1 Comamonadaceae bacterium
ATGTCGTTGCTGGCCTGCATCACCACGTTGGTGCCATTGGTCAAAGCGGTCGCCAAATAGGTAGCACCCACTGTCGCGTCCGAGGCCGCACCGGCAGCAAATGTGGGGCTGCCTCCGCTGGAGGGCCCGATCAGGTAAAGCCCGCCGGCGCCACCGTTGGACGTAGCGTTGCCAACCAGCACCTTGCCCGTGGGTCCTTCGATCGGCTGAGAACTTGACACCACCAGTGCGCTGTTTGCACTAGAGATGGTGCCGACCAAACCGGTGGTCCCGCTGCCCCAGGTCACAGCGCCCGTGGTCGTCGGAATGCCATTCACTATGTTTTGCCAATAGGGGCTGTTGACCACGTAGTTACTATCCGACAGGACCACTACCCCACCGGAATAGCACTCCACGCAATACCCGCCACTGACTTGGTCACCTGCCGTGCTGCCCACCAGGCTATTGCCTGCACCAATGACACCGCTTGTGCTTTGGTCAGCCAATTTTCCATTGCTGCCATTCATCCAGGTCACGGCGCCAAATGCGTTGGACGCAGTCCCGCCGCTGCCATAGTCACTGGAGAGAATCAGCAGGTTGCCGTTCAGCAAAGTGCTGACTCCTCCGGAACCCACCTGGTCACCTGCCGCGGCACCCACAAGGCTGTTGGCGACTGTCACTGTGCCGGTTGGCGTCGAAGTGTTGACGTAGGTAACTGCGCCCCGGCCTTGCCCGGCATTGCCGTTGCTGCCCCACTGCGGACTGACAACGACATAGGCACTGCCGCTGATCACGGGCGTTACCCCCCCGGAACCCACCTGATCGCCCGCTGCGGCACCCACCAGGCTATTACCCGCAGCCACCGCACCCACCGTCCCGCTGCTGCCGTTGCCCAAAGTCACGGCCCCCATCGCGTTGGCTGCATTACCACCGTTGTTCCATAGCGGGCTGACTACTACGTAGTTGGTACCCAAGCCTTCTGAAACTATAGCGCCGCTTCCGATTTGATCACCCGCATGGGTTCCAACCATGCTATTGGTCGAAGTAACTGAACCGGCAAATGTACCGTCGGCCAAAGCCCCTGTGCTGCCATTCATCCAGGTGACTGCACCCAACGCGTTGGTCGAAGCACCACTTGCACCACTGCCATACATGGGTGAAGAAATAAGTATGTTGCCGGTACTCGACATGACATTGTTTACGCCAGAGCCCACTTGGTCACCCGGTGCTGCACCCACCAAACTATTGGCGGCTGTGACCGTACCGACGGGCGCCGCTGTGGTGAGGTAAGTGACGGCTCCCAGGCCCAATCCGCCATTGACACCACTGCCCCACTGCGGACTCACTACAACGTAGGCACTGCCGTTGTTTACGGAATACACGCCTCCGGAGCCGACTGCATCACCCGGTGCCGAACCGATGAGACTGTTCGCCGATGTAATAACGCCGTAGGTCCCGCCTGCCAAACTGCCATTGCTAGCGTTCATCCATGTTGCAGAACCTGTTCCGCCGCTCCAAAAGGGGTTGGTAAATACAAAGTTCAAGTTACCCGTATTCGAGTCAAAAACGTAAGACGTATGGCTGGAACTCAAAGCGTCACCTGCACCACCAAGCAAACTGTTGGTGGCCGTGACTGTTCCAGCTCTGTCCACCGTTTGTCCCGTACCTCCGTTCACCCACGTAATGGCGCCTTTGCCTGCAAAATCGCTCAAAACGACGTAGTTGCCACCGCTAATAACAATGCCTCCCCTGCCGACACTGTCCGTTGCACTGGTGCCCACCAAGCTGTTACCCGGCCCGACCACACCACCGCTACCGCTAACTGCAGTGTCCATCCACAGCACAGCACCATATCCCGCGGAAAATCCGCCGTGCCAGTAAGGAGCTGCAACAGCTAACTTGCCGTTATTCAAGTCAACTGGAGGGATGTACCCCAGCAAATCCCCGCTCTGGTCGGATATCCAGCTGTTAGCGCTCGAAACCACACCTCCGTATGCGCTACCCAGCATGCCCGTGGTGCCATCGATCACTGTGATCGCACCTGCATTGGGGGTAGTACCGCCATTTGTCCAATTGGGGGACAACACAACAACATTGTTGGTGGTGTAGTTGTATTGGTTGAAATTGTTAGAGTAACTGCCTACGAAATCACCTACTGAAGACCCCACTAAGCTATTAGCCGCAGATACAAACCCGCCATAGTTCACACCATCTGAAAATGTGCCGTTGCTGCCGTTTATCCAGGTGACGGCACCTGCATTGGCAATCGGGTTGGCAGTTGTTCCGCTCCAATTGCTGCTGATGACCAGTCCATTGCCGTTTGGCAGCGCATAGGGAGAACCCACCCCGCTGTTTGCCACCTGACCGACTAGGCTGTTGGACACGTCCACAACGCCACCGTACGCACCGTTGGCAAGTTGTCCAGTGGAACCATTCATCCAGGTAACCGCTCCGGCCGACGCTTGCGGCCCGGCATTAGGGTCCACATAGATCCAGTTCGGAGATGCAATCAACACGTTGCCATTAGCCAGTTCAAGAGCCGAGTTATAAAGGCCAACTTGATCACCGGGCGTGGCACCTACCAAACTATTTGCAGCCGTTAGCGGTCCACCGTAAGCGCCGTTTGACAATAGACCGTTGCTGCCATTGATCCAAGTGACGGCACCCCGAATGGTGGAGCTTGTTCCTGCCGGCCCGCCACCCCACTGAGGCGAATTTACGATGACGTTGCCATTGGACAGGGTGGTACGGAGTCCTGTGCCTATCTCGTCCCCGGGACTTGAACCCACCAAGCTGTTTCCGGAGTTAACGGTGGCTCCGTAGGCCGAGGTATTCAGCGCCCCCGTCTGACCGTTTACCCAAGTGATGGCACCTAAAGAGTTGCTGATGTTGCCGGCGTTTCCATAAACGGGGCTAAAAACCAATACTTTATCGACCGCCGCCCCCGACAATGCGGTCAGCCCGCCCGATGAAATCTGGTCGCCATTGCTGGCCCCAACCAGCGTAGCGTTCAACGCACCCGCACTACTGAAAAAATACACCGCACCGCGGTTGAGCCCGAGGGTGCTGTCATAGGGCGACGCCACAACCATGGCACCGTTGGACATGACCAAATTACTGTAGGCGCCAAAAGCTTCCCCAGCACCCGGCGTCGGGTCTAGGATTTCCTGGTACGTACTGCCCAGCCCGGTCCAACCCCCTGAGCCGGCAACCACCGTGATGTTTTTGGGGTCCATTAACAAGGTGCCGGCGGCACCATGCGGCGCTGACAAGTTGACATTGGCGCGGTAGCCCATGGACAGCAGGCCCGACACTTCCGCCTGTCCACCGTTGCCGCTGACCGCCCCGCCCTGCGCGCTCAGGGTTCCGGCGGCGCGCATGTCCTTTTCGGCCCACATCACAATGTCGCCGCCGTTGCCGGTGCTCAAGGCATCGGCTTTCAGACTCACCGCGCTGTTGGCGTACACATTGTCCGCGTTGCTCAAGCTGACACCGGCAGCCCCGAAACCCGCTGCACCGTGCGTGAAGCCGCCCACGTGAATGCTGCCTGCTCCTTGTGTGCCGCTGACATCCACCTGAGTGGCAGCCAGTTCAATGTTTTGGCCCGCCAACGTCACGTTGCCACCGGTCACGCCCGTGGCGGAATAGTTACCCGAGGTGTAGTTGGAGGTGCCCCCGTCAACCAGCACTGTGCCGCCGGCACCGCCGCTGCTGCTGGCGCTGTAATTCGCGCCGACGGTGGATAGGGCCTGATTTTGGGCCTGCACCACAATTTGCCCGCCACCGCTGGCGCCGTCAGAGCTGATCGCGCCGGACAGCAGCATGGCATCGGCGCTCAAATGCACAGTGCCGCCAACGCCGGTACCGCCCGATGCGTCCATGGCGCCGGTTTGGATCAATGCACCGGGATTGGCTGCATCGGTGGAGTGGGCTACCGCGACGTCAATACGCCCGCCATTGCTACCGTTGATGCCTTTGGCGCTCACCGTTCCCGAAATATCCGCCTGTTGCAGCGCTTGCAATACAACCCGCCCGCCCACCGTGCTGACTGCATTAGCCTGGATACTGCCGGAATGCGTCAATGTTCCTGCAAACATGCCCACAGCATCACCCTTGAGCGTGCCCAGATTGACGACCGAATCAGTTGGCGCCTGCACCAGCAAGGAAATGCCCTCCATACCCCGGGCGGTAATCTCAATCTGCTGGCCCGCCGCCAGAATCGTGTTTCCGTTGGGGGCCTGTACCAGCGCATTGCTACCGGCAAGCACATTCGAACCCAGCAACACAACGTCGCCGCTGCGCGCGAGGACACTGCCCTGCACCGATACATTGCCAGTGGGCGAACTGCCATCGCCAAAGCGCAAACGCCCGGCTATTGCGTCGGCATCGCTCATGCGCAATGCGCTGGCAGTAAAGCCTGCGGTGTCCACTACGGCACCCGCACCTACGGTAATGCCCGACTGGTTTACCAGTACCAGCTTTCCGTTGCTACCAAGCGTGCCGAAGATCAGCGAAGGCGTGTTGGTGACCACGCGGTTGATGGAGGTGCTGCCTGCATCGGGCTGCAAAAAGTAGGTGCCGCTGCCAAGCGGAACCGAGAAGCTCTGCCAATTGATGGCGGAATGGTTGGTGCCCGCGCCGTTTTGGGTGGTCACCAGAAGTTGGTTGCCATTGGACGTCAGGCTCGCCTGGCCTTGAATGACCACTGCGCCAGTCGGATTGGCCGCCGCCATGGGTACGCTCGAACACCAGACCGACGCGACCGCCAATGCCGCCGTTGCCAATTTCGGGAAAGTTGAATTTAGGGTTGCCGGGCTGCGACTAGCGCTCACACCTGTTGTGGCTTTGCCACGCGCAGGCGCGATCTCGGCCACCGCGACCATAGCGCCCAATGCCGCATTCCAGACCGTGCGGTAGGTATGGTTGAGTGAACTTCTCGAGATCACGGATCCCCCCTCAGAGTCATTGCGACTCCATCGCTACATCCCTAAACTTTTTTGAAAATCTTTGGTGCATTCTTAAGCAAAAAATGCACGGACGCAATCAAACTTTTGACCAAATCTCGCCAGTGCTGTGCCAATTTGGCCGCGTCGACAGGCAAATGGGCCTAATTTAGTGCTTTGTAAAGCACATCCATGATCATGGAGATTCCGTGTTGGGGGTCGATTGGGGCCAATTCCGTTTGCAGGAGCCGGGCCTGCGTTGCCAGCACGGGCTGATCGCGCAACGCTGCGATCGCCGAAGAAAAACCGGTCTGATCCTGAAAGACCATCGCAGCACTCCCACGCCGGACCAGTCGCAGCGACAGGAAAAGTTGCTCCTGGTGACGCGGAATCAGGAGTTGAGGTAAACCGGCCCGGGCCAGAGTGGCAACTGTCGTGTGGTTGCCGTGGCTGATGGCCCAGTCGGCCTCACTGGCAACGCAGCGCATATCCACCAAGGCATTGGTAAGGCGCACCGGCCCGATGGGCTGACTCTGCACCCACTGATCGGGCGCATCACGCACACACAGCAATGCCCGCACACCGGCGGACTGCAAATCCTGCAGCAATTGCGGCAAGCTCGGAAACGCCTGCAAGTAGCCAAACACTTTTGGGCCGACACCAGGCGGCCATTGCGGTACCTGACCACCCTCCAGAGACTGCGAACCCAGATACTGCAAGTCCGCACGCGGGCCGAAAGGGTCAAGCGCCGGCCATGTCAAACACAGGGTGTGATCGACCTGCGCATAAATATCCGTCAGACGACCCAACGGCGCGGCGCTTTGGCGCATCAACACCTGGTTAATGCAGCCCAGCAATGCGCTATCGTCCTTCAACAATGCGCTTTGGACTTGTTGCGTATCAGGCGTGGTGGGAAACCGGCCGAAAGGCATATCCGGCCCCGTCGCCGCGGGTGGTATTTCAAACCCGTAACCGATCACCATTTTCTTGAACCGGTACGACAAAGCAGCCACCAACGCCGTCGGGCTGTGATCAAACAGCACCGCCTGCGGCTGCACCAGATCAAACAAGCTGCGCCATGCACGCGTAAGCGCATCGAGTTCATCGGCATCCGAAAAACACTGCCGCGTCAGCATGTGCGTGTAGCTCAGGTATTGGTCTGCGCCGGCGTTGTCCAGGTTTTGTTTGAAGGGCGACTGTAAAATCGTGATGGGCAGGTCACCCATAACCGCTTTTACATTGCGCAACTCTCGCGCTGCCAGAAACACTTCGTGGCCCATTTGCAAAGCCAGTTCAATCGGCCGCTTTAAACGGTTCAGGTGCCCCAGTTGACCACCCTGCTCCCATACACATAGAAGGCGGGCCATGGCAATTGGCCTGTGTTACACCAAAACGCGCTCAATGCCTCCGGCATTGGCCGTTTGCACATACCCGGGCAACCACTCTTTGCCCAAAATGCGGTTGGCCAGTTCGACCACACTGTAGTCGGCTTCCAGCAAACCGTTGTTCAAGTCGTTGCCATAGCGTGAGAGGCCTTGCAGGCAGCTCGGGCAACTGGTCAGAATCTTGATGTTGCCTTGTGCTACAACTTCACCCGGTTCGGCAACGCTACTTTGGAGCACACGCAAGTCAACCTCGCCCTTGCGCAGTTCTTCTTCTTTGCGAAAGCGTATTTGCGTAGAAATGTCGGGCCGCGTTACACCCAGTGTGCCGGACTCGCCGCAGCAGCGGTCGTTTTTAAGTACTGCACTGCCCACCAGCGCCTTGACGGTCTTCATGGGGTCCTGCAACTTCATGGGCGTGTGGCAGGGGTCGTGGTACAGATAGCCTGCACCTGCGCCGCCGTGCGGTATGAGCGTAATGCCCTTTTCCAAAAGGTACTCGTGAATGTCGATGATGCGGCAGCCGGGGAAAATTTTGTCGAACTCATAACCCTGCAACTGGTCATAGCAGGTACCGCAACTCACCACCACGGTCTTGATGTCCAGATAGTTCAGAGTGTTGGCCACGCGGTGAAACAACACACGGTTATCGGTAATGATTTTTTCCGCCTTGTCGTCCTGGCCGCTGCCACGCTGTGGATAGCCGCAGCACAGGTAACCCGGCGGCAACACGGTCTGCACACCGGCGTGCCACAGCATGGCCTGGGTTGCCAAGCCCACCTGACTGAACAGACGCTCCGATCCGCAACCGGGGAAGTAGAACACCGCCTCAGTCTCGCTGGTGGTTGTCTTGGGATTGCGGATGATAGGCACGTAGTCTGCATCTTCAATGTCTAAGAGTGC
>CANBYM010000188.1 GCA_947373605.1 Comamonadaceae bacterium
CCGCCCTATGAGGCCATTGGCGTGCAGGGGCCGGGCGGCAGCTATCGCCAACTGGGCACGACGCTGCTGCAAATCGAAAACGAGTTTTACGGCACCATCCGCCCCAAACGCGTGATATTCCCCGGCGAGCGGCCCCTGCATGCCTTGCGCGAACGCGGCGTGGAGTACGTCGAGGTACGCCTATTGGACCTGGATCCGTTTGAAGTGATGGGCATCAACGCCCAAACCCTGCGCTTTATTGATGTGTTTTTGCTGCATTGCCTGATGGCAGACAGCGCCCCCGATACGCCGCAGGAAATTGCAGCTATATCGCGCAACCAGCACCGCACCGCGGAGCGTGGCCGCGAGCCGGGCCTGACGTTGGAGCGCGCGGGCCAGCAAGTCGGCTTGCAAGCGTGGGCTGCAGAAATAGTGCAAGCCCTGCAGCCCATTGCGGCGCAGCTGGATGCAAGCCACTGCTGTTCGGACTATTCGCGCGCAGTGGCCTCGGCCACGCATGCGCTGCAACACCCGGATACCTTGCCGTCGGCACGCGTGCTCAAAGCCACCATCGAAGAGTTTGACGGTTCATTTGTGAACTTTGTGAAGGCGCGTTCCAAGGCAACACGGCAGACCATGCTAGATATGCCCTTGCCTGACGATGTGCGAGCCGCGTTTCAAGCGGAAAGTGCGGCATCGTTACAAGCCCAAACAGATATTGAGGCCGCTGACAGCATGCCCTTTGATATGTACCTCAAGGAATATTTGGCACCGCATCGGCTGCTTGCCCGACAATCCGAGCCTTAACACGACAGTTTGAGCAGAGAGTAAACGGGCATGGCAATACAGTGGTTCCCGGGTCATATGCATTTGACCCGCAAGGCGATCGAAGAGCGCATCAAAGACATTGACGTGGTCATTGAGTTGCTCGACGCGCGCCTGCCCGGTTCCAGCGCCAACCCCATGCTGGCGGACCTGACACGACTGAAGCCCTCGCTCAAGGTGCTAAACAAGCAGGACCTGGCCGACCCCGAGCGTACCGCCCTATGGCTGGACCATTACAACGCCATGCCAGGAGTGCAGGCGCTGCCGCTGGATGCGAGCATGACCACGCCGGCGCGTGCGCTGGTCAACGCCTGCCACACACTGGCGCCCAATCGCGGAGGCATGGCCAAACCGATGCGGGTACTGATTTGCGGTATTCCCAATGTGGGCAAGTCCACCCTCATCAATACGCTCAAAGGCAAGCGGGCCGCCAAAACCGGTGACGAAGCCGGTGTGACCAAGCTGGAACAGCGCATCACGATTGCCGACGACTTTTACCTGTATGACACTCCCGGCGTTTTGTGGCCGCGCATCATCGTCGCCAAGAGCGGCTACAACCTGGCAGCCAGCGGCGCCATCGGCCGCAATGCTTTCAATGAAGAAGAGGTCGCGCTGGAGTTGCTGGACTATTTGCGCCAGCACTACGCCACAGCATTGGAGGCGCGCTACAAGATTACTGATGCAGCAACATCCAGTGACGAAGAATTGTTGGATGCGATTGGCCGCAAACGCGGCGCATTGCAAAGCGGCGGACGCATCAACCTGAACAAGGCGGCCGAGATTGTGATTCACGACTTCCGCCAAGCGAGTCTGGGACGCATCAGCCTGGAAACGCCGCAGGAGTTTGCACAGTGGCTGATCGCAGGGCAAAAGCTCGATGCCGAGCGGCAAATCAAAAAAGACGCCATCGAACAAGCGCGCTTAATCCGCCTCAAAAAAGTCCCACGCCCACCAACACAACGCGACCTGCGCGCGCAACAGCATGCTGATAATGGGGATGACGAGGGCGGCGACTAAAACACGCCTTTAAATTGCGGCCATGTGTACCAACTACACCCCTTCTACCCGCCACGAAATTGCCGCCAGCCGCTTAGGGGTATTGCAGTTGCCCCCCGAAGCATGGCCCGAAGAGGTGTACCCCGGCTATTTGGCGCCCATCGTGACGCGGGGGCAGGGCGATGCGGTGCAATGCCGCGTGGCCCGGTTCGGTCTGGTGCCGCACTGGTGCAAGGACTACAAACAGGCCCAGGACATTTCCCGAAAGACCTACAACGCACGCTGCGAAACAGCGGCGGAGAAACCCAGCTTTCGGCGCCCCTGGCACAAGCGGCAATGGGCGCTGGTACCCATGTCGCGCTTTTTCGAACCGTGTTGGGAAGACAGCTCTTCCAACGGCGGACGCGCCGTGCGCTGGCAGATCGCACGGGCGGACGGCGCACCCTTTGCCGTGGCCGGTTTGTGGGAGGAGTGGGCGCCCAGCGATGCCGGCGAAAACATCACCAGTTTCACCTTGCTTACGGTGAATGCTGATGGCCATGCGATGATGGGTCACATGCACCGCAGCGGCGACGAAAAGCGCATGCCCATCATTCTGTCGCCCAATCAATATTCGCAGTGGCTCAACGCATCAACTCAAACGGCCATGGCGATGATGCAAAGGTTCGACGCAGCGCTGCTGGCCGGTATGCCGTGCCCCGTTGCACCTAACCCTGCGCCGCAAAACCTCTCGTTGTTTTAAGCGACCTGCCTAAGCCGCAAGCCACTCGTGCAAACATGCGGTGAACTCGGCAGGCTTTTCCAGCATGACCCAGTGGCCCGTGGCAAAGGCTTGCACCTTGTTGCCCGGCTTGGCGGCCAGCGCAACGGGCCAGTCGGGGGAGTGAAACATAAAGGGCTTTCGCTCGCCGTAAATGTAGAGAAATGGGCACTTCGGGTCTACCCGCATACTGTCCTTGAAGCCGCCATGGAGGCCGAACCACAACATGGCATAGGGATAATTTTTTTGCCAGTGCAGCGCATCGTCCGGCGCAGGGCATCTGGCTCCACGCGCCATACGCCGCGTCATCCAGTTAGCCAGCGCTGCGCTGACATTGTTGCCCATCACCCAGGCGATGGCCAGCCAGCTTTGGTACCCGAAAATCGCGAGCTTTTGACCTGCTGTGAGCGAGCGCAAATACGCGCCATGGTTGTGGTTGCCAATGTCTACCGCCACTGCCCGCGCCACGCGCTCAGGGTAACGCCCCATGAACTCGTAGCCAAACGTGCAACCCCAATCGTGCAACACCATTGTTACCGGCGCGTCGGGGCTGACCGTGTCCACAATCGTCTTGATTAGATGGGTAACGGTTGCCAGAGACGGCGTTTGCGGCGGCTTGCTCAAGTCGTAGCCGGGCAGGCTGAACCGCACACATCGAAAGCGATCTTTCAGCCCTGCGACCGTGGCGTCCCACAGCCGGTAACTGTCCGGCCAGCCGTGCATGAAGACCAGAGTTTGCGGCCCGTCGCCCTCTACATACACATCGATGCCGGCTACGTTAAGCAACTTTGACCCCTTTCCAGAACGCCACGCGACCGCGGATCTGCTCGGCTTCGGGCTTAGGGTCGGAGTAATACCACACCGCGTCGGTGTTGATGTCGCCATTCACATTCAGAGAGTAGTAGCTGGCCTGGCCCTTCCATGCGCAACTGGTTTTGTGGTTGCTAAAGGCGATGTATTGCTTGTTGAGCGAACTCTCCGGAAAGTAGTGGTTGCCTTCGACCAAGACGGTGTCGTCGCTTTCGGCAATCAGGGTGCCGTTCCAGGTAGCTTTCATGGTGTTTCCTTGAATCAGGGTGAGCCATTATCAAGCGGATGCGCGCACTTTGCACTATTCATGACTTGGGTCAAAAGTGGCATTCTCGAAAAGCGCATGATGGGGTATCGTCACTTCAATTACCGGAGTAAACATGTTCAAGAATATTGTTCTCGCAACCGACGGTTCAGTCGCATCCGCTCATGCCGCCCAACTGGCAGTCAATCTGGCCCACATTCACAACGCGAATCTGACGGCTCTGTATGTGGCCGATCCTTATCCTTACTTGGGTGTGGGCGAAGTTAACCCTATGGGTTATCAGGCTTACAACGCTGCCGCACAGGAGCTGGCTTCGAAGGCCCATGCACAGGTCGAGACCTTATGCGAGGGGCAAAGTCCGGCGGTTCCTTTACAGGCCCGCTTCGTCGAAGATGTGGCCGCTGCCAGTGGCATTGTGGAAACCGCCAAGCAAATCGGTGCAGACCTCATCGTGGTGGGCTCACACGGCCGCTCCGGCATTGCCCGTCTGATGCTGGGCAGCGTGGCCACCAAGGTGGTGGCCGAGTCGCCTATTCCTGTGCTGGTGTGCCGCTAAAGGCGGATGCCGTAGTACTTACTTGGGGGCCATCGCCACTTTGCGATCTGCCACCACTTTCTGCGCGGATGGGCGCTCGCCCACGAGCTTGAGGTAGGGTTTGTAATCCACCCCTGCACTGGCCAGCATGTCGTCGCCGTACACCGCGCGTGTCGCCATGCCCACCAGCGGCAGGTTGTTGAAGGCGACGATGTCGGCCATAGTGAAGCTGTCGCCCGCCGCGTAGGGTGAGAGCTTCATCAGGCGCTTAAATCCAGCGATATTGCGCTGCAGTGATTTATGCACGCGGTCTTTCACATCTTCGGCCACCGTGCCACCAAAAAAAGCTTGGCCGTACAACTCGCGCGCTACCAGTTCCAGATGCAGGTCGATGTAAATCATCAGCTCTCGCACCTTGCCAGCGGCAAACGGGTCCGCAGGAAACAGGGCAGGGGATGGAAAAGCACCTTCCACGTATTCCAGAATCGCCTTGCTCTCGCACATGCTGCCTTGCGGTGTTTTGATGAAGGGAATTTTTGCCAGTGGTGAAGCGTTGAGCACCGCTTCGTCTTTGCTGCGTGTCATCACCAGCTCTTCGGTGAAAGACGCGCCTTTTTCCAGTAGCGCCATCTTGACGACGTTGTAGTAGTTTGAAACGGCAAATCCGCAAAGCGTAATCATGTTTTATCTCCTAGGTTTAATCAATACGGGCGCCGGAAACTTTAACGACCTGTGCCCACTTCTTGTGCTCGCTGTCAATCATGGTGGCAAATTGGGCAGGCGAGTTGCCGCCGGGATTTGCGCCTTGCGACAGCAATTTTTCTTTCATGGCGGGGGTGGCCAATGACTTGGCCACTTCCTGTTGAATACGGTTAACGATGTCGGGCGGTGTGCCCGCCGGTGCCAGCAGTCCGAACCAACTGGTGGCCTCAAAGCCTTTGAGACCAGCAGCTTCTTCAATGGTGGGCACATCGGGCAGGGCACCGGAGCGCTGCGCGCTGGTCACGGCCAGCGCCTTGAGCCTGCCGCCCTTGATGAGCGGCAGTGCAGAGGGGAGGTTGTCAAACATGACCTGCACATTTCCAGCGCTTAAATCCAGCAGCGCAGGGCTGGAGCCGCGGTAGGGAATGTGCGGCATGAAGATGCCGGTCTGGCTTTTGAATAACTCACCGGACAGATGGATGGACGTGCCATTGCCGCTGGATGCCATATTGAGCTGGCCGGGTTTGGACTTGGCGAGCTTGATGAAATCGTTGACCGTGTTGATATTGTTGGCCGCAGCAAACTCTGTGTTGACCACCATCACATTGGGCACACCGGCTACCAGCGTAATAGGCATAAAGTCTTTGATCGGATCAAAGGGCAGCTTGGGGTACAGCGCGCGGTTGATTCCATGCGTACCCACCGTGCCCATCAGCAAGGTGTAGCCGTCGCCGGGGGACTTAGCCACGGCATCGGCGCCCAGATTGCCACCCGCACCTGCTTTGTTGTCAATCACAAAAGATTGGCCGAATGCCTTGGTCAACTCCGGCGCAATGGCGCGTGCCAGTATGTCTGTGGTACCACCCGGTGCAAACGGCACGATGATGCGCACGGTCCGATTAGGCCAGGCGTTTTGCGCATGGCCGACGCTACAGGCCAGCAGCAGTGTGCCCGCAACGGCACCGAGTGATGCCGCACCAAAGGCGCGGCGCGTGAGAAACGGGTGCTTCATGGCATGTCTCCTTGTTTGATTTTTTCAAACCGGATCATGCCAGTAATTTTCAGCGCAATAGCGCGATCAATTCATCCCTAAAAATTCGGTCAGTGCGGCGGTTTCCAGCGCACCCGTGTGCGTCACAACCTGGCCCGTACTTTGATTTTTGGCCACAATGTGCGGCACCGAGTCCGCGCCCATACGGTTAAACAACTCCGTGTTTTTCTTGATGGAAGCAGCAATATCGTCGGGCACACTGCTGGACGCAGCGGTGCCGCCGGTTCCCGCAAGAATCGAGGCCTCGTGCGCAGTCATGGCTTCCAGCGGGTTGGCAGCGGTCAGCAATGCCGCACCTTGCGGCGCGCTCTTGGCGTTGATGAAGGCGACCGGCATCCACACAAATTTGATCTTCTTGTGCAGCGGCGTGCTTTGCTCCCACAGGTGGCCGCAATGCGGGCATTGCGGATCGAACAACACATACACCGTATTGGCCGTCATCATGGACCCGACCGTAAAGCCTTTTCCCTCTTTGGCGAGGATGTCATAGGCCTGCGCGGGCTCTATGGCATTGGACTCGGCCTTGGCGGTTTCATCTTGTTTGGAACATGCGCCCAGGGCCAGCGCCGCTACGCCGAATGCGCCGGCCAGAACTTGACGGCGTTGCAGCTTGGAGGAAATGATTTTGGTAGTTTTCATGGATTGCGTCAATCGGTAAAAATCAAAATGTCAAGACGGTATGAGTGTGCATATGCAACAAAAGTTCCGTGTCCTGATCAATTCTGAGGCACTGTGTTCAAGCCCAATGCTGATGCGGGATTGCGGCCCATTGAACACGGTTATCCACAAGGTCGCCCACAGTCTGCGTGGGTAAGTATTTTTGTGTTTCAGGTGCTTGCATCGTCGGGATTTATGCTAGCAGGGGCTGCCTTGCGGTGCCCGTGCGTGGCCAGAATTTCGACATAAAACTGGGGTGCGCCTTCTTTGAACATGCCATCAATCAAGGCCGTGAGTTCTTGCAGGTGCACAACCACTGCGGTGTCTTTTGACGCACCGAACTTGCAATCGAAGTCACAGTAGTCCACGCCTTCGGGCAGCACACGGCGGCGTTCGCGTTTGATGTATTTGCGGATTTCGTGCTTGGTGGCTTCGAGTAGGCGCTCAGGGTGCTTGCCTTCCAGCGCGAGGGGAAACGTTTTTTTCATGGGGATGTCCTTAAGCGGCGATGATACGTCCCTATGGATACCGAACATGCCGCCCCACCCATTCCCAAACCCGGCCATCAGCCTACGCCCGATAAGGATGCGATTGCGCTGCTGCCCACCTTCGAGCGACTGGGT
>CANBYM010000189.1 GCA_947373605.1 Comamonadaceae bacterium
CACTGCAACAAATTGAGACCCGATTTTGTTGGGCAACTGTGAATACGTCAGTTGCCTTGCGCACATTTTAAATTTTACGTGCCCAAAGTCCTAAGGCGAGATTTTCAAACATTCTCAAGGTACGCGTAAAGCGGGCCGAATGCAGCATAGAGCGCTCGATCAGCCCGGCACGCACCGCACGCACGTAGTTGTCACGCGCAAGATCAAATGGCAAGGCCATTACGTCACTACCGGCACGTGCCAAAGCGGCTGCAGACGTTTGAAACGATGGAGTCGGGGTGCTACTGGGTTTCATGCCTCGAATATAAGGGTAAACCCTGATTAAATCAAGACGCCTTGCTAATTACCAACGCCAGGTGGGGCTACTCGCATGGGAATAGTCACCGGCCCGTCATTGACAAGCTCCACCTGCATTTCTGTGGCGAACCTCCCCGTTTGCACCAGGGGATGTAATCGCTGCACCTGCTCTACAAAGTAATCGTAAAGCCTGCGTCCGTCAGCAGGGGCTGCCGCGTTGGTAAAGCTAGGGCGGTTGCCGCCGGAAGTGTCCGCCGCCAGCGTGAACTGACTAACGACCAGCAGACCACCGGATGCGCCCATGCCATCCATATCCGGCAAGCTGTGATTCATTTTGCCGGCCGCGTCATTAAACACCCGAAGCTTCAATATTTTGGCCAGCAGCTTGTCTGCCTGCACGGTTGTGTCCCCCTGCTCCGCACACAACAAAACCAGGAAACCACGCCCGATTTCGCCGGTAGTTTCGCCGTCCACAGTGACACGCGCCCGTAAAACGCGCTGCAATAACGCCAGCATCGTGTCTAGGCCAGTGTGACGCGGGCGAATTTCCGTTTGCCCACCTGCAGAACATAGGTTCCAGCCCCGAGTTTGAGGCCCTTGTCAGACACGACATTACTGTCGATACGCACACCACCGCCATCAATCAGGCGGTTCCCCTCACCACTGCTGGCGGCCAGGCCTGCGGACTTTAGCAAGGCACCAATACCAACGGTGCCGCCCTCGCCCAGCGGCAAAGAAAGCTCAGAAATTTCATCCGGAATACCACCTTTGCTGCGATTGATAAAGTCCTGTTCGGCAGCATCAGCAGCAGCCGCAGAGTGAAAGCGCGCGGTGATCTCTTTGGCCAGCGCCACTTTGGCATCCTTGGGGTTACGACCGCCATCGACTTCCGCTTTGAGCGCGGCAATGGCAGCCTCGCTTTGAAAGCTCAGAAGCGTGTACCACTTCCACATGAGCACGTCAGAAATGCTCAACACTTTGGCGAACATGGTGTTGGGTTCTTCGCTGATGCCGATGTAGTTGTTTTTGCTCTTGGACATTTTTTCTACGCCGTCCAGGCCTTCAAGCAGTGGCATCGTCAAAATGCACTGAGGTTCCTGCCCGTACTCAGCCTGCAACGTGCGCCCCATCAGCAGGTTGAATTTCTGGTCGGTACCGCCCAATTCCAAATCGCTTTGCAATGCAACGCTGTCGTAGCCCTGCATTAACGGGTACAAAAACTCGTGGACAGCAATCGGCGTGCCTGCTTTGAATCGATCATGGAAATCGTTGCGCTCCATCATGCGGGCCACCGTATAGCGCGAGGCCAGTTGAATCATGCCGCGCGCACCCAAAGGATCGCTCCACTCGCTGTTGTAGCGAATCTCTGTTTTAGAAGGGTCCAGCACCAGACTGGCCTGACGGTAATAGGTTTCCGCGTTGACCTTGATCTGTTCGGCGGTGAGCGGCGGACGGGTCGAGTTGCGACCGCTGGGGTCGCCGATCATGCTGGTGAAATCACCGATCAGAAAAATTACCGTGTGCCCCAAGTCCTGCAACTGGCGCATTTTGTTGAGCACCACGGTGTGGCCGATATGAATATCCGGGGCCGTAGGGTCCAGACCCAGCTTTATGCGCAGCGGCTTGCCGCTGGCTTCCGACTTGGCAAGCTTCTTCACCCAGTCTTCCTGCGGAAGCAATTCTTCGCAACCGCGCAGCGACACGGCCAGCGCCTCGCGGACACGATCTGTTACAACAAATGACGGGGTTGAGGCTTGATTCATAAGGGTTTTTAGTGAGACTTGGGGGTCGAAGATCGCTATACTTCGACCTCTTTCCTGCAACGAACAGGCAACCGACGACGCGATTTTAGTCGTCCCACAAGCCAGCATTGGAGCTTCTATTTTGAAATCGGGACTGGTTCAGATCGCAAATCATTGGGTGAGCACAGCATCCACGCTGGTTCAAAGCCACCCGAAACGCCTGGTTGCCACTATTGCTGCGTTGTTGTTGTGTGGAACAGGTGCGACCTTCGCAGTTGCCAATCTCGGGCCGGATGCGTCCAACATTCCTCAACGGCAAGTGGTTGAAACCGTATCCGCTTTGGGTGCAAACACTGAGGTCTCTGACGCGGGCGCGTCAGTAATGCAGGGGCAAAACGCGGCGATGCGCCTGTACCGCTCTGACATTGCACGTGCCAATGACACTGCAGAAAGTCTGCTCAAACGCATGGGCATTGTGGATCCCCAGGCTGCGGCGTTTTTGCGCAGTGACCCTAAAGTCTTTCAAAATTTGCTCGGCCGCGTTGGCCGCAATGTGACTGCTGAGTCCGGTGAGCACAATGAGTTGCTCAAACTCAGCGCACGCTGGAGCCCGGAAGACGATGGGATGTTCAAGCGTTTGTCTATCGAAAAAATATCAAGCGGTTTTACCTCCAAGCTGGAAGTCCTGCCGCTGAGCGCTTCGTCGCGGCTCGCCAGTGCCACGATCAATTCCTCTCTCTTCGCCGCAACCGACGAAGCCCGCATTCCCGATCAAATTGCCATTCAGGTTGCCGAGATATTTTCCGGCGATATCGATTTCCATCGCGCACTGCGCAAGGGGGACCACTTTTCTGTGGTCTACGAAACGCTGGAAGGTGATGGCGAGCCATTGCGCGCAGGCCGCGTGTTGAGCGCTGAGTTTGTCAACGCCGGAAAAGCTCACCAGGCCATGTGGTTTCAAGAACCGGTGACATCCGGCGCGGCCGCCGCGTCCACCGCATCGCACAATCTGACAAAGGGCGCCTATTACACATTGTCCGGTGAGAGCCTGCGCCGTGCGTACTTGGCTTCCCCGCTTGAATTTTCACGTGTGACTAGCGGATTTCAGATGCGCTTTCACCCTATTCTGCAAACTTGGAAAGCGCACTTGGGTGTCGATTACGGCGCCGCTACTGGCACACCGGTGCGCACAGTGGGCGATGGCGTGGTGGAGTTTGCCGGTGTACAAAACGGTTTTGGAAATGTGGTGATCATTCAGCATCACAACCAGCATGAAACGGTGTATGCCCACCTCAGCAAAATCAATGTGCAGCGCGGTCAAGCGGTTGCACAAGGTCAAAACCTTGGCCTTGTAGGTGCCACCGGATGGGCGACCGGACCGCATCTGCATTTCGAATTCCGCATCAACGGTGTGCACCATGACCCGATGACCATCGCTCGGGAAAGCGAGGCCATACCGGTTGCCGCTGCCTACAAGCCATTGTTTAACGCAGCAGCAGCCCAAGTGCGGGCGCAGTTTGCGGCTGGCGCACATATGCAACTCGGCAGTATTGAATAGCGCCCACGGAGACGGCCCGCTTTGTCAGCCTTATTTATCGGTCTGATGTCGGGCACGTCTCTGGACGGGGTGGATGGAGTTCTTGCAGATTTTGGCAACAGCAAACCCACTGTTCTGGGCTATGCAACGCAGCCACTTAACGATCTACTGCGCGGCGAGCTGCTCGCACTAAACAGCAGCGGCGAAAACGAGCTTCACCGTGCAGCGTTAGCAGGAAATGCCTTGGTCAAGCTCTATGCTAAAGTCGTCAAGCAACTGCTTCAGGACGCTGGCCTGACGCCAGAGCAAGTGCTTGCTATCGGTGCCCACGGCCAGACCGTGCGCCACCGACCGGGTGAATTTGACGGTACTGGTTACACCCTGCAACTTAACCAGCCTGCTTTATTGGCAGAGCTGTGCGGCATTGATGTAGTGGCAGATTTTCGCAGCCGTGATGTCGCCGCGGGCGGCCAGGGCGCTCCATTGGTACCACCGTTTCACCAAGCCTTTTTCGGCGTACCCGATCAAGTACAGGCCGTTCTCAATATCGGTGGCATTTCGAATATCACGCTACTGAATCCCGGTTCAGACAGGCCCTTGGTTGGATTTGACTGTGGACCCGGTAACGCGCTGATGGATGGATGGTGTCAGCTTCACACGGGAGCACCATTTGATGACGAAGGCAAATGGGCGGCAGGAGGCCAGGTAAATCTGCAACTTCTTGCCGCTTTGCAAGCTGAGCCATTTTTTCAAAAAGTGCCGCCCAAAAGCACGGGACGGGACCTGTTTAACAGGGAATGGTTGCAGCACAAATTGGTCCCGCTAACTGAAGTTTGGCCGCAAGACATTCAGGCCACATTAACCGAGCTGACTGCACTGGCTTGCGCAAATAGCCTGTTGGGCTACTTGCCGGCCAGTAAAAGACTGATCGTCTGCGGCGGTGGCGCATTAAACACCCACCTGATGGAGCGCTTGAAAGCCTTGTTACCGGGTATCAACGTAGCATCATCCGCGCAATATCGGCTGCCCCCATTGCAAGTGGAAGCAATGGCATTTGCCTGGTTGGCGCATAAGACAATTCAGCGCGAAACTGCAAGTGCAAAAGAAGTTACCGGGGCCCGAGGGGAAAGAATTCTGGGCGCAATATACCCGGCGTAAAACCGGATAAACGATTCGAACTGACCTTAGGTCGAAAAAGAGGAACCGCAACCACAGGTCGTCGTCGCGTTCGGATTTTTGATCACGAACTGCGCGCCTTGCAAGTCTTCTTTGTAATCAATTTCAGCGCCAACCAGATACTGATAGCTCATCGCATCGATCAGCAATGACACACCGTTCTTGGTCATAGTGGTGTCGTCTTCGTTGGTAATTTCGTCAAACGTGAATCCGTACTGGAAACCCGAGCAACCGCCACCCTGAACGAACACACGCAATTTCAATTCAGGGTTGCCTTCTTCTGCAATGAGATCGGCAACTTTGGCCGCCGCGCTGTCTGTAAACAAAATCGGGGCGGGCATTTCGGTTTGGATATTTTCGGCGACTGCGCTCATAGATGACTCCGGTCAAATCAGGAAGAGCGCCGATAGTACAGCAAATTGCTCGGGAATTGTTTTACTGGTTATTTGCCGCTAGTTTGAGTGTGGGCTTTTCTTCATCACCCAGCAATGGCCGCAACTGACCGGTAATCAGCGCTCCCTGGTGCATTTCGAGGGCCGCATATTGCACGTCGCCCTCTATGCGCGCCTTGGGTTGCAATTCAAGCATCAACCGCGCGTGCACAGGGCCCTTGATGCTGCCATTGATGATGATGTGGTCGGCAGTTACTTCGCCGGCGATTATTGCCGACTCCGATATAACCAAGATACTTGGAGTATCAGCCGCGGCACGTATGTTGCCACTAACTTCGCCGTCGATGCGCATACCGTCTGCGAATGAAATATTGCCTGTAATTTGGCTGCCTTCAGCGATCAGGCTCTTAATGGGAGGTTGCTTTTTCTTATTAAACATATTCCACCTTTGTTGAATTACAACTTGATTGCCTGTGTGGCCCGTACCGCCGCACCTTCTAAGATACGGGCCGCCACGCCTTTTACGACGACTTGGGCGGGCACTTCAAACACGCCCTCAAGCCGGCCGTACTGCCTGACCTTCACCACTTGCTGAGGCAAGGTCACTGTCCATGGCTTTCCAGCCAATTGCCCCGTGAAGGTCAACTCAATTTTTCCATTGAACTCGGCGGCATTTTTACTGGCCTGTATCACCAGAATCTGCCATTTTAATCCCACGTCGGTTTGCAACTCTGCCTGCAGCCCACGAATTGCAACGCCATCAACACCGCTTACCGGTATCAATTTTTCAAAGAACCCCAAATCATCCTTGAGGGTCCTATTGTCTGCCTCTAACTGCTTGATCTGCTGCAACACCTTCTCTTGCGCTGCTTTTTCCACGGTCACCAACGTACCTGCCGTATTGGCAATGGACTGTGCCTTGTCACGATCTTCCCGCGCTTTATCCAATTCAGTCTGAAGTTCAGTCACCTTGGTACGCAGTTGCAACACCTCGGCTTTAGAGCCCTGGTCTAAGCCGGCTATGTCTTTACCGAACTCAAAGGCCCACAAGCCGATAGACGCACAGAAACCGAACACGATCGCCACGATCGCCCAGCGCAAAGGCCATGGCAATGCGCTGCGCACTGCCATACGGGGCGCACTGATGGTTAAACGGCGGCGGAGCAGGCGAAATCTCATGGAGCGCGAAGTCTAGCAGCCCCATGTAAAAAGGCCGCCGGAACTTGCGTTCCGCCGGCCTTTTGAATTGCAACTGAATGTTGCCTGCGATTAACGCTTGGAGAACTGCTTACGACGACGTGCGCCGTGGAAGCCGACCTTTTTACGTTCAACTTCGCGCGCATCACGCGTCACGAAGCCGGCTTGGCTCAAGGCGGGCTTGAGCGTTGCATCGTAGTCAATCAGCGCACGGGTAATGCCGTGGCGTGTAGCACCTGCTTGTCCGGACTCGCCGCCGCCTGCCACATTGACCATGATGTCAAATGTTTCAGCGTGGTTTGTCAGCAGCAGGGGCTGCTTGCAAATCATGATCGAGGTAGCACGACCGAAGAAGTTTTCGATGGCCTTGCCGTTCACAACGATTTGGCCGGAGCCCTTTTTCAGGAACACACGGGCGACGCTGGATTTGCGACGGCCTGTTCCATTGTTCCAATCACCGATCATTTAGCGGCCTCTTTCTTGACTGCGTTGGCAGAAATTCCAGGAATGTCCAGAACCTTGGGCTGCTGGGCGGTATGGGGATGCTCAGCACCACCGTACACCTTGAGCTTCTTGATCATGGCGTAGCCCAGAGGACCTTTTGGCAACATGCCCTTGACGGCTTTTTCCAAAGCGCGGCCAGGATGCTTTGCTTGCATGTCGCGGAAGTTGGTTGCAGTAATGCCGCCGGGGTAACCCGAATGGCGGTAGTACACCTTGTCAAGCGGCTTGGCGCCGGTGACGCGCAGCTGAGCTGCATTTACAACGACGATGAAGTCGCCGGTATCGACGTGAGGCGTGTAAATGGCCTTGTGTTTGCCGCGCAAACGGAGAGCA
>CANBYM010000190.1 GCA_947373605.1 Comamonadaceae bacterium
AGGAAAAGACTACGAGAAGCCCGAGTTTGGCCTGCGCACCATTGATGTCGGCGGCGTCGACGTAGCGATCCATGAGCGCATTGAAATCGACAAACCTTTCTGCGAGTTGCGCCGGTTCAAGCGCTTTACCGACAGCCCTGAGACGCTGGAAAAAATTAAAGGCCAGCCGGCAGTACTGATCGTTGCGCCACTTTCGGGCCACTACGCCACCTTGCTGCGCGATACGGTAAAAACCATGCTGCGCGATCACAAGGTGTACGTCACCGATTGGAAGAACGCGCGTCTGGTGCCTCTGTCGGAAGGTGAGTTCCACCTGGATGACTATGTCAACTACGTGCAGGAATTTATCCGTCACGTGCAAAGCAAATACGGCAACTGCCACGTGATGAGCGTTTGCCAGCCTACCGTGCCGGTGCTGGCCGCTGTGTCGCTGATGGCAAGCCGTGGTGAGACCACGCCACTAACCATGACCATGATGGGTGGCCCCATTGATGCGCGCAAGTCACCCACCGCCGTCAACAATTTGGCAATGAACAAGAGCCACGACTGGTTCGAGAACAACGTCATTTACCGCGTGCCAACCACGTTTCCGGGCGCAGGCCGCCGCGTCTATCCCGGCTTCCTGCAGCACACCGGCTTTGTGGCAATGAACCCCAGCAACCACGCCAACAGCCATTACGACTATTTCAAGGACTTGATCAAGGGTGACGACGCCAGTGCCGAAGCACATCGCAAGTTCTACGACGAGTACAACGCTGTGCTCGACATGGATGCGGACTACTACCTGGAAACCATCCGCGTAGTGTTTCAGGACTTTGCGCTTGTCAACGGCACATGGGATGTCAAAGGCGTCAACGGCAAAATCGAACGCGTGCGCCCCGGCGACATCAAAACCACCGCACTGCTCTCCGTCGAAGGAGAGTTGGATGATATTTCCGGCTCCGGCCAGACCCGCGCAGTTCACGAAATCTGCAGCGGCGTTGCTAAAGGCGACAAACGACACTTCGAGGCCAAAGGTGCTGGACACTATGGCATCTTCGCCGGCCGCCGCTGGCGCGAGCATGTGTACCCGCAGGTCAAGGCTTTCATTCTGGACCACAACAAGCTGCCGCAGGCAACGGCGACTCCTGTCGCTGCGCCGGTAATTGCTCCTGTTGTCAAAGCAGCCACAAGTGTAAAGGCTGTCAAGCCAGTCGCCAACAAAGTGGCCGCACCGGTCTCTAAAACGATACCTGCTGCCCCTGCAAAAGCCGCTGCACCTAAGGCGGTAGTTGCGAAGAAGGTGACACCTGCAAAGAAAGCGCTGGCCAATAGCGCGTCCGCAGCACAGTGACCCCCTCAGCCTCTGTGAAAGCCGAGGCTGCTTTGACAGCGCGCGATCAGTTGTCTGCACGCATTCTGGACGCACTACCGCAGACACAGTGCACACGTTGCGGGTATCCCGATTGCGCAGCCTATGCGCAAGCCATCACTACCGGCAACGCTGGCATTAACCAATGCCCGCCGGGCGGTGCTGAAGGCATTAATCGCCTCGCTGCGATCACCGGCAAGCCGGTGGTAGTACTGTCAAGCGAGTTTGGCGTGGAAGCTCCGCGCAGTGTGGCATTTATCGACGAAGACTGGTGCATCGGCTGCACGCTATGTATCAAGGCCTGTCCGGTCGATGCCATCATGGGCGTCAACAAGGGCATGCACACAATCATTGAAACTCACTGCACGGGTTGCGAGCTGTGTCTGCCTGTGTGCCCTGTGGACTGCATCCTGCTGGAGAACATAACGCTCGGACGCACGGGCTGGGCTGCGTGGTCCGCCGAACTAGCCGACACAGCAAGAACTCGCTATGCGCACACCAAGCTTCAGAGGGCGCATGATGCAATCGTAAGCGACCAACGGTTGGAAGAAAAGGCACGCACCAAACTCTCTGACTTAAGCGCCCACTCTCAACACACGGACCCCAAAGTACTGGACAAAAAGCGCCAGGTGATTGAGGCAGCCTTGGAGCGCGCCCGCGCCAAGCGCGAGACGCAATCGCCGCAAAAATAAGCGCCCTACATTGCGCCTGCGCCCCGCTTGCCTAAGCGCTGTGACCAGGGTTTGCCAATTGCGAAAAGGCCTTCACGACTTCCGGTGGTGCCTGAACCAGCTCAATCAATACTCCTTCACCCGCGATAGGGAATTCATCGTTGGCCTTGGGGTGCAAGAAGCAAATATCAAACCCCGCAGCCCCCTTGCGGATGCCGCCGGGTGCAAAGCGCACACCTTGCCGAGTGAGCCATTCCACGGCGGTGGGCAAATCGTCAATCCACAAACCCACATGGTTCAGCGGCGTGGTGTGCACTGCAGGCTTCTTGTCGGGATCAATGGGTTGCATCAAATCCACTTCCACCTTGAACGGACCTGCGCCCATGGTGCAAATGTCTTCGTCGACGTTTTCCCGCTCGCTTTGGAATGTGCCGGTCACTGCCAGGCCCAGCATGTCCACCCAAAGCGCTTTCAAACGGTTTTTGTCCGTTGCGCCTATGGCAATCTGCTGGATGCCCAGCACCTGAAATGGTCTTTTCATGGTTAGTCCAATGGGTGGCAGTTCAAACAAATTCGACAATAGCCTGGTCCACACTGAGCGACTCGCCCTTGGCGGCCAGCACCTTGCCCACGACACCATCGGCGGCAGCGAACAATACGTTTTCCATCTTCATGGCTTCGATCACCGCCACGCGCTCCCCAGCCTGCACCTTCTGGCCGGGCACCACTGCCACATCCACCAGCAATCCGGGCATGGGCGACAGCACAAAGCGGCTCAAATCCGGTGGAGCCTTAAAGGGCATCAGTGCATGCAACTCAGCCATCCGGGGCGACATGACGAGCGCATCGATACGGGTGCCATTGTGCTGCACGCGCAATGCCAGCGGGTTCTTGGGCGTGCCGCGTTCCACTTGCGCAGTAAAGGGCTCGTCATTCACTGTGCCGGTGATTGCAATGTCATTCAGACGCGACTGGCTGCGAATCTCGTAGCTTGATGCGCCCACGCGCACATGGGCTGAGCCGGTTTCACCGACAAACTCGTCTACGTGCACGGGCGTGTAGGTGTTTTTGCCATCTGCAGACAAGGTCACGACTACATAGTCTTTGCCCGCTTCGACCGCGTAGCCGGGCAGCTGACCGCTGATGGTGGCCGCACGCTCGCGCGACTTGCGGCGTACAAAGGCAGCCAGCGCGGTAAGGAAGTTGGCGTCGTCATGCGGCACGTCTTCGGCAAAAAAGCCCTTGGAGTAGTGCTCTGCGATAAAGCCGGTGTTGAAATCACCCTGGGTGAACTTGGGATGCGCCAGCAGTGCGGACTGGAACGGAATGTTGCTCGACACGCCACGGATCACAAAGCCATTGAGGGCTTCGCGCATTTTGGCAATGGCGTCCAGACGGTCTTTGCCATGCACGATGAGCTTGGCAATCATCGAGTCGTAAAACATGGGGATCTCACCGCCGTCCTGCACACCAGTGTCCACCCGCACGCCAAAAAGGTGGTCAATGTCGCCCTGCCACATGGTTTGCTGCGGTGGCGCAAAGCGAACCAGACGGCCGGTGCTAGGCAGGAAGTTGCGGAACGGGTCTTCCGCGTTGATGCGGCACTCCATCGCCCAGCCGTTGCGTTTGACGTCGGCCTGGGTGAGCGGCAGTTTTTCGCCGGCGGCCACCCGGATCATCAGCTCAACCAGATCGAGACCGGTGATCGCCTCAGTGACAGGATGCTCCACCTGCAAGCGCGTGTTCATTTCCAGAAAGTAAAAGCTCTCGTCCTTGCCGACCACGAACTCAACCGTACCGGCACTTTGGTACTTCACGGCCTTGGCCAATGCCACGGCCTGTTCACCCATGGCCTTGCGGGTTTTCTCGCTGATGAAGGGCGATGGCGCCTCTTCGATCACCTTCTGATGGCGGCGCTGAATCGAGCACTCGCGCTCGTTAAGATACAACACATTGCCGTGCGCGTCACCGATGAGCTGGATTTCAATATGGCGGGGCTCTTCGACAAACTTCTCGATGAACACGCGATCATCGCCAAAGCTGTTACGCGCTTCATTGCGGCAGCTAGTGAAGCCTTCAAATGCTTCTTTGTCATTGAACGCAACCCTTAGCCCTTTGCCACCGCCGCCGGCGGATGCCTTGATCATGACGGGATAGCCGATGCCATTGGCAATTTCGACGGCCTTTTCAGCGGTTTCGATGGCATCGTTCACGCCGGGAATGCAGTTCACGCCCGCTGCGCCTGCCAATTTCTTGGACTCGATCTTGTCGCCCATGGCGGCAATGGAGTAATGCTTGGGCCCGATGAAGGCAATACCCTCCTCTTCAATGCGCTTGGAGAACTCGGCGTTCTCACTCAAAAAGCCATAGCCGGGGTGGACCGCCTGTGCACCAGTCTGCTTGCAGGCAGCAATGATTTTTTCCGCCTGCAAATAGCTCTCGCGACTCGCGGCCGGGCCGATGTGCACGGCTTCATCGGCCAGCATGACGTGGCGCGCGTCTTTGTCGGCCTCGGAGTAAACGGCCACAGTTTTGATGCCCATCTTGCGGGCAGTTGCGATCACGCGGCAGGCAATTTCGCCACGGTTTGCAATCAGGATTTTGGTAAACATCGATTTCTCCTAACGTTATTTATACGGTTGCGTTTGTGTTTGCAATGCCGTGGATTTTTTCTGAGCCCCCATCGGACATGGCGTATCTACTACCGCTCATGTCCCCCGCGCTGCGCGCTCCTCCTTTACTTGGCAAAATCCCAAGGCCATGCTGCGGCAGACACGCCGTACCCGCTGCTGCGAAAGGAGTGGTTGACGCACGCTGTTTCAATACGCGCGCAAACTGCGTCACTTCAGGCATGGAGTGCCTGTGCAATTTGCGTAGGTAATGGATAAGGCCGAAGGCCGGGGGACAAGAAGCAAATTGCATAGGCGCCCCATGCCCACCAACCAACACCCGATGGCGAGATACACAAATCACAGCGGAATGTTCCCGTGCTTGCGCCATGGGTTTTCCAGCTTCTTGTCCTTGAGCATCACCAAGGAGCGACAAATACGTTTACGCGTCTCGTTCGGCAAAATCACATCATCAATAAAGCCCCGCGCACCCGCCACAAACGGGTTCGCAAAACGCGCCTTGTATTCGGCCTCTTTGGCGGCCAGTTTCTCCGGATCGCCCTTGTCTTCACGGAAAATAATTTCCACCGCACCCTTGGCACCCATCACCGCAATCTCGGCATTAGGCCAGGCAAAGTTCACATCGCCGCGCAAGTGCTTGGACGCCATCACGTCATACGCGCCGCCATAGGCCTTGCGCGTAATCACGGTGATCTTGGGCACAGTGCATTCAGCGTATGCGTAGAGCAACTTGGCGCCGTGCTTGATGATGCCGCCGTACTCTTGAGAAGTACCGGGCATGAAGCCTGGCACATCCACAAAAGTGATGACAGGAATATTGAATGCATCGCAGAAGCGCACAAAGCGTGCGGCCTTGATACTGCTCTTGATGTCCAAGCAACCTGCCAACACCAATGGCTGGTTGGCCACAATGCCCACAGTCTGGCCATCCATACGGGCAAATCCGATCAGGATGTTCTTTGCGTACTCGGGCTGGATCTCAAAGAAGTCGCCATCGTCTACCGTTTTGACGATCAGCTCCTTCATGTCATAGGCCTTGTTGGCGTTGTCCGGCACCAGGGTATCCAGGCTCTTGTCCAGGCGGTCCGCGGGGTCGCCGCTCTTGCGCACCGGGGCTTTTTCGCGGTTGCTTAAGGGCAGGTAGTTGTATAGGCGGCGTAGCATGAGCAACGCTTCAACATCGTTCTCAAACGCGAGGTCAGCCACACCGCTTTTGGTGGTGTGCGTCACCGCGCCACCGAGTTCTTCGGCGGTCACTTCTTCGTGCGTAACGGTCTTCACCACCTCAGGGCCGGTCACAAACATGTAGGAACTGTCTTTGACCATGAAAATGAAGTCGGTCATGGCCGGGCTGTACACCGCGCCACCGGCTGAGGGGCCCATGATCATGCTGATCTGCGGAATCACACCGCTGGCCATCACGTTCCGCTGGAATACATCCGCATAACCGCCTAAAGAGGCCACGCCCTCCTGAATACGCGCACCGCCCGAGTCGTTCAAGCCGATCACTGGCGCGCCCACCTTCATCGCCTGGTCCATGACCTTGCAGATTTTCTCGGCGTGCGCCTCCGATAACGCCCCGCCGAACACCGTGAAGTCCTGGCTGAACACAAATACCAAGCGGCCGTTGATCATGCCGTAACCGGTAACCACACCGTCGCCCGGAATCTTCTGGTCGGCCATGCCGAAGTCCACGCAGCGGTGCTCGACGAACATGTCCCACTCTTCAAACGTGCCTTCGTCGAGCAGCACCTCAATGCGCTCACGCGCAGTGAGCTTGCCCTTTTTGTGCTGGGCATCAATACGCTTCTGGCCACCGCCCATGCGCGCAAGTTCGCGCTTGGCTTCTAGTTGTTCAAGGATGTCGTGCATGGTCTCTCTCGCTTGTGGTGAAAAGGGTTGTTAAAAAAGCCGGGCCGCCGCCAGCAGGTTGCGTGCTGCGGTACTGGCGGCCATGTGGCCCGCCTGCACTGCAGCGGTGACGGACGGCAGTTGCTCGCGCACCGCCACGTTGTCTTTAAAGGCCCGCTTGAGGCCGGCGTCAATGCGCTCCCACATCCACGCCAGCGCCTGGTTTTGCCGCCGCTGCGCCATCAGGCCGTTGGCCGTTTGCAATGACTGAAATTGACTGACCGCACCCCAGAAGCTATCGAGCCCCTGCCCATGCATTGCGCTCAGTCGAATGACCTGAGGCTGCCAGTGCTTGTCACTATGTGGGTCATTTGGACTTCCGCTGAATCCGAGCAAACGCAAGCTGGAAGTGATCTGCGCCTGCGCACGCATGGCGGCATCGGCATCAATATCAGCCTTGTTGATGACCACCAAATCGGCTAGCTCCATCACGCCCTTTTTGATGGCCTGCAAATCGTCACCAGCGTTGGGAAGCTGCATCAGCACAAACATATCCGTCATGTGCGAAACCGCGATTTCGCTCTGGCCCACACCCACCGTTTCGACAATCACGATGTCGTAACCGGCGGCTTCACAGACCATCATGGCTTC
>CANBYM010000191.1 GCA_947373605.1 Comamonadaceae bacterium
CTCATAGTGAGCCAGCGTGGCAGCAAAGACGGGGTTGAGCTCAGGCTCGTACAGGTCGGGCTTGAGAACGCCTTCCTTCAGGTTGTCCAGCACCACGTAGCGCGTGCTGCCGCCGAAGTAGCGCCAGGCCTGTTCGTGTAACTCGGCCCAGACCTGCTGGCCGGATTTCCAGACCACCCGGCGGAAGCTGCGCCTTGAGTAGCGCAGCGTGGCCACGAACAGGCGAGGCTTGCGATAACGCTCGCTGCCGGGCACACGGGTGGGTGCACCTTCACCGTAGTCCACCTGCATCTCCTCGCCGGGCTGGAAGGACAGGCGGTCGAACTGCTCGGGGGCTTTATGGCGCACAGTGGCCGCAAAGCGTTTGACCGAGTTGTAGGCACCATCAAAGCCGTGCAGATCTACCAGGTCTTGGTAGACGGCCGTGGCGTTGCGGCCCAGCCGCAGTTGTGCGTCGATGAAGGCGCGGTGCGGTTCGCACTTGGAGGTGCTGCTGGTCACTGCCGCCGCCACCACAGTCGGTGGCCAGGGTGGGGGAATTTGCTCGGGCGGGTCGGTGGCCACCCCGGGGGAGTTTGACCGACTGGCCTCGAACTGGCGCTGGTACGACCGGATGGTCTTGCGATCGATGCCGGTGATGCGCTCTATGTCGCGCTGGCTCTTGCGCAGACCCAGAAGGGTAAAGATGGTTGTTTGCTTGTGCGGCTTCAAGACATTCACTCCGTGACCTCCACTCGGGAAGGTCGGGTTATGTCCCGCCAAACAGGTGCCGACGACGCCGGCTTGACTACCCGTTCCCGATCAATTCAGGTGGGGGAGTTTGAAGTGGCCATACCCGGGGGAAATTGGGTGGCCATCGGGGGTGAAGCGTACTGCGTACAAGAAACGCAAACCAAAGATTGATTCAGGGCAGGAATTGTCCGATGTGCCTGTGGATGCACGCATAAGCCATGGTGAGGCGCAAGCCATATCCATGCAGCAGCAGACGAAGCAGGAATATTTGATTGCGAAATCAGATGCCCCGACTACAGCGCCAAAAGGCGTTTAGTCGCGGGTATTTCACTTCCTTGATAGCGGCAAAACGCATATCAACAGCTATCAATAAAGATCCAACTTGCTTGCTAGTGAATCCTAATTTACAAAGTTCCGCGTATGCCCATGATTTGCTAAATCCTTGTCTAAATCGCAGACTCCAAGCTTTTTGCAATCCCCAAGACCAATGACATGCGTTTTGAGCCAGAAGTTCTGAAACTTCTGGGGATACATCAAAACGGGCTTCAAAAGTGGATAGCAAGATTCAAGAAAACTGTTTAAACGTACAGTATTCTATCAACAAGTTAACTAAACGGCTAGCCAATTAAAGGCCCTTTTTTTTGGCGCATCATGAGCGCACTACACATAGGCCTTCTATGAAAAAAACCATTCTTATAACCGGCGCGGGCACAGGTATCGGGCGTGACGCCGCATTTGCACTTGCCGCCCACGGCCACCGCGTGATTGCCACCACGTTCAACGTGGCGCAGGCTGATGCGCTGGATCAGCAAGCCAAAGAGCGCGCACTGAATATTGAAGTGTTCAAACTCGACATCACCGTGCCGCAGGACCGCGAACAGGTGCTTTCAATAGACATTGATGTGCTCATCAACAACGCTGCGGTGGGCGAGTCCGGTTCGCTGGCGGAGGTGGACATGGGCCGCGTGCGCCGCGCCTTTGAGATCAATGTGTTTTCCACACTGGAACTCACGCAACTCACACTAAGGGGCATGATCGCGCGGGAGCGCGGCACGGTGCTACTGGTGAGTTCCATCGCCGGGCGCTTACCGATGCCGTTTCTGATGCCGTACTCCATGACCAAATTCGCACTCTCTGCAGCCGGAGCAGGTTTGCGCGCTGAGCTGGACAAGCTGCATAAAAACGTTCACGTCGCCTTGATCGAACCCGGCGCAATCCATACCGGTTTCAACCAGTTGATGACGGACCGCAAATACGCCTGGATGGGCGAGCAGTCCTACTTCAAGCACCTGGTGCCGAAGTTGAAGGCCGAAGAGAAACGTACGTTTGACTTTCTGGAGGCGAGGGACACGCGGTCCATCGTGGCGCAGATTGTCAAAGCGGCAGAAGCGAAGCGGCCCCGACTGCGGTATGTGGCGCCCTGGCCGCAAGGCGTCATGGTTCGGCTTGCCCGGATTTTCGGGGTGTAGTGAAAATTTAATTGGAGTAATAAATAAACTCATCGTCCGCCGACTGCGGCTGCTTCAAAGTCTTGTCAATTGCAATCGGTCCCTCGCCCAATGAGGGCCACATGGGCTTCACCTGCGTCTTGTTGAATTCAACGATCTTGTTCGTCAGACTTTTCACCCGATCAGGATCCGAACTTGCCAGGTTGCGCTTTTCATACGGATCGTTGACCAGGTCGTACAGCCAGTCCTTGCGCGGGTTTTGTGTGACTTGCAACTTCCAGTCGTGCTCGCGTATAACCCGGTACGAGTCGGTACGCCAGTACAGCGTTTCATGCGGCCGCCCCGACGCTTTTTTGTCAATAAAAGGCAGCAGGTTGACGCCGTCCATAGGCCGGTCTGACGGTGGGGCTACGCCTGCCGCAGCAGCTGTGGTGTTGAAGATATCAAAGTGGCTCACCGGGTCGCTCAGCTTTTCGCCTTGGGGCAGACGTGCGGGCCAGCGCATGAATAGCGGCACACGGATGCCGCCTTCAAAAAACGTCGCCTTCCAGCCGCGGTAGGGATTGTTAATACCTTCAATGCCGATGTAATTGGCGCCACCGTTATCACTGGTGAATATGACCAGTGTGTCATCGTCCAATCCCTGTTCTTTGAGGGACTGCAGCACCCGTCCGATATTGCGGTCCAGTGAGCGGATCATGGCGGCATACACCCGCAGGGTGTGGTCTTTGATTTGGGGCAGGGCATCGTAATCTTCCCGGGTGGCTTGCAGCGGCGTGTGAGGCGCGTTGTAGGCCAGGTAGAGAAAGAACGGCTGATTCTTGTTCGCTGCAATGGCCTTAAGGGCTTCGTCCGTCAGGTAGTCGGTGGCATAGTTCTTCGGCTTGAATACTTCACTGTTGTTAAAGCGAATGCCAAAGGGATGTGCCGCCCACAAAAAGCGGTCAATCACGTCATAGTCCTGTTTGGCGTTGACCACGTTGGCGCTGTCCTCCGCCAGGTACATGGAGCCACCGTGCAGAAAGGACAAAGCCTCGTCAAATCCATGCGCGTTAGAGCGGAACTGCGGCGCGTCGCCCAGATGCCATTTGCCGATATGCATCGTGTGGTAACCCGCGCCTTTGAGCAGCTTGGCAATCGAGATTTCCGACTGTGGCAGGCCCTGATCTTCATAGGGGATAAGGTCCGCCTCGCGCTCTGCGTGGTAAATCGGTGCGCGCAAATTTCCCGGCACCGAGTGGTTGCCGATGGCTTGCATGAACTGCTTGGGCACCGGGGTGAACTCAAAGCCGAAGCGGGTCGGATAACGCCCGGTCATGATAGCCGCACGCGATGGTGCGCAAGTGGCATTGCCCGAATAGCTGGTTTGAAAATTCACACCTTCTTGTGCGATGCGGTTGATGTTGGGCGTGGGCACCGTGCCATCGGCAATGCCGCCACCGTTGAGTGTGATGTCGTTGAAACCCAGGTCGTCAGCCACAATCAAAATGACATTCGGTTTTTTCTTGCGGTCCAGTGCGTTGGCGTTTGCCGGTCCGGCTTGCCAGCTGATGTCGTGAGCGGGTGCCGCCTCTTTGCGCAGTACGTATTTCACATACAGCAACAGCACGCCGAGCCTGCCGCCCACGAGGTAGAACGATGTGCCTGTCACCATCAGTAACACCAATAATCCGATTGCGATTTTTTTCATCATGTTTCACTTTCCAGCGATTGATCGTGCATCGTCAGCGCGTGCACCAGATCCTGTTCGACCATCCACAGTCGGTCCTGTCCCCACATTGCCGGCATTTCATTGACGCGCAATGAGGGTACGCCCCAGAGCCCGCGCGAAAGCATGTCGGTGCGGTTGGCCTCGGCCACGGCGCGCCAACTGTCCTCTTGAAGCGCGGCATGTACATCGGACTGGCTTAGGCCCGCCCGTCGCGCAAGCAGCAACAAGCCCCCATCGCTTCCCGCATCCACGCCGTCGGCAAACACGCCCTGTAAAAAAGATTGCGCTAATTCAACGCCCCGACCCAATGCAATGGCTTTGTGCAACAGCGCCAGACCGCGCTCTGTCGGTGTGCCTACGGGATCGACGATGCTGCCAAAGGGGAGTCCCAGACGTTCGGCTTCGCGCTTGGCATCGCGCGTGATGTACAGGCGCTTTGCCAGCGGTACCGGCAAGCCGCGCATCACCATGGGCAGTACAAAGCGGATTTGCAGCGCTGCACCGTAGTGCTGTGCCAGGCGCTGCACCTGCGATATGGCAAGGTAGGTGTAGGGGCTGCGCAGTGAGCAGTAGAAGTGGATAGTAGGCCGCAGTGCTGGCGATGCCAGTGGCGGCACATCGCCCAAGCGCAATGCTTGTGCTGGCACCACTGAAGAGCGTTCATCTGTGAGTGCCAGGCCCGCCTCGTGAAGACGTTGCTCCAGGTAGTGCAAGCGGTCTATGCCCCAGTACCATTCCCCTTCAAAATAAAACATGGCTCCCAGATAGTGACCCCACTTTGCGCGCAACGCATGGCCTTGTTCCATCGCCTTTGCCGCAATCACCGGTGCACCGCCGCTGGCGCGAAGCGCCTGACAAAGCATTGAATCGGGGGCTGTGTGTAGGCTGGCAAATGGCTGCGAAAAATCAGGTGCGTTCAGACCGTGGTGCGCTGCCAGCCGCTGTGCATCACGGGCCGACCACTGCCGCAAGTGCTCTGAATCGGGAGCCGCAGCCGCGTCCGGTGGTGGCACCAGATAGGCGATCAGCTCCACGCGGTAGCGTTTGACTAATGCTTCCAACTGCAGGGCCGCCAAATGGCTGTACGGGTCATCCGCCTGATGAAAGTAATGCACTTGCGCCGGAGCAGCGCGCAACCGGCGCAACAATGCATACCGCTTACGCGACGCACTGCGAAGCGCCGGGCTGGTGACCAGACGGGTAAGGGTGCGGCTGATGGCAGATTTCAGGGCGGGCATGTTTACACCAGAAGGGAAGCCAGATGCACCAGTGCGGCTGCCAACAGCAGCACCAGTGCAACCACACCGCGCGGACGTAACACCATTTCGGCGATCACCTGCGTCGGAAACGAAAACGTCTTGTCGACCGCCGCAATCTTGAACGGGTGAGCGCGTACAAAGCGTTCTTGCGTAGCCAGTAGCATCATGTCGCGCCGGCTGCGGTAGCGCATCATGCCGGCGATGCTCCAGCCCTCATCCGGTGGTGCGTTCCAAGCATCAATGTAGCCAGCAATCTTGCGGCTTGCCATCACCGGGTGCCCGCCACGCAGTAAAAGCTGAATTACGAAATGGCGTCCATATTCCTGCATCAGTTCGCGTGCCGGTGTGGGAACACCTGTCATCGGGTGGGGCACCAGGCCACTGTGCAGGCGCACCAGATTGCACATGACAAACTCCTTGCCGTCGTCCTCTTCCAGAAACTTGCGCAGGGTGGCTTCATCGGTGTGCGATGCATTGCTGCTGCTTCGGCTCTTCTGCATGAAGTAGTCAATCTCTTCGATGCGCAAGGGGCCGCGCCAGTTGTCATACCAAAGGCGAAAAAGCCCGTACAACACGAGGGCCAGCGGCCAGACCCACCAGGCGCCGTGTAGAGCGGGGTTGTTCATCGCTGCGACTCCCTTTTAGCTGGCTGCACGCACGCGCAGGCCGCTGCGCTGCAAGCAGGCCAGGTCCAGATTGAGAAATGCTTCACCCCCCAGCGGGGCCGCCCACGTGCGTACCCGTGCCTGATCCTGCGTGCCCATGGCCGCAAAGACCGCCAGTACACCTTGCACCTTCCACACGGCGAAAGGCAGGGCTTTGCGTTTGATGGTGCCAAAGGGCGTGTGTAGTTGCACGTCATCCAGACTGCGGCGAAGCAGTTGGCCGGGTGGCGAAGACGCCAGCGCAGCTTGGACCTGCGCATTGACCTGCGACACATACGATGTGAACTCTGCAAAAAGGGTGGCGAATATGGGGTCCAGCGTGGTCGCATTAATGCGGTGGGTGATCAAAGGTTCATCACCCTGCGGTGCACTGCGCGTCTGCGCCATGCGGTCTATCCAGGCGCGCAAATGCGGCCGTTTGCCGACCCACTCCCGCGCAGGCCAAGGGTCACGTCCCAGATGCCCATACATGGTGCCGACCAGCCCGAAGTCACCCAGTGAGGGGCTGTCGCCAAACAAGTAGGGCTGCGCTGCAAAGTGGGTGTCCAGCTTGTCGAGCATGTTGCAGGTCCACTGCTCCAGCGCCTCGAACTGCACAGGCCGCACGCCCGCGTTATGCAACATGGCGCGCAGCCCACCGGCCACTTTGCCGACCGCCATGCGTTGCAAAAATCCCGGCATGCCCGGCAGCAACTGTGTCCCGGCGTCTTTGACAAAGAGCGCGTAGTTCTCCGGATAACTCCAGCGCGAATGCATCGCCACCGGCACCCACCACTCATCGCCCCAGGCCTCCATAACGCAACTCGCAAAACGCACTACTGCGTCGTTGGGCGTAACACTTCGCTGTGGATAACGCTGTTCCAGCCGGTCGATGATGTCGCCCGAGTCCTGTATCCATTCCCCCTGCGGGGTAACAAGCACCGGCATCACCGCTGCACCAAAGCGCCGCTTGATCTGGTGCAACAGCGTCCAAGCGCTGGCGCGCGGGCCGTCAAAGTCGATGCCTTTGTAGCGCAGGTAACACAACACCTTGCCGGTGTAATAGGAAAGGTGCCAGCCGTGCAGGGTGTAGGTGTTAGGCATTTTGTTCATCAGGCTGACTTGAAGGGCGTGCATTGCAGGGTACGTCGGGCCGGCTCCAGCATGGCCTTTTCAGCCTCGTAGTTGCCGGTCAATACACGCATCAAGAGCACGCCCGTATCTGTGGGGGCCACTACCGCATCGGGCGGTGCGGCGGCCTCACTGTGACTGGACACCA
>CANBYM010000192.1 GCA_947373605.1 Comamonadaceae bacterium
CTGCAAAGGCTGCGGATTCGTCGTCTAGACTGGCCGTTGGCTCGTCCGCAAGAATGACCTTGGGCTGGAGCAACACGGCGCGCGCTAATGCCACGCGCTGTGCCTGACCGCCGGAGAGTTGCGAAGGTTTGCGTTTGGCGAGTTCAGCGACTCCCAAGGCAGTCAGCGTGCTTGCGATGCGGCCCGCATCTTCATGCTGCCCCGCCGCCCACTGGGCCATGGCCAGGTTTTGTGCCACCGTTAACGCAGCGCTGAGGTGCAGTTTTTGTGGCAAAAAGCCAATGGACTTCGCCCTCCAGGCGTCGGTTTCGATGCCGCTGAGACTGCCCAAGGCCTGACCGGCGACCTTCAAAGTTCCGGTGCTGGGTTGAATCAATCCGGCAACCAGCGCAAGCCAGGTGGATTTGCCGCAACCGGAAGGACCACTGAGTACCAACACGCTGCCTTGTGCCAATTCAATATTGGGGAAGTGAATGGGCGCGTCGCCGCTATAGCAGTACGAAAGTTTTTCGGTATGGATCAATGCTTGGCTTCCGTGACGCAATCTGCGCATACACCGCGTACTGCAAAGTCCATGCTGTAGCCTTGGTAGCCCAAGGCTTTGAGCGCTTCCAGCGCGCTTTGTGCGGCCCGTTCCAAATCGTGCGTGTTGGCCTTCAGTGCGTCCTGCAGCGGGCTGTCGCGGTGGCAACTCTGGCATTCAAAATGCGGGATCGCATGCACGCTTGCGGGCATGGCTTGAAAGCGCCGCACGCGATGCACATCAACGCGGCACAACACCAAACCCACCTGCGTGAGACGGTCGACTAGGCGATATAAGGTGACTTTGTCTAATTCTTCGTGTTGGTCCTGCGCCAGCGCAGAGAGCAACTGCGCATGCGTGTATGTAATATCGGGATGTGCCAAAAACCAGCCCAGCACCAATTTAGCCGCATAGGTGCGACGAAGTCCGTGGGCGACCAGCAATTCATTGATAGGGTCGATATTCGGTTGCATGGCGATATTATTGCAATTCAGTTGCGTTACACTATATCGCAAATATATTGCGTTTTTATGTCCGCAATGCAAAGACGGTCCCAGTCAATACATCCGGAACTTCCCCATGCTTTTAATTTCAATTTTGGCCGGAACCTTGATCGCCGGGGTTGGCAGTGTGTGGCTCGCGAAACTGGTGAGTCCCGACGCTTCCAGTCGTTTTGCGCCCGACATGATCAGCTTCGCCGCAGGTGCATTGCTCTCTACCGCATGCATGCATCTGCTGCCTGAGGCGATGGAGGGTGGGATTAAAACCAGAGGCGTATGTTCCGCGCTACTTGCTGGATTGGTACTGTTTTTTGTTATGGACAAAGCCGAGCTTTGGCACCATGGCCATGAACACCACCATGACGTAGACCTCGATCACCACGCCGCTGCCCATGCGCAAGGCAATGTCACGGCAGGTGTGTGGGCCGTATTGGTCGGAGACAGCGTGCATTGCTTTGGCGACGGACTGCTAATTGCCGCCGCATTCATCGCTGATTTCAAACTAGGTGCTTTAGCCTCATTAGCAGTGCTCACACACGAAATTCCACACCATCTGGGTGACTTGGCAGTCGTAGGTCAAGGCCCTAATGGCGGCAAACGTGCAACCATGAAAGTGGCCTTGGCGGGAACATTAACTGTGATCGGTGGACTTGCAGGTTACGGTCTGGTCGAAACTTTGAAGCCGTTTTTGCCTTATTTTCTGGCGGCAGCGGCAAGCAGCTTTATTTATGTTGCCTTAGCGGATCTGGTTCCGCAGTTGCAAAAACACGTTAGTCCCGGCCAGTCTTTGAGGCATTTGGTCTGGCTGCTGTTGGGCATCGCTGTGGTTGCGATCACGACGATGTTCGATGTCAATTGATTACAGCTAGCTAAAACAACAATTGCGCCTGCAATTGCTTAAACCAGTGGCCTTTGCCGCACCGCATTTTTTGGTCTGAAAGCTTTGCATACCGCCTCGTGAGTTTCAAGATAGGGCCCGCCGATCAGGTCGATGCAATAGGGCACTGCGGCAAAAATGCCCTGCACCTTCGGTTTACCCTCGCTGTCTTTGAGGCCTTCCAGCGTTTCGGCAATCGACTTGGGCTGGCCAGGAAGGTTCATGATTAGCGACTTGCCGCGAATTACGGCAACCTGGCGCGACAGAATGGCGGTCGGCACAAACTCCAGGCTGATGCGTCGCATTTGCTCACCGAAACCCGGCATTTCTTTGTCAGCCACAGCGAGAGTCGCTTCGGGCGTAACATCGCGCACCGCGGGACCGGTGCCGCCGGTGGTAAGCACCAAGGCGCAACCTGCCTCTACCAGTGCAATGAGCGTGGCGCTGATGAGTTCCTTTTCGTCGGGAATCAACCGTGATTCAAAGGTAATCGGGTTCTGTAATGCACGGGTTAGCCAGTCTTGCAGGGTCGGAAGGCCTTTGTCTTCGTAGACACCGCCGGACGCGCGGTCACTTACTGAAACGATGCCGATCTTGACCGGCTCAGGTGGCGTGCTGGCAGGATTCTGGGTCGTCATGCGTCTTGCCCATCGTATCCGTCGTCCCTGGCGCTTGAACCGGCGCTGCTGTCAGGTTGCTCATTAGCGCGCGTGAGTTGCTCTCGCACCAATTGAAAAATATCGCGGTAAGCTCGGCCGTGGCGCAGCGCTTCGCCGGGTTTTTCGGGTTTGGCGCCTTTACGGGCCTGGCGCACTAAAGCACGCAGTTGCTGGCTGTCGGTCGCAGGGCTTAAGCTTATCCATTGGCCTACCGCGTCATCGCCGGCGATCAAACGGTCACGCCAGATTTCTGCTTGGTGCAAGACGGCGGTTTCTTGCGCGGATGGTAGATGCTGCTCTGCTAAGGCATCGCGCACTTCCTGTAACTTGGCCGGGTCCAGCAGTCGCATGAGTTTGCCGATAAATTGCATCTGGCGCCTGCGCCCCTCAAAGTTGGTGATGCGTTTGGCCTCTGCAACTGCGTCTACAAGCTTGTCGGACAATTCCAGGCGCGCCATCAGGTCGGCGCGCAGCGTCAACAAGTCTTCTCCTACTTTTTGCAGTTCCGTGCTCTCGCGTTTGAGGTCGGTACGGGTTGGCTCGTCGGTACCTTTGAGTTCCTGCTTGTACTCAAGATCCAGCGCGCTGCCCTCAGCGACGAACTGGCCCTTGACGTAATAGCCTTTTTTAAGTTTGCGTGACATAGCCAAGTATCATAGCCTTCGCTATGAAGAAACTCCCCATTACTCCTATCACCACTGTAAAAACCGCTTCCAGCGACAAGCTGTCTGACAGTGGCTTCGCCTATTCCCTGCCGTATTTTGAGACGCTGGTGGATGCGGCGCTCACGCACGCCAAAAAGATCGGCGCCACCGATGCGGGTGCAGAAGTGTCAGAAGGCTGCGGCCTGAGTGTGTCTGTGCGCAATGGGGAATTGGAAAACGTTGAGCGCAATCGTGACAAATCGCTGGGTGTGACGGTCTATGTCGGAAAACGTCGGGGCAATGCCAGCACATCGGATTTTTCGCAGGTGGCTATTGAACAAACGGTATCCGCTGCATTTGACATTGCGCGCTTTACTGCGGAAGACCCGTTCGCAAGTTTGCCTGACGAGAAAGATATAGCGCCGTTGGCCGACCGCAAGCGTGATCTGGAGTTGTTTTTTCCCTGGGCCATCACCAGTGAACAGGCTGCGCAATTGGCTCTGGAATGCGAGTCTGCTGCATTAGCGGTGGATAAACGCATTACCAATAGCGAGGGCGCGGCAGTTTCGGCGCAGCAGTCGCAGTTTTTCAGCGCACACACACACGGTTTCCGGGGTGGCTATGCCACCTCGCGCCATTCACTGTCAGTCTCACCCATTGCCGGTAAAGGCAAGGACATGCAACGTGATGCGTGGTACAGCTCTATGCGCTCCAGTGAGGAGTTGGCGTCTGCACAGGCTGTCGGGCGTTACGCTGCAGAGCGCGCATTGAGTCGCTTGAAGGCGCGCAAAATTCCTACTACCGAGTGCCCGGTGCTGTTTGAGTCTCCACTGGCTGCGGGGTTGTTGGGGGCTTTTGTGCAGGCTATCAGTGGTGGCGCGCTGTACCGCAAGAGCAGCTTTTTGTTGGACTCATTGGGCAAGCAGGTATTTCCCAAACACATTGATGTCGCTGAAGACCCGTTTGTCTTTCGCGGCAAGGGAAGTTCTCCTTTTGATGACGAAGGCGTGCGGGTACGGGCGCGCAAGGTGGTTGAGTCCGGCAAGGTGCAAGGTTATTTTTTAAGCAGCTACTCAGCGCGGAAGCTTGGCATGCAAACCACCGGCAACTCCGGCGGCTCGCACAATATGACGTTTACATCCAAGCTCACCAAAGCCGGTGATGATCTGGATGTCATGCTGCAAAAGCTCGGAACAGGCCTGTTTGTGACGGAGCTAATGGGGCAGGGCGTGAACTATGTGACGGGCGACTATTCACGCGGTGCAAGCGGCTTCTGGGTGGAAAAGGGCCGCATTGTGTTCCCGGTGCACGAGATCACGATTGCCGGCAATATGCTGGCCATGTTCAAAGGCATTGAGGCCGTGGGCGCTGACACCTACAACTATGGTGCCAAGACGGTAGGCTCGATTTTGATCAATCGCATGAAGGTGGCGGGTAGCTGAGACAGCTCCCCCTTCGGCGATTAGCCAGCCAGCGCCGTTTTGACGGCGGCTGATACGGCCGCCATTTCAGCCTTACCGGCCAAACGGGCTTTTACCACGCCCATAATTTTTCCCATGTCGCCCGGTCCGACAGCGCGACCCAGTTCGGCTGTAATTTCTGCAACGATGGCCTTCACATCAACTAGCACTTCTTCTGCTGACATGCGCTGGGGCAGGTAAGCCTGAAGCACTTTGAGTTCGGCCTCTTCCTTGTCGGCCAAGTCAGTGCGCTCCGCTTTGTGGAAGGCTTCAATGCTGTCTTTGCGTTGTTTGATCAGCTTATCGACTATTGCGACTACGGCTGCATCGTCCAATACCACGCGCTCATCAATTTCTTTTTGTTTGCAGGCCGCCAGCAACAAGCGGATGGTGCCCAAACGCTCGCTGTCCTTGGCGCGCATGGCAGTTTTCATGTCTTCGGTAATTTGGTCTTTGAGTGACATTGCGGGTTCCGGGTAGATAGGGAATCGGGAGTTGGGGTCGCTTAAAACAAAAAAGCCCGCCGGAGCGTCCCCAGGCGAGCTTTTCGGCTTGCAAACCCGATAAGGGCTTACGGCCTGAAGATCAATACATCTTCTTGGGAAGCTGCATGCTGCGGATACGCTTGTAATTGCGCTTGACGGCGGCTGCCTTCTTGCGCTTGCGCTCAGCTGTGGGCTTTTCATAGAACTCGCGTGCGCGCAAGTCGGTGAGCAAGCCCAGCTTTTCAATAGTGCGCTTGAAGCGACGCAGAGCGACGTCAAACGGCTCGTTTTCTTTTACACGGATCGTTGTCATTACGTAATAAATTCCAAAAGTGTGCTGTCGCCAGTCAGGTGGGGAGATCGAGACCCACCTGCCACGTTCAGCGGTATTTCCCGTCTTAACTAGTATTGGCCGACGGGGAACTGCCAGAATAGCCTGCCATTATAGCGTTTTCAGGCGCGCCTTTAAACCTTGCGCGCAGGCAAATGCGCTTGACCATGCCCATTGGAAGTTATAGCCCCCAAGCCAGCCTGTGACATCGACCACCTCACCAATGAAAAACAGGCCGCGTTGCCGGCTTTCCATGGTCTGACCGGAAAGCATTTTGGTGTCCACGCCACCTGCGGTGACCTCGGCCTTGCGGTAACCCTCGGTGCCATTGGGTGTTAACTCCCAGCGACCCAATAGTTGGGACAGCCCTTGCAATGCCTTGTCGGAGGCCTCGTTGATGGGTCGATTCCAGTCGTGACCATGCGTCGCCCCACGGCTTGCCCACAGGTCGGCCAACCTGGACGGGAGCATGCTTGCCAATTCGTTGGCAATGCGCTTTTTGGAGGTGGATTTGGCGGCCAGCAACTGCGCGGCCAGATCGGTACCCGGCAGAAGATTGACGCGCACCGGAGTGCCTTCTGTCCAGTAGCTAGAAATTTGAAGCACACCCGGCCCACTTAAGCCTCGATGGGTGAATAGCAAATCTTCCAGAAATTCTTTGCTCTCCTTTTTGGCACCGGTGCCAATTTGAACGGGTAGAGATAGGCCCGACAAGCCTGCATAAGGCGCCCATTCAGCTTCGTTAAAAGTTAATGGCACCAGCGCAGGGCGAGTTGGGACAACATCCAAGTCAAATTGTTTGGCAATGCGATAGCCGAAATCGGTGGCACCGATTTTGGGAATCGACAAACCGCCACTCGCTACCACGATCGCGCCGCAGATTACAGTGCCACGGTCGGTGTCAATTTCATAGCTCCCACCACACTTGCCGAACGGCCTGTCCGCAAAATGCCTGATGGCCAAGGCCATACAAGGCTGCCAGCGGGCTACCGCACCGGCTTGGCATTCATTCAAGAGCAAATTGATGATGTCCTCAGCGGACCGGTCGCAAAAAAGTTGGCCTTTGTGCTTTTCGTGAAATGCAATGCCGTGTCGCTGCACGAGGCTCACAAAATCATGTGAAGAGTAGCCCGCCAAGGCGGATTTGGCAAATCGTGGATTTGCGCTTAAGAACTGGTTGGCAGTTACGTCCAAATTGGTGAAGTTACAGCGCCCGCCGCCTGAAATGCGTATTTTTTCGGCGACCTTGTCACTGTGGTCCAGCAACAGAACGCGCATACCCATTTGGCCGGCCACGCCTGCGCAAAATAGGCCGGCGGCCCCGGCACCGATGATCACTACATCAAAGGTATGCACGTCAGCTCAAACGATGCAAAAAGTAAGGAGCTTGTTGCCATCCAGATCACGAAAGTAGCCGCAGTACCAGCTATCACCACGCATGCCAACCGCGCCTTCGTCTTTGCCGCCCAATTGCAGTGCTTTTTGGTGCATTTGGTTCGCCGCATCTTTGGTTTCCACATTCAGTCCGACCATGACACCATTGCCAATCGTGGCAGGTGCGCCGTCAAACGGTTTCATGATCGCCAGAATCGG
>CANBYM010000193.1 GCA_947373605.1 Comamonadaceae bacterium
TCCAAAGGCAGTAAGTTCGATGCGCTTGCCCATGCGGTCAAACAGTAGCCGCCCCAGTTCATCTTCCAGCGATTTAATGCTGCGGCTCAGGGCCGGCTGCGTGATATACAACACCGCTGAGGCTTTCACAAAGGAGCCTGCTTTTGCCAGTGCAATGAAGTGGCGAATTTGGACTAAAGTCATATTTATCGATAACTCTAAAGTATTTAATATACAACGCACAATGCATTGGACGTTATCAATCTGCCTGCCTACGATGGGCCCATTGCTATATTCACCATTAAGGGGAACGATATGAAATTCAGCGTCAAGGTCTTGAGTGCAGTCCTTTTTTGGCTACTTGTTTGCGGTTTTTCTGCGGCGCAAACCTTTCCATCGAAGACAGTAACCCTGATGGTGCCGTACCCCGCAGGTGGGGTGTCCGACATCATTGCTAGAAGCCTCAATAACAGCCTGTCCAAGCAGCTGGGGCAACCGGTCATTGTGGAGAACCTGGGCGGTGCCAGCGGCGGCATTGCAGTGCAGAAGGTATTGAACAGTCCGGCCGATGGATACATGATTTTCCAGGGCTCACCGAACGAATTGATCCTTGCTCCGCTGGCCATTGCGGCCAGCAAATACAAGCCGGAAGACTTTCGACTAGTGCAGATGATCAGCATCAACCCACTGGTGATGCTGGCGCGCAAAGACCTGCCGGTGTCCAACGGCGACGAACTGGTGTCCTATGCTCGCAAAGTGGCAGCCGAAGGAAAGCCGCTGACGTTCGCCAGTGTGGGCCCGGGCTCTCTTTATCATTTGCTCGGCGAGCACCTGTCCCATTTGACCGGCATCCCGATGACCCATGTGCCCTATAAGGGCGGCGCGCCCGCGCTGCAGGACCTGATGGCCGGGCAGGTCGATATTTTCATTACACCTTATGGCAAGGGCCAGGTACAAATGGTGGAAGAGGGCAAGCTCAAAGCGCCCGTCGTGCTGTCGGCCGAGCGTCAGGACTTGTTCAAGAAGTCTCCGACATTGAACGAAAGCGCTGCACTCAAGGGCTTTGTGTTTGAAACTTGGGCAGGCTACTTTGTGCGCAAGGACACGCCCGAGCCTGTGGTGATGGCTCTACACAAGGCCTTGAGTGAAGTGGCCAATGACCCCACCGTGCGCACGACCCTGGAAGCACAGGCCATGGTGGTGCCACGCCCTCAGTCCCTGGTTGCACTGAGCCGTATTTATTCGGATAACACCGCCAAGTACCAGGCGATTGCCAAATCCATCAAGCTTGAGCCGCAGTGATGCAAGCAGACCTGGAAGCCGGTAGCTATCTCGGTGCCAATCTTGCCTCGCGAGTGGGAGAGTTTGTCCAAATCCGGCGCGACATTCATGCGAATCCGGAACTCGCCTTTCAGGAGCATCGAACTGGCGCACTGGTCGCAGAAAAATTGCGTGAATGGGGCTATGAGGTATTCACCGGTCTGGGTGGCACCGGCGTGGTGGGTACTTTGCGTCGCGGCAGCAGCAAGCGCACCATCGGTATACGGGCCGATATGGATGCGCTGCCTATTCAAGAGTCCGGTGACAAGCCCTGGCGCAGTCAATCGCCCGGTCTGATGCATGGTTGCGGGCACGATGGTCACACTGCCGCGCTGCTGGCGGCTGCGAAACTGATTGCCGGTGACTTGGAATTCGATGGCGCTCTGCACCTCATATTTCAGCCGGCAGAAGAAGGTGCTGGCGGCGCGGTGCGAATGATCGCAGACGGCCTTTTTACACAGTTCCCCTGTGACGCTATTTTTGCGTTGCACAATTTGCCCGGTATCGAGACCGGCAGGTTTGTATTCCGGACCGGCCCCACCATGGCCTCAAGTGACAACGTCACTATCCGGCTCACGGGCCGTGGCGGCCACGCGGCCTTTCCCCATGAGACCAGAGACGCCGTGGTAGCAGCGGCATCCATCGTTATGGCCTTGCAAAGCATCGTGTCACGCAACGTAGACCCGCTCAAGACCGGTGTTGTCACCGTGGGTGCACTGCATGCGGGCGAAGCCAACAATGTGATTGCCGAAGAAGCACGACTGGAACTCAGCATACGCGCGCTGGATCCCGAGGTGCGCAAGCTTCTGAAAGCACGCATTACCGACCTCGTTACCCTGCAAGCGCAAAGCTACGGTGTGCAGGCCGACATTGACTGGCGCGATGGATACGCCGTGCTGGTGAATTCGGCGCGAGAGACCGACATCGCCACAGCCGTTGCAATGCGGCTCTTCGGCACTGCAAAAGTCGAACCGCAGGGCCCGCCTATTACAGCGAGTGAGGACTTCGCCTTTATGTTGAATGAGGTTCCGGGCTGCTACTTCTTCGTGGGCAATGGTGGCCCCGGAACGCCCGGTTCCTGCAATGTGCACAACCCCGGCTATGACTTCAACGACGACATCATCGGGCCCAGCGCGGCGTTCTGGTGCGCCTTAGTTCAGACCTGTTTACCTGATGAAAATTGATTTCTTGCATGTCATTGCATTGATAGTCGCAAAATTGACCCAAAGAGGAGGGCTGCTCTTGACGTTCGTTATCACCGTAGCCGATGCACTGATCATGGCGTCCGGCATCAGCCACTAGTCGATCACTTTATTGCCGATTAGCGCTTTGACCATATGATTATCCCTAGGCGCCCCGTTGGCTACGTTATGTCAATGCCAGGTATGGAGCAGGAAAATCGCAATCTGGAGTACCCGCTTTTAGCCTACTCCAGACCGATTGATGGACAAGTCGTAATTCTTCTCCTGGCTCGACAAGCGACGCCCATTATGTAAATGGGTAGCCCCTGTAACGGTCATATGGGAGCTATCAATATTCATTGACCTAATGTCAAACATAAATAGAGTTATGTGAAAAATATACGCAGTTGGGATAGGTAAAACTCTAATTTTAATATGAAAAATAGAACTTAATCCTTTTCAATAGAAGGGGCCTTTATTGACTTTATAAACCCTTAAGGTTCATTTTCATACAATCAGAAGGGCGGCCAATCCATCGTTGGTTTTGATGAAAATCAAAATCCGGTTGGCTGGGATGCAATATATCCAAATAGAAAGATTTCCATGGCACTCTCTCCTAAACTTTTATCCCTTATCCAAAAGGCTGGAACTGCTGTCTTTAATGCGGACGCCGCATTGAAAGAAGCTGTCGCCGAATCTGCCAAGAAGGTATCGGATGCGGTAACGAAAAACCCGTTCAATGCGATTGACGATAGCCACTATGCAAACTGGAAGAGTGCAGCTCGTATTTCTCAAGCGATGAGCGTCATCGAAGCTGAATTGAAAAGCCTTTTTGCCGTGGCCTCAGATTTGCCTGCAGCGAAGAGGGGCACCATTGCGTTGCCCGCACCGTCCGGCACAGCAACTTTAGATGAACCCTTGGAAGTGATTCAATCAATCGATGTGACAGATGTCGTAGCAAAACGCGGATCACAAAAATTCAAAGCATCTAAGAAGCAAGGCCGCCCGTTGGCTAATAAGGCAATCAAGGGAACTGCGACCCGCACAAAGCCATCAGGCGGACTTGACAATACTGCCAAGGTATTGGGCCACTTGCAGACAGTTTTGAATGATCAATCATTTGCAAAACTAAACCAATCTTCGATTGCGGCAGCAATTGCTCTACCCAAGGGTTCTATTGGTGCGTCGGTTAAAAAGCTGCTTAAGGATGGAAAGCTCGTGCAGGGTGAAGGCAAAGAATTTAAACTGACTTCAGCTGCCCAATAAAGCACTAAGCTAATTCATTGCGGCCACAACAGAACCACCGGCGCATCATCGTAGCCGGCATGATTGCATTGGCCACCGCAATGGGTATCGGTCGCTTTGCATTCACGCCATTGCTTCCAATGATGCTGCACGATGGCGTCATCTCGCTCAAAGTTGCGAGTTGGTTGGCCAGTGCAAACTACATCGGTTATCTGGTGGGCGCGATTTTTTGCGTGTTTGTTCCATTTTCAAAACCGACTGTACTAATTCGCATCGGGCTTGTCAGCACTCTGTTGTTTACCCTTGGAATGGCCGTACCGTGGGATACGTTCTGGCCATTCTTGCGATTCTGGGCGGGTGTTGCCAGTGCGCTAGTGTTTGTCTACACCTCGGGATGGTGCCTGTCGCAAGTGGCATTGCGTGGCCACTCCAGTCTAGCTGCGCTAATTTACACAGGACCTGGCGCCGGAATCGTACTCACAGGGCTGGCTGCAAGCCTGATGGTTGCGCAGGATTGGCGCTCTGGCAGCGGATGGTTGACTTTTGGCTTCCTAGCATTGGGTTTGACTGTTTTGATTTGGCCGGTATTTAGTGCACGAAACACACTTTCGTCGTCCGCCAAGAATCAGGCGAACCACACCACTACTGCAAGCGAACATTCATCAACTGAGGTGGCATTGTTGGCAATGGCCTATGGAATAGCCGGATTTGGCTACATCATCACTGCAACGTTCCTGCCGGTGATTGCCCGCCAGGTCCTTGCAGGCTCCGCTTGGCTCGACATGTTTTGGCCAATACTGGGCGTTGGAGTCATCCTTGGGGCATTGTTTGCATCGCGCATGAGCCAAGTACGTGACCTGCGCATGATGCTAATAGCCTGCTACCTAATTCAAGCAGTAGGAGTCGCCATGAGTCAGTTCTTTCCAACTCTATTGGGCTTTGCTTTGGGAAGCCTTTTGGTGGGCCTCCCTTTTACTGCCATTACCTACTTTGCCATGCAAGAGGCTCGCAGGATTCGACCGCATCATGTCGCGTCCACCATGGGTCTATTGACGGCGATGTACGGTCTTGGCCAGATTGTTGGTCCTCCACTTGCTAGTTACCTGGTTAGCCATACTGCAACAACGTCGGCCGGATTCGCTTTGGGATTGAACATTGCAGCAGGTTCGCTTTTGGTGGGTAGCGTAATGTTTGTGATGCTAATTAGGGTGTATCCGATTAGTAGGAAAAAATTGAAATGAAAATTCGAAGTGCGATTAAATCGACCTATCGTTCAAAATGATTCTCTGCGCGTAGGGTTAATCGCGATAATTGGCGATTTATCTTCTCATTGTTGTTATTGAACTTGGTTGCAATAATTGCAAGAGACATCGAGTAAAAACGATTCAACTTATTGCTTGAAATTGCAGTCGCTTGAACATCGGAAGGTTTATGAATCGCAATCTATGGTTGCTGGCGATTGCCCAGGGACTATTTTTAACCAATAACGTAACCTTCATTGCCATTAATGGATTGGTGGGGCTGCACCTTGCACCTTTGGCATGGATGGCAACTTTGCCGGTGGTGGGTTATGTCGTGGGCGGGGCATTGAGCACGGGAATCGTCGCGCGCTCACAGTCTCGCTTTGGACGTAAAGTGTCTTTTCAGTTAGGCTTGCTCGTAGCGATCGGATCAGCGGGACTTGGGTTAACGGCAGTGATGCTCAACTCTTTTTGGTTATTGGTGACGGCGACAGTGGTGGCGGGTTACTACAGTGCGAATGCGCAACTCTATCGATTTGCTGCGGTCGAATTGTGTTTAGTAGATTACCGTGAAAAAGCTGTCTCGCTGGTGCTTGCGGGAGGGTTGCTGGGGGCCGTAGTAGGACCAAACCTGGCACTTCGCACCCGGCATTTATTAGCTACTGACTTCGCCGGACCCTACGCAGCGCTTATCCTGGTTGCGCTCTTGTCGTTCCTGATGATTTCATTGATTCGCTTCGCCAAGGTTCCGCATCGGGATGGTGCCACCACGCAAGGGCGATCAACACTAACACTCATTCGTCAGCCTAAGTTCTTGGTGGCGGTAATATCTGCGTCTCTAAGTTATGGTGTGATGAATTTGTTGATGGCTGCTACACCGTTGGCCATGCAAATCTGCGGTTTACCTTTCGCCGATACAGCGTGGGTATTAGAGTGGCATGTGATTGGCATGTTTGCCCCCGGCTTTTTTACGGGCAGCTTGATAAAGCGCTTTGGTGTCCTGCCCGTCATGGGTGTGGGTGTCTTGCTTAATATTGCATGCATCGCTGTGGCGCTCACCGGACAGGACCGATACCAATATTTGCTGGCTTTGACGTTATTGGGCATCGGCTGGAATTTTCTTTTCACGGGTAGCACCACGTTATCAATGCAAAGCTATTTGCCTGAAGAAAAAGACCGCGCGCAAGGATTTATCAATTTCTGCGTATTTGCGACGATGGCGTGCACGTCGTTTGCGTCGGGCGCATTGGTGACATCGCAAGGCTGGCATTGGCTGAATATTGGGTCTATGCTGCCCGTGTTGCTGATGGCCAGTGGTTTGATGTGGCTTTCAATTCAAAAAGCAGCATTGCCGAAATGACTTCCCTTTTTTACATCAGCTTGAAGTCAAGCTTGTATTGCTTAAAAAGAATCCCCCAGCCCGTTTAAGTTCTGTAGGACAACACTCTTTTTGATGACCTAGTCCTCAGTAAAGGTCCCTGCTTTGCAAAATTCTTTAATGTCAGATACAGGATGCAGTAAGGCATGAAGACTTTCAGGGATCACGGTTGAAACCTTTGACTCATTGCTAAATATATCTATCAGGTCAACCAAATCGACAGCTTACTGTGATGAAGGATCATGTATCCACTAGGTTTATATTTCGATTGCAGGCAAGTCCAAGGCCGCAAACAATTCGCCCTTCGTGAACGGTTTTGTGAGTGCCCCCCCGCGTCACAATAGATGTCGTCTCCTTAGAAACCAAGAACATGGGGACGGCGATGAAGGACATCAGTGGCACGTTACGGACAATCATTCAAGGACCGGGCAGTAGCTCGGCTGTTGCCACCTGAGAGCGCAACACTGGAGCTGGTATCCAAGGAAGTTGGCATTGCGGTGGATACGCTGCAACGCTGGAGAGATGGTGTTCAGTCCATGCCCGCCCGAGGGCGGGCATGGACTGCGCCGGCGAGATTGCAGGCTGTGATCACCACAGCGGCGCTGTCAGAGGCAGATAAGAGCGCGTGGTGCCGGGCACAAGGCATCTACCCTGCTGAGTTGGAGCAGTGGTGCGCCAGTGCCACCACGGCGCTGGCAGAGCCCCAGGATGCACG
>CANBYM010000194.1 GCA_947373605.1 Comamonadaceae bacterium
CCCAGCGCAACGACGGGTATGGGTACTTCTTTTCAACCCCGGCCACAACCAAGGACGTGAAAAAGGTTGGCCAAGAGAATCGGATGCAGAGCATCCGGCGCTCTACCTCCCCGGCCTGAAGGTCAGGGTTTCACGCGCATTTTGATGAAAGCCTTAAATGGGGGCAAGCTTGCTATGACCTGAAAGGCGCCAATATCGTTTTGACTCATGGCTTTAAAAACTACTGTGCACTACTTTTCATGAAGAGTGTATTGCTCAAGGATTCTGCTGGATTTTTAGTCCAACAAAAAAAGAATGTGCAGGCTCAGCGGCAAATACGATTCGTCTCTCTTGAGCAAATAAATAGCCAAGCACCCGTTATCAGTGCTTACATTCGTGAAGCCATTTAGATAGAAAAGTCTGGCGCAAAGGTGGTTATGAAGACTGTTGCTCAATTCTAGATGCCTGACGAGTTCAGTAGGCGTTCAAATGAAGTGCCAAAGTTCGCTGAGGCTTTCTATGCTTTATCGCTATGTAGGGAGAAGGCTTACTTGCTGAATTTTCTAATGCCAAGCAGTCCGCAACTCGAACGGCCCGTGTTGAAAAGAACGTCCTTAAGATAAAAAAGTGTATAGGTCTGGACCAATGACGGGGCACAAGATAATTCGACGGTAGAACTGCCGTGATTATGGTCAGTCGGGAGCGTGTTACACCCCGGGTGTGTTATAGCGCATGTTTACAACGGTTTGGCGCCTAGAATTCACGATTTGCAAGTACGATCTCACACTCACAAGGAAGAGCAAATGTCCAAAAGCTACTGGGTCTCCACTTATCGCGAAGTTAAGGATGCGGAAAAGCTAGCTGCCTATGCCAAGCTCGCAGGGCCCGCACTCACAGCAGCCGGCGGTCGATTCCTAGCACGTGGTGAACCGTCCATGACCTATGAACTTGGCTTGAAGGAACGTACGGTGTTGCTTGAATTTGATAGTGTCGATCAGGCAGCAGCAGCCCACGACAGCCCTGCTTACCAGGCAGCCTTGGCTGCTCTCGGTGATGGCGCGGATCGTGACATCCGAATCATTGAAGGTGTTTGAACATTCCCAAGACTGCGGCTATCGCCGGGCATTGGTCAACTGTTCCCTACCTGAGCCCTTGTAAAATAGCCCAAACAGCCGACCGACGATCCCGCGAAGTTCTATCCGCGATTTCCGCCGGTTGCGATAGGAAGCTTCGCAGCGATGCAGCTCTATCAAAATGCCTTAATTAATTTCAAGGCAGCCAAACCGTTCGGTCCATAAGGATTGCCCAGGCTTTCACACATTTCAAAGTGGTTGAAGTTCGGAGACTCAATGAGCTCAACGGGTTTTCCTGCAGCTTTAACGGCCGCAGCGAAATCCCGGCTCTGACGCTGAAACTCAGGCGACTCATTCGTTCCATAGGTCACGGTTACCGGCGCTCTTAGCTGCTCGATTTGACGCTGTGAACTCATTGACTGCTCCATCTCGTCATTAAATTTGATGTAAGCACTGCGCGTCGCAGAGAGTCTGGCTGACTTCAAATCATACAAACCACTCATCAGTAATCCGCCAGAAATTAGATTGGCGGGTAGCCCGAATTCCTTGTGCCAATCCGTAACAAGGGCGACGCCACACAGGTGACCACCCGAGGAATGACCTCCAACATAGATACGGCTGCTGTCTGCACCAAATGTGCCGGCATTACGATAAACCCAGGCGATGCCCCGACGCACTTGTTCGCCCATCAACCTGAGATCGCCATTCGCGGCATCTGCTTGAATGAAGTCAAGTGCGATGAAATTTGTACCGGAGTTAACGAACAGGTCCGCAGGAAAGCCGTAATCCTTGGCGCTCGTTCTGAGCCACCTTCCGCCATGAATAAAAATGAAAATGGGAGCATTTGGTATTCTTGTCGGATAGAGATCCAGTGCTTCGATTGCGGTGGGTCCGTAGGCAAGACGTTGGGGGAGACCCAGTCGGCTGCGAGTTGCGATACTGCTTGACGTAAAACGCGCCTGCAATTGATTGATCATCGGAGCGTAGGCTGATTGATCATAGGCAACATCAAGTTCAACCTGATCCATGTCCATCCAGACTTTTGGCCCTTTTTCATGTGCTGGTGGGCCAATTGCACAGGCCTCTGCTGATGCCTTTGCAGCAGTCAATGCAACTGCAGCAGCACCAAACAAATTACGCCGGGATATAAGACCAACATTCACCTTAATTTCCTTTGGCATCAGCCAATCGCCATCTATACCGTTAAATGATATTCCAACACTTCAAATGAAGGTAGCATTACTGGCATGCAGGGTACGAATGGCCGATTTGGAGCAGATAAATCGGATTTCCGTAATTCCACTTTAACCTCAAGGAGCCGGTCGAATTTGATTGGACTTGCCGAAAGTGACCGGCTGGATCAGGCTACTTGATGCCGTTCAGTTGCATGAATAGCCAGCCTTAAACGAGTCATTCAATGGTCGAAACGACCAAAGGTAGTTAAGAGTTTTGTAGCCGCTTTAAAGCCAACAAGGCTTTGTTTTCAAGGGCAACCGGCACAAAAATGTGGTCGTGATAGGCGCCGGCGACGATATTGCAGCTAATTTTTTCATCTGATAGCGCCTTGGAAAACGCTGCTGTCAGCCCACAGGCATTCAGGTCCGAGTGCACGTTGAGAGTAATCCAAGAGCAACGTAATAAAACCGGCAATCCGTTTTCTAACGCCTGCTTTTCCGAAACGACCAGAGTCACCCCCTCGACTTCTCTGATCGTGGCAACCGAATCAATTTTTGTAGTGTCTGTCCCGTAGGGTATAGATGTGTAAACGTAGACGCCATCATTTAGGACTGGTTCCATGCCAGAAATCATCAGCTTCAGGTCAGAAATTGGTGTACTCATCGCATGACTATAGCCATTTGAAGTTCGCTTTAACGGCCCTCCATAGTGTAATTTTTCTGTCTCCCGAAGTCACACAACGGGCATTTAGGTCGTGCCGCCTTTAGTCACGTACGCCGATCTAACCAACATTGACGATTGGTAGAGAATGGCAAAATAATTTCAGGTAAATGGTTTGCGGTAACGCCACTGGAGCAATAAATGAGCACGTATCTGGGAAGTATTACTCGCCGGTCTCTGATTGCGAGCGCAGCAGGGCTGGGCCTCATGGGCGGATTGTTCTCCAACATTCAAGTTGCTGCCGCTGAGATTCCTAAAGGTCCTCCACCGGAAGTTGACCGACTTTCAGTTCGAGTGGTTACTGACTCTTATTTCCATCAATTTGCACCTTCGGGCAATTTTGGTGAGGTGTCGGTTCAGCGTTATTCACGCGCCCCATCAAGTGACTTGCCGCGCACCTTGAAAAACGAATGGGGTTTGTCACTGCATCTGGAATCTGTGCGTGCAACCGAAACACGACAAGTTTTGATTGACTTTGGCTTTACCTCTGAGACCTTAATCACCAACCTTGAATTGATGAACATCGATCCTGCAAAGCTCGACGCACTTCTACTTACGCATGGACATTACGACCACTTTGGTGGAATGGTGGGTTTCCTCAATAAGCATGGCCCAAGACTAAAGCCCGATTTGCCTTTTGTCCTAGGAGGTGAAGAATGTTTCTGCACCAGAGAAACAGGGCCCGTGAATGCACCAAGTAATTTTGGTGCGCTCGACAGAAAGGCTATTTCCAAATCGGGGGTTCGCATTGTCTTCGCGGAGCGGCCTTCCACCTTGGCCGGGCATGGTTTCACAACCGGGTCGATACCCTTAATGTCTTTTGAAAAGGGATCGCAGACGTCGCGTATGCGAGTCGGAATACAGGCGGAAGGATTGGGCTTTGCCGCAGAAGGTTTGTCTGAAGAGAAACGTCAACTCACACTGGTGCCAGATGACTTTCAGCATGAGCAGGCGACCTGCTTCAACATCAAGGGAAAAGGTCTGGTGGTCCTTACCTCATGTGGCCATCGTGGCATTGTGAATTCCGTCCGTGGAGCCATGCGTGTATCAGGCATCAACAAGATTCATGCGATTGTTGGTGGCTTTCACCTTATGCCAATGCCTGATGGGTACGTAAGGGATACGTTTGCAGCATTGAAAGAACTGAACCCCGACTACCTTATACCCATGCACTGCACAGGCACTACTTTCTACGAAATGGCTAAGCAGGAGATGCCTGGAAGGGTTTTGCTGAGCTCTACAGGCAGCAAATTTGTATTTGGCGTTTGAGGTCTGAGTGACTGAAATGGAGCAAGTTCTTGGTAAGGCTATATGACTGCTTCCATCCTATAACGAAATTCAGCATTGCGATAGCTGACGTTCGCGAAGTTAAACGATGCCGCGCTATCTGACTGACTCCGTTGATATCCTGAAAAATTGCGAAATATGTCTAATTTAAGGTGGCAAAAACCCCATTTTTCCATGCAAAGAATACTGTTTTTCGCCCACGTCTTAGCCGGTAGCTTCGTATGGCTAACCAGCGGTGGGCTGCCGTCTATGGTGGCCTCGCACTTTGGAGCCGGTGGTAATGCGAACGGCTTCCTGAGTAAGACTACGTACACCACACTGATGCTGGCTGCGGTTATGGTGATTCCATCGCTCATTGGCTTCTCGGGGCAGCTTGTGCGTGTAGCTCCGCTTCAGTCGGTCAATCTTCCGAACAAGGAATACTGGCTGGCACCACAACGAAGGACTGCCACATTTGAGTCGCTCTCATCCATGAGCGTGCTGTACGTCCTAGTCCTTACGTTCTTCATATGCTTCGTTCACTGGCTCGTCGTTCAGGCCAATGCGGTCCAGCCCGCCAGGTTGTCAGAGGGCTCGCTGTTTGCTGGCTTGGCCGGATTTAGTGTTACCTCTGTGCTTTGGCTCGTCGCCCTGTATCGCAGGTTCAGTCATATCCCATAAGCACAGCCTCTTCTAGGGCCTTAGTGAAGATGCATAGGCGGCGAGCGAAAGCATGTCATCGAGCGTCAGATTCTTTACCGTTGGGTCCATGGGTCCGCTCATAGAACCGGCACGCTTGCCATTTTTGAAATCATAGAGTTGTCGAACTATATAAGTCGGCGATCGACCGGCAAGAACTGGTGCTATGCCACTACCATTTAGTCCAATTCCATGACAGACCTCACACACTAGAGTCTTACCCCCTTCTCCAGTAGTAGCCAAGATACGACCCTTGTCGATACTGCCAACTGGAACGTATGCAGTCGTCAACGCTCGCGCATCCCGACTTTCAAACTGCTCGACGTCGTTGGGCAGCTCTAAGATTCGCATTCCTATCGGCTCACGCTCGCCGTCTGGTGCAGGTGCAAAGTACGATCCCGCAACCAACGTCTTTGGAACCAGATCGGTCTCAACGACCTTCACTACTGATCTTGCGGGTATTGCTGAGAAATAAGCTGCAGCTATTGAAATTTCTTCGTCGGTAACGCTCTTTAGTAGAAAAGCCTTGACTTGAATCGGTAGCCGATTGGTGACAGAGCTTTGCCGCTCACCACTCCTGAATTCTTTCATCTGCCGGATGATGTAATCAGCGCTGAGACCTGTGAGATTCGCGTTCTCAGGTCCCCCTGGCCCATCGGCTCGATGACAGAAACCGCAAGCATAGACCAAGGGCTTACGCCCTCGAGCAACAATTTCGGGCATTTGAGGGTGATCATCCGGGTGCCAGTCTTGCGCAACGAATCGGTCTCTCGCCTGCGTCAACGTGATGCCGCCTGAACTGTCTGGAACTCGACGTATGGAGCCATCGTCAGCAACCGGTTTGTAGTCTGGTGCACTCACAGGATAGGCCCAAGCGGGCGGAATCTCCTGCGCAATTGAAATACCTTGTGCTCCCACCAGTACAGCGATACCAGCGAAGCCGTTGAAAATCGCCTTCATAAATACCTCCATTGCAAAGTACTCAGTACCACTAATGATTGTCTGTAATTGTCAAGACTTTACTTGGAATTAGTCTAAGCCGTCTCACAGTTGTTCTGGAATTATTTAGCCATGGCGCAAGGTAACCCAAAGGTACATTATTCGAGGGCCACCAACATCGCTACTGACAAGATTGCGTAGAGCAAAGATGTGGCGCAGTAAATTTCATAATGAGGCTGATTTCCGTTTGTCGCCTCGTAGCTGCGAATCGGTGCCTTGTGTTGCCCATGACAAGCATTCCCGTTTCCACATCCCCCTCATCAAACCGGACGTGCAGATTTCCCGCATCAGATGTGGTCGACCACATCTGATTCGTTATGTGATGTTGGCAAATATGTGGTGCCCAGCGAGTCCTGAGGGGGTAGCGACTCTTGTGCGAACAGCCGTGGGCCACGTATTGCGTCGGCCAGCTGCACTCCGAATCGCCCTTGCATGGCCATGCGTTTGAAGAATGACCGCAATGCGGCTTCCATGGTCGCAACCGATACGCGACTCCATCCCTGGGAACTTTTAAAGGCCAGAAATCTGTCGATTTGATCAAGGCTGATATCGCAAAGAATGAGCCCTGCTCATCCAGCCAAGCTCCGAAGGTTTGGACATGCCAGCAGCGGCTCTTAATAGTGCGGGGCGACAAGCCGCGCTCTTCGCTCATATAGCCAGAAAAGTCATCAATCAGTTCGGCAAACGGTGCCTTACGTTCAGAATTGAGCGCTAGACGACCAAGAAACCGAAGCCCGCTTGTGGCGGTCTCAACGAACCACTTCCGACTATACTTTGGGTCGCGAATTCGCATTCGATCCATCTGAATGCGAGTCCAATGCTCGCTGGCCAATTCGATCTCCTGTGGGTCAATTACGCGATTGCCGCTGACATCAACCTGATGCGACACCAAAAGCAGTTCCCTTGCCAGATACAGCAAGGAAGCCCGCGTTGACCCTGTGGATGTGAACGGCTATTGGTTTCCGCGTAAATCTGGCGGCGACAACCAACCGGCCGTGTTCACCCACTGAGCCTGTCGGCTTCTTTGAACTTCCTTTGAATCGAATTGAAGTGCCTGTTATGGATGGCACGAAGGTGCCCTGGGCGGTCCTG
>CANBYM010000195.1 GCA_947373605.1 Comamonadaceae bacterium
TCAACTCGAAACCGCCAGGAATGCCATCACCCGAGCGGGCATTACGGCTGCAGATATACGTGCCCTGGGCATCACCAATCAACGCGAAACCACGGTGGTGTGGAATCGAAGAACGGGCATGCCCATTTATAACGCCATCGTTTGGCAAGACCGCAGGGCTGAACCTGCATGTGCTGCGCTGCGTGCGCAGAGATTGACCGACACTATTCGCGCCAAAACAGGCTTGCTGGTTGACGCGTATTTTTCCGGCACCAAACTCAAATGGCTTCTGGATAACGTTGCCGGTGCCAGAATACAAGCGGCGAATGGAGAACTGGCCTTCGGCACGATCGACTGCTGGCTGATTTGGCAACTCACCGGCGGCGCAGTGCATGCAACTGACGTGAGCAACGCGTCGCGCACGATGCTTTTTAATGTGCACACGAATCAATGGGATGCAGAGTTGCTGACGCTCCTGGACATTCCTGCTAACTTATTGCCATGGGTACAGCCCTCCGCTTCACTATTTGGTGAATCCGTCAGCGATTTGTTAGGAAAGCCGGTTGCCATCGGTGGTGTCGCGGGTGACCAGCAAAGCGCGTTATTCGGGCAGGCCTGCTTTAAAGCCGGCATGGTGAAAAACACCTATGGCACCGGCTGCTTTATGCTCATGCACACAGGCAAGTACTTTGAGCAATCCGGCAACGGGCTGATCACCACCAGCGCCGCCCAAACCGGCATCAGCCCCGAATTTGCACTGGAAGGCAGCGTATTTGTGGGCGGCGCCATAGTGCAATGGCTGCGCGACGGCTTAAACGCAATCAAGGGAAGCAACGAAGTGCAGGCGCTGGCGCAAAGTGTGCCGGATTCCAGCGGCGTCATGGTGGTTCCTGCTTTTACCGGCCTGGGCGCACCCTATTGGAAACCTGATGCACGCGGCTCCATTACCGGCCTCACGCGTGGCACGACGCTGGCCCACATTGCCCGCGCGGCTTTGGAGAGCATTGCCTACCAAAGCGCCGCGCTATTGGAAGCCATGGAGCGAGACATTGCGCAAACCGGGGGCGCAAAAATCCGGGAACTGCGTGTGGACGGCGGTGCCTGCGTGAACGACCTCCTGATGCAATTCCAGGCCGACTTGCTGGGCATTGACGTCGTGCGTCCGGCAGTCACGGAGACTACCGCCTTGGGCGCCGCCTATCTGGCGGGACTCACCTGTGGTGTGTATAAAAATACCAGCGAACTCAGCGACTTGTGGCGATCTGAGCGTCGCTTTTCACCGCAACTTTCCCGGGACCAGGCCGCCGTGCTGATCGGTCGTTGGGAACATGCGGTACAACAAACAGTACTTAAACAAGGAACACCATGAGCGAACATATTGCATTCATAGGCGGGGGCAACATGGCCAGCGCCATCATCGGCGGCCTGCTGCAACAAGGTTTTGCCAGCACCGACCTGACCGTTGTGGAGCCGTTTGAAGAAGCCCGCCTGAAGCTGCAAAGTCAGCACGGAATTGCTGCCTTGCCGCTGGCGGGCAATGCGTTGCAGCGGGCCGACATGATCATCTGGGCCGTAAAGCCTCAGATGTTTAAGGAAGCCGCAGTGCCCGTTTGCCCCTACACAACGGGCGCTTTGCATGTCAGCGTAGCAGCCGGCATCCGCAGCGAGAGCATTGCCCAATGGGTCAAAAGCGAACGCGTTATCCGCACCATGCCCAATACGCCCGCATTGATCGGCAAGGGCATTACCGCCTTGTTTGCGCGCGGCGCCGTCAGTGCGGACGACAAAGAGTGGGCTGGTCAAGTCATCGGGACCACGGGCGACTTTGTGTGGCTGACGCACGAAGACCAGATTGATGCCGTTACCGCCATCTCTGGCTCGGGCCCCGCCTACATGTTTTACTTCATGGAAGCCATGACCGCCGCCGGCATGGAAATGGGTTTGCCCAAAGCAACGGCCTATCAACTGGCGGTGTCCACATTCATTGGCGCTGGTGAACTTGCACGCGCCTCCACCGAGGAACCCGAGATATTGCGCCAGCGTGTCACTTCCAAAGGCGGCACAACCTACGCTGCCATTACCTCCATGGATGACAGCGGCATCAAAGCCGCATTTACCAAGGCGCTGCACGCTGCGCGCGACCGCGCTCAAGCCATGGGCGAGGAATTTGGCAGATCTGCCTGAGATTTTTACAGCACAGGGCTCGTCGCCTGCCAATAGGACGCTCTGGCATAGTGATCCTTGAGGAATTCGATCCACAGTCGCATGCGCAGCGGCAAATGCTTGCGCTGCGGAAAAACGGCATATATACCGTTAGGCGGCGCGGCAAACGGTTCGAGCATCGCGACCAGTTGCCCGCCTGCAATTTCGGCCTCCACCTCCCATGTGCTGCGCCAGGCAATGCCGTAGCCCGCCAAACACCAGGCGTGCAACACCTGCCCGTCTGAACAATCCAGCGGGCCCGTTGGCTTGAAATGCACCACACTGTCACCCTCCCGAAACGCCCAGCCTCGCGTTTGCGATGCGTCACTGGACAAAGTCAGACAGTCAAATCGCGCGAGGTCTGCCGGTCTTTGTGGTGTACCGCGCACCTTTAAGTAGGCGGGCGTTGCCACACACATGCGGCGGTTGTCTGCCAGTCGCACGCTGATCAGCGACGAGTCCGGCATATCCCCCACCCGCACGGCGCAGTCAAAACCTTCGCCGGCCATGTCCACGACCCGATCACTCAGATTAAGTGAAATGGTCACCTCTGGATGCATGGAGTGAAATGCCGGCACCAAGGGCGCCACATGCCGCCGCCCGAAGCCGGCCGGAGCGGTAATACGCAAATGCCCGCTGGCCTTGATGCCTCCGGCGCTAACGCTGGCCTCCGCATTCGCCACGTCCGCCAGAATCCTTTGGCAATCCTCCATAAACGCGCTGCCTTCGTGCGTGAGCGTGATGCGCCGCGTGGTGCGAATCAAAAGCTTTACACCCAGCCGCTCTTCCAGCGCATCGAGCCGTCGCCCCATGATGGCAGGTGCCACGCCCTCGGCATGTGCCGCCGCAGTCAGGCTGCCGCGGGTCGCGATGCTCACAAAAGATTCGAGCTGTTTGAGCTTGTCCATAACTTGCCTTAGAGCACCACGCCCTGCGCGCGCAGCTCAGCAATCTGCGACACGTTGTAGCCCAGGCTTCGCATCAGTTCGTCAGCATGCTCACCCAGCTTTGGCGGGTCCAGCCGCAACCCTAAGCGCTCCCCATTCAGCGTCAAAGGTAGAAGTGGCACCTGCGTCTTGCGCCCATCAGGTAATTCCATGGGTGCCAAGCCACCTGTGGCTTGCAAATGCGGATCGTCAAACAAGTGCTGCGGGTCGGTAATCGGTGCGAAGGGTAAGCCCACCTGCTCAAAGCGCTGCGAAAGCTCAGCCCGGCTAAAGCCAGCCAGCCGCGTACGCAATTCGGGAATGAGCCAATCGCGGGCCAGTACGCGGTCATTGTTGGTGGTGGTACGCGGGTCGGCGAATAAGTCGGTGTAGCCAAAAGCCTCACAAAAGGTCTTCCACTGCCTGTCGCCCACCACCGCCAGAAATATCTGCTCGCCGTCCTTCACGCTGAACACATCGTAAATACCCCAGGGCGAAATGCGCTCCGGCATGGGGGCCGGGGCCTTGCCGGTCACTGCGAATTGCATCATGTGCTGGGCAACCAACAGGATGTTGTTCTCAAAAAGGGCGCTTTGCACTTCCTGCCCTTTACCGGTAGTGCTTCGCTGCATCAAAGCTGCCAAAGCGCCAATCGCGCCAAACATGCCTCCCATAATGTCGTTCACACTGGAACCGGCACGCAGCGGGTCACCCGGGCGCCCGGTCATATAGGCCAGGCCACCCATCATTTGCACCACTTCATCGAGCGCAGTGCGGTGGTCGTAGGGCCCAGGCAAAAAACCTTTGTGGCTCACATAGATCAGCCGTTCGTCCAGTTTGCGCAACGATGCGTAGTCCAGGCCCAACTTTTGCATGGTGCTGGACTTGAAGTTCTCACTCACCACATCGGCGGTGGCAATCAGGCGCAGCGCCACTTCACGGCCCTGCACACTTTGGAGGTTCAGTGCAATGCTCTTCTTGTTACGGTTAAACAGCGGGTAAAAGCCCGCACCGCTGCCCAGCAACTTGCGGGTGCTGTCACCTTCCAGCGGCTCGACCTTGATGACCTCCGCCCCCAAGTCGGCCAACACCATGCCGCAGGTCGGGCCCATCACCATATGGGTGAACTCTACGACCCGCACGCCTGCCAGCGGCAGCGGATTTGCAGACGTGGCAGTTTCGGAGTTGTCGGGGACAGTCATAGCGTTACCAGTCATTTAGTCACAAATCGATTGATATTTTTCCATATAGTGATTCTTTAAGGTTCGAATACAGTCCGTGTATCGGTTTTATTTTTAATGAGGCGTTTTATGGCTACAACTTCTTCCAGCACCCCGCGCACCTCCGTCCACCGCCTGCAAGTGGCCACGGTACTGCACGACTTCGTTGAATCCAAGGTTCTTCCCGGCACCGGGGTGGCGCCAGACGCCTTCTGGAAAGGCTTTGATGCCATCGTGGCCGACCTGGCCCCCAAAAACATTGCCCTGCTCGCCGAACGCGACCGCCTGCAAACCGAACTGGACGCGTGGCATAAGGCCAATCCCGGACCTATAACCAACGGTGATCCATCCAATGCCACCGATATGACTGCCTACAAGGCATTCCTGGAAAAGATCGGCTACCTAGTTCCCAGCCCCAAAAGTGCAAAGATCACCACCGCCAATGTAGATGCCGAGTTGGCCAAACAAGCCGGTCCGCAACTCGTGGTGCCCGTGCTCAACGCCCGCTACGCGCTCAACGCAGCCAACGCCCGCTGGGGCTCACTCTATGATGCCCTGTACGGCACTGACGTGATTTCCGAAGACAAGGGCTGCGAGAAGGCCGGCAAAAAAGGTGGCTACAACCCCAAGCGCGGCAAAAAAGTGATCGAGTACGCACGCCACGTGCTGGACCGCACCGCGCCGCTTAAAAAGGGCTCGCATGTCGGATCCACCGGCTACCGCGTCAAAGACGGTCAGTTGGTAGTCTCGCTCAAAGATGGCGGCACCTCCAAGCTGCAGGACAACAGCCAGTTCATCGGCTACACCGGCGACGCAAAGGCGCCCGCATCAGTGTTGATTGCGCACAATGGCTTGCACCTGGACATCATCATCAATCGCGCAACTCCCATTGGTAAAACCGATGCGGCCGGTGTGAGCGACCTGGTGGTGGAAGCCGCTTTGTCCACCATTTTGGATCTGGAAGATTCCGTTGCCGTGGTGGATGCCGATGACAAAGTCGTTGCGTACAGCAATTGGCTGGGCATTTTGCAAGGCACGCTGGTAGAGAGCTTTGAAAAGGGCGGCAAGACGCTGACACGCGGATTGAATCCCGACCGCGAGTACACCAGCGCCGATGGCAAAAAGAAGGTTAAGCTGCACGGCCGCTCGCTCATGTTTCTGCGCAATGTCGGCCACCTGATGACCAATCCGGCGATCCTTTACACCGCTGCCGATGGCTCTACCCGCGAGATTCCAGAAGGCATTCTGGACGCCATGGTCACCACCACCATCGCCATGCACGACCTCAAGCTCACTGCCAAAGATGCGGCCGCCGGCAAGGTACGCAACTCTCGCAAAGGCTCGGTCTACATCGTCAAGCCCAAGATGCACGGCCCGGCAGAAGTGGCCTTTGCCGCCGAATTGTTCAGCCGTGTAGAAAAGGTTCTGGGACTGGCAGACAGCACTGTCAAGCTTGGCATCATGGACGAAGAGCGCCGCACCAGCGTCAACCTCAAGGCCTGTATCGCCGCCGCAGCCAGCCGTGTGGCCTTTATCAATACCGGTTTCCTGGACCGAACCGGCGACGAAATGCACACCTCCATGCACGCCGGCCCCATGGTGCGCAAGGGCGACATGAAGACCAGCGCGTGGATTGAAGCCTACGAGAAGAACAACGTGTTGGTGGGCCTGTCCTGCGGCCTGCGTGGCAAGGCACAAATCGGCAAAGGCATGTGGGCCATGCCCGATTTGATGAAGGCCATGTTGCAACAGAAGATCGGCCACCCGCTGGCAGGTGCCAATACCGCGTGGGTGCCCAGCCCCACAGGCGCCACTTTGCACGCCCTGCACTATCACCAGGTGCTGGTGAGCGACATTCAGAAAGACCTGGAAAAAACCAAGTACGAGAAGGTGCGTGACACCCTGCTCAACGGCCTGCTGACCATCCCCGTGACCACCACGCCCAACTGGAGTGACGCCGAGAAGCAGCAGGAGCTCGACAACAACGCCCAAGGCATTCTGGGCTATGTGGTGCGCTGGGTAGACCAGGGCGTGGGCTGTTCCAAAGTGCCGGACATTCACAATGTCGGCCTGATGGAAGACCGCGCCACCTTGCGCATTTCCAGCCAGCATATCGCCAACTGGCTCCTGCATGGCGTGGTGACCAAAGCCCAAATTAACGAGACCTTTGAACGCATGGCGGCAATTGTCGACAAGCAAAACGCCGGTGACAAGCTGTACAAAAACATGGCGGGCAACTTCGGAACGTCTATGGCGTACAAAGCGGCGACCGACCTGGTATTCAAGGGCCTGGAGCAGCCCAGCGGCTACACCGAACCGCTGCTGCACGCTTGGCGCTTGAAGGTGAAGGTGGCTTAAGCAGTCGCTTAAAGGCATTTCCAAAAGCAAAAAGGCCGCGCTATTTAGCGCTAGGCGTTCAGTTAAAGTGTTGATAGATTGCCAACACCTGTCAGTAGATAAATCCACTTTCAGAGTGATCGGTTAGTCTGTCAACACGTTTTCCAAACAACGCACCCTTAGATGCGCCGCCCAGGGGTCTAGAAGTCCCAGGCTGAAATCCATTCTTCGTTTCCATTGAGTTTTCCTCTGATGGTCTGTCTGTACCAGACAAGGAAGCGGATTCCACTCTTTGTTGGAACCAGC
>CANBYM010000196.1 GCA_947373605.1 Comamonadaceae bacterium
TAGGTTCCCGCTGCCATGCTGCCGCTGTTGCGCTACACATTGGACTTGTTCGAGAACACTGCATCCGCGATTGCACATGTGCCTCGGCCGGTAACGGAGTTGGTGGCTGTGGGTCCCAGACCTGCATTTGTACCCGGTGAGGACTTACCCAAAGCCATTGCTCCAGTGCGATTTGCACACCCCAAAGCGAATCGTGAAACGCACATTGACGATGCTGTAGTCGCGTACCTTTTTACCCGCGCGAAACGCCGCACCATTGGCTTTGTCGTTGGTGCAGAAGGGCTGTCGGTACGGGCGCCGCGCTGGACACCGCTGTACGAAGTCGAAGCGGCCCTGCAGGAAAAAGGCCGTTGGATATTGCGCAAGTTGCATGAAACCCGCGAGCGGTTTGAAAAAGTCAGCAGTGCGCGCATTGTCTGGGCAGACGGCGTTGTCATTCCTTACCTGGGTGGCGACTTACGTATCGCGCTTGACCCCACGCACGGCTTTAGCGGCAACGGTGCTCAACTTGGGGACACCGCCCCTGCGCAAACCTTGCTGGTGGGCCTGCCAAAAACGGCCAGCGCTGAGCAGATCCGCGACGCCGTTCGGGCCTGGCTCATGCAGCAGGCGAAAACACTGTTTCTGAGCCGCATGGAACATTACGCGCCACTGCTGAACGTGCGCTGGACCCGCTTGCGTTTGAGCAATGCAGGCACGCGTTGGGGCAGCGCCAGCGCTGATGGCTCCATCCGGCTGAACTGGCGGCTGATCCATTTCCGCCAGCCGGTTATCGACTATGTTGTCGCACATGAGCTAAGCCACTTGCGTGTGATGGACCACAGCCGCAGCTTTTGGGACACCGTGGCAACGGTGGTGCCCGATTACGCCGATTTGCGCAGTCTGCTCAAAGCGGATGCCGTGCCTAAGTGGTGACCTGAGCGCCAGCTAACGTACCGTCTTGGCATCCTGACCAAACAGGATTTTTCGCGAATCTTCGTTCACCGACGGCGTCACGTTAATCGCTTTGGCTAGCTCATAGGCCTTGACCGTCGCAGGGCGCGCTGCAATGCGATGGAACCACTTCGCCAGGTGCGGAAAGTCTTCCAGCTTCTGGCCTTGCCGCTCGTAGGGCACGACCCACGGATAGCTGGCCATATCAGCGATGGAGTATTCACCGGCGATGTATTCGCGTCCATCCGACAAATTTTTATTGAGCACGCCGTACAAGCGCGAAGTTTCTTTCACATAACGCTCAATCGCGTAAGGAAGCTTCTCCGGCGCGTAGATTGCAAAGTGGTGGTTTTGACCGGCCATGGGGCCTAGCCCGCCCATTTGCCAGAACAGCCACTGCAAAGCCACATTGCGACCGCGAAGGTCTTGCGGAATGTATTTACCAATCTTGTCCGCCAGATACAAAAGAATGGCGCCTGACTCAAACAATGCAATCGGTTCGCCACCGTCTGCCGGCGCGTTATCCACGATGGCGGGGATGCGGTTATTTGGCGCAATCTTCAAAAACGCCGGCGCAAACTGCTCTCCTTTACCGATGTTGATCGGGTGAATGGCGTAGGGCAGTTGTGCCTCCTCCAGAAACATGGTGAGTTTGTGGCCGTTGGGCGTAGTCCAGTAGTAGAGGTCAATCATGTAGTGCGCAGTCCCCTGAGTAAATTGAGAGTGCCTGCTTTGTACCTTAAATGCATCGCGCTGCGTCGGCCCCGCCGCAGAACCCCTTGTCCGCAGTGCGTATTGGGCCTGCGACGTCTCTGCTTACCTGCCGGTTTTGATCAACCGGACGCCACTGCTGAAAGTCCATAGCCTGGTGACTTCCACCACGTCATAGTCCAGTGCCAGCTCCGGTGGAATAGCCGCATAGGGTGCGAGCGAAGCAATGATGATGCGAATCGCATCGTCAATTGCCTGTATGCCGCTGGCGCGACGGAACACAACGCTGTCCACTGTGCCATCCGCACGCAGCGAAACCGTTACGATGGGGTTGGTGTATGGGCCGCTCTTGGCCGCTTCCAGAAATTCAAAATCCGCCTCGCGCTGCACGCGCTGGCTCCAGCTTTCTGCAAAAACGGCCAGGCGGGCATCCTGATCCGGGCGACCGATCAACGTGCGTCGGCGCGGCTTTTCGGCGGGCGGGTCGGGTGTGATGTCGGGGGGGCGCAGCGCTTGTTGGCGCTCCTGTGGTTTAGCCGCCTCCTGCTGAGCTTTGCGTGTGACTTCATTGCGGGCTTGCTCCTGTCGCAGCGCGTCCTGTCGGACCTGCTCTTGCTTCAGGGCGTCCTGCCGCGCCAACTCTTGTTGTTCGACAGCGGTCCGAGCCGCCGCGTCACGTTGCGCGGCTAATTGCTTTTCTGCCGCTGCGCCGGCAGCCGCCTGTTCGGCCGCTACACGCGCAGCCTCACTTCGCTGCGCATCTTGGCGCGCCGCGTCAGCGCGTTGCGCGTCCGCCCGGGCTGTTTCAGCACGTTGCACTTCTTGTCGCGCGGTCGCTTGCCGCGCTGCCTCCGCCTGTGTGGCTGCCGCCGCTGTTGCAGTGGCCACACGCACGGCATCTGCGCGTTGCGCCTCTTGACGGGCGGCCTCTACCCGCAGTGCTTCTTGGCGTGCCAGCTCCTTTTCCTGCGCTGCTTGCCTTGCCGCTTCCTGCCGCAGTGCTTCTTGGCGTATGGCCTCCTGGCGTTGTGCTTCCTGTTGGCGTGCAATTTCCTGCTGCTTGGCGGCTGCCTCGCGCGCTGCCTCGGCTTGCGCCGCAGCTTGGCGTGCAGCTTCCAACTGGGCGGCGGCCTGGCGCGCGGCGGCTTGTTGTTCTTCCAACTTCTTTTCTGCCAATTCGGCGGCAATACGCGCCGCTTCGGCGCGTTGCTCTGCGCGTTGGGCCGCCCGTCGCGCAGCTTCCTGTTCCAGAACGGCTTGGCGGGCTGCTTCCACACGCAATGCTTCCTGCTTCTCCGTCTCTTGCCTGATTACTTCAGTTCTTTGGTTCTCTTGTTTGATGGCTTCCTGCTGCTCTGCCAGCCTTTTCTCGGCCATGGAAGCCGCTTGCACGGCTGCAACGCGGGCCGCCTCGGCGCGAGCGGCTTCGAGCCTTTGTGCTGCCTCCAACTTCGCTTCTGCTGCTTGCGCAGCCGCCTGTTGTTCAGCGAGCTTTTTCTCCGCTGCCAATGCGGCGGCCTGGGCTTGTGCCAGCTGCGCGGCCTCAGCGCGCGCAGCCTCTTGCCGAGCTTCTTCCTGGCGCAACGCTTCCAATCGTGCCGCTTCGGCGCGTGCGAGTTCCTTCTGTTGCGCAATTTCCTCTTTGTTCGCTTCGCGCAGATTGACGGCGGTGCCGGGCGACGACTCAGCAGCAACCGGCGTTTCCTGCGTTACTGTCGACTCGACCGGGTCAGCCTGCGGCGCAGATTGCGATTCCGGCACCGATGCGGCGGTTGATTCTGAAGTTGGTGCGGGTCGCTGGCTTGCATTGGCAAGGCGTTGCGTTGCTTTGGCTGGTGCGGCTTCGGTCGCAACCGCACTGGACTTCTCGGTAGCAGGGGCCGGCGCAGGTTCAAGCTGAATGACCAGCGCGGCTTCTGACCCCCGCCGCTCGGTGCTGCTAAACAAGTTATCGGGAATCCCCAGGCCGGCCAAGTCCAGCTTCATGGTCAGCAACAGCCCGTGGAGCAGCAGCGACAGTAAAACCGCCGCACTCAGACGCCATTCGGGTGGTTGCCGTGGTGCCTTTGTCTTTCCCCAAACAATAGGGCGCGGTCTTGCGTGGTGATCGGTCGCGGATTCTGAATTCATGCTGTTAGGGAAATGCTAGCAGGCGAAAGTGACTGCTCCCTTGCCGCTGCCTTGCGACGGTCCTGCCCTGTCTACATTTTCGAGGTGATTCGCCTACAAGCGAACTTTCCTGTCGTTTCTAATTTGTAAGTGAATGTTCTTGTAGCAGATCCCACACGCTGATGCTCACCGCAAAACGGTTGTGCAGGCTATGGCCATCAGCCGCGCGTTGATGCTGCCATGTTTCACCGGCTCGGCAATCAGGTCTTCATCGTCCATATGCGAGGCCCAAATAGCGTCACCTTCGCCCGTCACAGTGTCGTACTGCAGTACCGATTTGGTGTCTTGCATGCCCGCAGTACAGTCCGCATAGAACAGTATGCGGGCGGATTTGTAGGGTTTGATTTGCTCAAATTTTTTCGCGTGATTGAACGACACCAAAGTCCAGTAAGCCAGATACTGGCCACGAACTTCGATGTCTTTGGTGTCCAGGTAGTACATCATGTCCTGCGCTTTGGCCACATAGCGCCAATGCGGGGGCAGTGTTTCAGCGTGTGACGCCAGTGTGTACAGGCACAGTGCGGCTAACGCAAGTGGGCGAAGAAGAACTTTCATCAATAGTCGGGTGAATTTTCCGAGTTTGACAGGCAAACGCATCGGCCGCAAAGCGTCGCAAAAATCACCTACAACATGCCGCATAATCCCGTATTGAATTGACGTTAACGTAAACGTAAACTCCTTAGGCCGGGTGCGGACGCCCGGGCTGGGCGCAGCGGGCCGAAGCATTGGGGTTGCAGCGATCTAACTAACAAAACGATTTATGACCATCACCTACACCATTGGCGATCTGGCGCGGGAGTTTGACCTCACCACACGGGCCATCCGCTTTTATGAGGATTTGGGATTGTTGCAGCCCGAGCGCAGCGGCCCCGGCGGGCGTAGTCGTGTATATAGCGTGCGGGATCGTACACGGCTCAAGCTCACTTTGCGTGCCAAGCGACTGGGCCTGAGCCTCACCGAAGCCAAAGACATTATTGATACTTACGACGGCCCGCGCGATACCGGTGCACAGTTGAAAAAGTTTTTAGACGTGCTGGCCGCGCACCGCAAGCAAATTGAAGAGCAGATGGCGGACCTGCAGGCTAATCTGGATGAGATCAAGGTGCACCAGCGCGAAGCCCGCGCCATGCTGCAAAAGGCCGAAAAGACCGGCAGTAAAGCGAGTTCCCATGCAGACTGATTCCCGGCCCGACGCCCTATGGGCGCGGGTGAGCGAGAGTTTGCAGCGTCAGGGCATGATGCGCCATCTCGGCGTGCGGTTGTTGCGCGTCGAGCCGGGCCTGGTGGAAGTAGCCCTGCCGTATTCCGACAAGGTAGCCCAGCAGCAGGATGGTTTTCACGGCGGCGCCATGGGCGCGCTGGCGGATATTGCCGGCGGCTATGCCGCATTGACCGTGGCCCCCGAGGGCATGGAAGTCACCACTGCGGAATACAAAATTAATTTCCTGGCTGGCTTTAAGGCGGGCGAGTTGCGCGCCGTCGGCCGCGTCATTAAAGGCGGAAAGCGCCTGATCGTGACCAGCGCCGAAGTACTGCATGTGGCGGTAGACGGCAAGCAAAGCGCCTGCGCGGTGATGCAGCAAACCATCGTGCCCGTACCCCAAAACTATTGATTCAAAAACAAGGACACCCATGAATAACATGCCCGGACTGAACTACCAGCTTGGTGAAGACATCGACGCCTTGCGTGATGCCGTGCGCGACTTCGCGCAGGCCGAGATTGCACCGCGTGCCGCCGAGATCGATCGCAACGACCAGTTCCCCATGGACCTATGGCAAAAAATGGGAAGCCTGGGCGTGCTGGGCATTACGGTCAGCGAAGAATATGGCGGTGCCAACATGGGCTATCTGGCGCACATGATTGCCATGGAAGAAATTTCCCGCGCTTCAGCCAGTGTGGGCTTGTCGTATGGCGCGCACAGCAATTTGTGCGTCAACCAGATCAAGCGTAACGGCACGCCCGAGCAGCGCGCCAAATACCTGCCTAAGCTCATCACCGGCGAACACGTGGGTGCGCTGGCCATGAGCGAACCCGGTGCGGGCAGCGATGTCATCAGCATGAAGCTCAAGGCCGAAGACAAGGGCGGCTACTACCTGCTCAACGGCAACAAGATGTGGATCACCAACGGTCCCGACGCCGACACGCTGGTGGTCTATGCCAAGAGCGAACCGGAGTTGGGTGCGCGCGGTGTCACCGCTTTCCTGATCGAAAAAGGCATGAATGGCTTTTCCATTGCGCAAAAGCTCGACAAGCTGGGCATGCGCGGCAGCCACACAGGCGAACTGGTGTTTAACAACGTGGAAGTGCCGGTGCAAAACATTCTGGGCGGCCTGAATCAGGGCGCCAAGGTGTTGATGAGCGGGCTGGACTACGAGCGCGCTGTGCTGACCGGCGGGCCGCTGGGCATCATGCAGTCGGTCATGGACAACGTTATTCCGTACATTCACGACCGCAAGCAGTTCGGCCAAAGTATCGGCGAATTCCAGCTCATTCAAGGCAAGGTGGCCGATATGTACACCGTTTTGCAGGCAGGGCGCGCCTTTGCCTATACCGTTGCCAAAAACCTCGACATGCTTGGGGCTGAGCACGTGCGCCAGGTGCGCAAAGACTGCGCTTCGGTAATATTGTGGACCGCCGAAAAAGCGACCTGGATGGCGGGCGAAGGCGTGCAGATTTTCGGTGGCAACGGTTATATCAACGAATACCCTTTGGGCCGCCTGTGGCGCGATGCCAAGTTGTATGAAATTGGAGCCGGTACCAGCGAAATCCGCCGCATGCTGATTGGGCGCGAACTATTTGCTGAAACAATGTAACTATGTCTGATATCAAAGAACTTTTTACCAATAACCGGGCCTGGGCTGCTGCCATGGAGCGCGATCGCCCCGGATTTTTCACAGGCCTTGCCAACCAGCAGCGGCCTAAATACATGTGGATCGGCTGCTCCGACAGCCGCGTGCCCGCCAACGAAATTCTGGGGCTGGCACCCGGCGAAATTTTCGTCCACCGCAATGTGGCCAACGTTGTCGTGCACTCGGATCTGAATGCGCTCTCCACCGTGCAGTTTGCAGTGG
>CANBYM010000197.1 GCA_947373605.1 Comamonadaceae bacterium
CCGTGTTCACAAAAAAAGTGACATCAGCTTTGGCCCGCAAGCATTCCAACAGAAACACGCCCAGCCGCACGTTGGCATTCAGGAGGTCGGTGTGGCTTTCCCCGCTTCTGCCATAAGCGCACGCGGTGTGAACCACCAAATCCGGGTTCCAAGCAGTGACCAGTGACGCCATGTCGGACTCATTTGCGCAAGGCGTTAAGACGGCGTTCGGTGGTAGCCCGAGCAAGCGTTGGGTGTTCGAGCCCGGTCGAATCAGCGCAGCCACAGCATGTCCCGCATCGGCCCAGTGGCGCGTTAGTGCACTACCCAAAAAGCCATTGGCGCCCGTAATGAGGATTCGCAAAACACGGCCCGATTTAAAAATTCACACCCAGATAAATTTCGATCTTGCGCGCTGCAAATTCCAGCATTTCCTCAGTCAAGGCTGGTTGCACGCCGATCCAGAAGGTGTTGTTCATGACGTTGTCGGTATTCGTCAGCTCACTGCTGATGCGGTATTTGGCATCAGCCATATAGGGTTGGCGGGTCAGATTGCCCGCAAACAGCAAGCGGGTGCCTACTTTGTTCTGGTCAAGGTAGGTCAACAAATCGAGCCGCGTGACCGGCGCGTTACTTTTCAGCGTCAGTGGAAAGCCGAACCAGGACGGGTCGGATTGCTCCGTCGCCTGCGGTAGTGCCATGAACTCTTCGCAGCCTTTGAGCCGATCTTTCAGAAAGGCAAAATTTTTGCGCCGCGCTGCAATGAAGTCATTCGCCTTTGCCAATTGGGCCAGACCGCAGGCGGCCTGCATGTCCGTGATTTTCAAGTTGTAGCCCAAATGGCTGTAGGTGTATTTGTGGTCATAGCCCTCGGGCAGATCACCCAGCCTTTGGCAGAAGCGCTTGCCGCAGGTGTTGTCCTTGCCCGGCTGGCAGTAGCAGTCGCGGCCCCAATCCCGAAAGCTTTCAGCAATGCTTTTGAGTTCGTCATGATTGGTAAATACCGCGCCGCCTTCACCCATCGTGATGTGGTGCGCGGGGTAGAAGCTCAGCGTCGCGATATCGCCAAACGTGCCCACCATCTGACCGCGATAGGTGCTGCCCAGCGCATCGCAACAGTCCTCGACCAGCCAAAGTTTGTACTTTTTGCACAGGGCTGTGACGACGTCGAGGTTGAACGGATTGCCCAGGCTGTGCGCCAGCATGATGGCTTTGGTTTTGGGGCCGATGGCCGCTTCAATCTTGCTTGCGTCGATGTTGTGGGTCAATGCATCCACATCTACAAATACCGGAACTGCGCCGAACTGCAGAATGGGATTGACGGTTGTGGGAAAGCCTGCGGCCACGCCGATCACTTCGTCACCCTGGCGTATTGCGCGCGGGCCAAGTTTGGGCGATGTCAGTGTGCTGAACGCCACCAGATTGGCCGAGGATCCGGAGTTCACCGTGATCAGGTGCTTGACGCCGATAAAGGCAGCCAGTTGTTTCTCAAACTCTGCGTTGAATCGTCCGGTGGTGAGCCAGCCGTCCAGTGCGGCGTCCACCATGTTCTGCAATTCCCCTTCGCCCAGCAACTTGCCGGAGGGTGGCACGGCACTTAAGCCGGGCAGGAACGGGGCCGGCGCGAGAGACAGCTTGGCGTACTGGCTTACGAGTTCTGCAATTTGCGCGCGCAGCGCAGCCTGGGTGCTTGGGTTCATTGTCGGGAGGTGGTTTGCAGGCGCGCCTGATAGGCGCGGATCTGGTTCAGTGTCAATTCACGCGCAGCACTTCCTCGGTTTGCATCGCGGTACCACTGCGTGACCCAGTCAAGGGCCGAGCGGAGGTCCATTTGCGGTGTCCAGCGCAGTTGTCGATTGGCTTTGCTGGTGTCCAGACGCAGCATGTGTGCTTCATGGGGGTGCTCCCCTGCGTCGATTTCCCAGCGGGCTTGCGGTCCCCACAATTGGGCCATATGCCGAACAATCCATTCCACCGGTTGGGTGTCATCTGCGTTGGGACCGAAATTCCAGGCATCGGCGTACGTTGTGCCGTTCTCAAACAGGGCTTGCCCTAGCATCAAGTAGCCGCATAGCGGTTCCATCACATGCTGCCACGGGCGCACGGCATGGGGGTTGCGTATGCGCGCGGGCGCGTCTGCTGCAAAGGCTGCCACCACATCGGGAATCAGCCGGTCCACAGCGTAGTCGCCGCCGCCGATCACATTGCCGGCGCGGGCGGTGGCCAGTGCAACGTTGTGACCGGGGGCGAAAAACGATTTGCGGAACGAGGCGCTGACCAGTTCCGAGCAGGCTTTGCTGCTGCTGTAGGGATCATGCCCGCCCATGGCTTCACTCTCCCGGTAGCCCCATACCCACTCCCGGTTTTCATAGCACTTGTCGGTGGTCACATTCACTATGGCGCGCACACTCTGCGTGTGGCGTACGGCCTCCAACAGGTGCACGGTACCCATGACGTTAATGGCATAAGTACTTACCGGGTCTGCGTACGAACTGCGGACCAGCGCCTGCGCCGCCATGTGAATAACGATCTCCGGCCGGGCGTTGTATAGAGCGGTTTGCAGCGCTGCATAGTCGCGTACATCGCCGATGATGGAATGCATATTGCGTCCGGCATCGGCCCGTGTAAACAGGCTAGCAGCGCCATCCGGTGCCAATGCAAAGCCAGTCACCTGTGCGCCCATTTCCTGCAGCCACAAACTCAACCAGCTGCCCTTGAATCCGGTGTGCCCGGTCAGGAATACCCGCTTGTCGCGCCAGAATTCCGGATTCACGTCCAGACTTTCCAAGGTGCGCGACCGCTGGCCCACAGGTCTTCAAGATACGTCTTGTCGCGCAGGGTGTCCATGGGTTGCCAGAAACCATCATGTTGGTAGGCGCTCAACTCGCCTTGCGCGGTAAGGTCTTCCAAGGGCGCTCGTTCCCAGATGGTCTGGTCGCTCTCGATAAACGGAATTACTTTAGAGGACAGAACGAAAAAGCCACCGTTGATCATGCCCCCATCGCCACGCGGCTTTTCTTTGAATGACATAACCTGACCGTTCTGAATGTCAAGCGCACCGAAGCGCCCCGGCGGGTGGGCCGCAGTGATCGTGGCCAATTTCCCGTGTGCTTTATGAAACGCAATCAACTTCCCGATGTCTACATCGCTGACACCATCCCCGTACGTCATGCAGAAAGGCTCGTGGTCGTCGATGTAATTCGCTACGCGCTTGAGGCGACCGCCGGTTTGCGTGTCCGTGCCGGTGTCGACCAGCGTTACCTTCCAGGGTTCGGCTTTGAGCTGGTGCACCCGCATGCTGTTAGTGCTCAGATCGAAGGTGATGTCCGACATATGCAGAAAGTAGTTGGCGAAGTACTCCTTGATAAGGTAGCCCTTGTAGCCGCAGCAGATGATGAATTCATTGATCCCGTAGTGGGAATAGATCTTCATGATGTGCCAAAGAATCGGCATGCCGCCGATTTCGATCATCGGCTTAGGGCGCAGATGCGTTTCTTCCGAAATCCGTGTCCCAAGCCCCCCCGACAATATGACTGCCTTCATTTTTTTACACCTGCATATTCATGATGTCAGTGTAAGCCTGCACCATGCGGTTGCGCACATTCAGTGTGGCGGTAAAGCCAATTTGAGCTTTCTGGATGGCCACCATGGTTTCTTCCAGGCTGACCTTGGGGTTTTCCATCTGCACCTCTTGCTGCAGACGGGTAGATTCATTCTGGGCGGCGCTTACTGAACTGAGTGCACTTTTGAGTGCGGTGCTGAAGCCGCCGCCTACACCGTCGGCACCGGCCGCGCCACCGCTGCGCGTGGCTTGCGCAGGACGCATGCTGGCGGGCATTGACACGGGAGTGAGTTTGAGGTCCATAGCGGTCTTCCATCTGACAAGTTGGGAGCGATCGTAAAACGCACATGGATTTTCTAAAGCGCAAATAAGGCAGTAAACGCGGCCATTTCTGGGCACCGGCTTCGCACACACGTTCAATAATTGGTGTTAATTTTTTACCGACCCCACCTTTATGGAAGGCCCCAGCGGCACGCCTGCATGAATGAATCGCGCGATATCGATTTGCCCAAGCGCTTGACTTTGGTAACGCTTGCCGTGGGCCTGAGCGCCTGTGGCGGCGGGGGCGGGAGCGGGAGCGGTACCCCAACGGGTTCAGCCTCGGGTGGCACAGGCGGTTCCGGCTCAGGCAGCGGGTCCGGCGGGGGTACTACCCCGATTACGGTCAGCCCGGTGAAAACTGTGGTGGCTGGAAACAATCTGACGCTGGCTCTCAAAGCCACCGGCAGCACCTATATATGGGGCGAGAACACCTGGGGCCAGACGGCAAACGGGAATCTCACTACGCCGCAGCCATCTCCGATGGCATTGGCGGGGACTGCCACGTGGAAATCGGTGGCCACCGGCGGTTATCACTCGTTGGGTATTAAATCCGACGGCACACTGTGGTCCTGGGGCCTGGATGACAAGGGCCAGTTGGGCAATGCAACCAGTGGTAATTTCAGCACCGGACAGCCCAAGTTCTTCCCTACGCCGCAGGCCGTCGGAGTCGCCAAAGATTGGTTGGTGGTGAGTGCGGGCGACGGCCATTCGGTGGGTATCAAGGGAACCACCGCGCCGGTGTTGATGGCTTGGGGGCAAAATACGTCTGGGCAATTGGGCCTTGGCAATATGAATCCGGTCAACCAACCGACCCAGATCGTGGTGGCAGTGCCGTCCAGCAAGCCGTTGTGGACTTCGCTAGCGTGTAGTGCCAGTTATTCTCTTGCGCTGCGATCAGACGGTATAGTGTTCGCATGGGGTGATAACACCAACGGGCAACTGGGCCAACTCGGAGGCTCGATTCAAATCACGACGCCTACCGCTATCACTTTGCTGACCGTGCTGGTTCTTGGCATTGCCGCCGGCACCAATCATGCTGCGGCCATCGGGCAGGACAACACACTTTGGATGTGGGGCTCCAACGGCAGCGGGCAGCTCGGCCTTGGCGCTAGCGGCACGCCGACGAACTACCCATTTCCCTCACAGCTCGGCACCGACCTCTGGGTGGCAGTGGCCTGCGGTGGCGCACACACCATGGCAATCCACCTGACGGACCAGACGCTGTGGACCTGGGGTTCCAATTCGGACGGTCAGTTGGGTGACGGCACTACCACGGACGTCCTAGCGCCCAAGCAGATCGGTACGGGCCGTTGGGTAGCAGTGGCGGCCGGTAAGTCGCATTCGATGGCAATCGACACCAACGGAAATTTATGGGCCTGGGGCCGCAATGCTGAGGGCCAGTTGGGCAACGGCAGCACGACCGCCTTGTTGGTCCCAACACAAATCCCTTAAGCAACTATTTGCAATTGGCGGGTAAAACCCGCGCTTTTTAACCTAATGTTTTGCGGCTCGGGTCGAATAATTGGATCCAATCGTGAGGCGATCCACGCCGCACAGCACCGGAAATACTTAGATGTCAGCTGTAGCCACCATTCCAGTGAATCCCACCATTGCCCAGCGCTTTACCGCGATGGACCAAGGCCAGCGCATCAAGTTGGCTTTGGGTATTGTGTTGTTCGTTGCCATCGGCATCGCCGGACTGGTCATGGGCCGCCAGGCCGATTGGCGTGTGCTGTATTCCAATCTGGCAGATAAAGATGGTGGCGCCGTCATTGCGCAGTTGACCACCATGAATGTGCCCTACAAGTACACCGAGGGCGGTGGTGCCATTCTGGTGCCGGCCGACCGTGTGCACGATGTGCGTCTCAAACTCGCTTCGCTGGGTCTGCCCAAAGGCTCAGTCAACGGCTTTGAGATGATGGAGTCCAACCGCTTCGGTATGACCCAGTTTCAGGAGCGGCTGACTTTTCAGCGGGGCTTGGAGGGTGAGCTGACCCGCTCGATTCAGTCCATTGCATCCGTTGCCAACGCACGGGTGCATCTGGCCCTACCTAACCAGAACGGCTTTTTCCGTGAGCAGCAAAAGCCGTCCGCCTCAGTGCTGCTGAGCCTTCATCCGGGTCGCACTATGGACAAGGCGCAGCTTGCCGGCATCATTCACTTGGTGTCATCCAGCGTTCCGGAAATGAGTCCCTCCGCCGTGAGCGTGCTCGATGACACCGGCAAACTGCTGTCAGCCAATCCCGACGGCACAGGCAGCGGATTGAGCGCCGATGCCGAACAGCTGCAATACATCCAGCAAGTGGAAGACTTGTACAGCCGCCGCATTCTGGAAATTCTGGAGCCGCTGGTGGGCAAGCAAAACGTCAAAGCACAAGTGACTGCTGAATTGGACTTCTCTCAAACCGAGTCGACCACAGAGTCACACAAGCCCAATCAAACGCCGGACAGCAGCGCCGTGCGCAGTCAGCAAATGGTGGAAAGCACGAATGGTCTGGGTAACACCACGCCCTCCGGCGTACCCGGTGCTACCACCAACCAGCCTCCGGCCCAGCCGAGTGCGCCGATCAACGGCCAACCGCAAGCGCTGGCTGCTGGCGGTCAGGGCGCTGGCGGTGCGGGAGCAAACTCCAGCACCAAGAAAGAGTCCATCATCAACTACGAGGTGGACAAGACGGTACGCGTGGTCAAAGGTGCCTCAGGTGTGATCAAACGCATCAACGCGGCAGTGGTGGTGAATCACAAAACCACGACCGATGACAAAGGCAAAACCACCACGGTGCCGCTGACCGACGCTGAAATCGAAAAGATGACAGCGCTGGTGCGTGAGACTGTGGGCTTTAACAAGGACCGCGGTGACAGCGTCAACCTGATGAACGCGCCGTTTGCTGCCGAAAAATCGGACCTGACCGACTTGCCGCTGTGGCGTCAGCCCGACGTACTGGATACCGCCCGCAGCTTCGCATGGCCCCTGGGTATGCTGGCATTGGCTGC
>CANBYM010000198.1 GCA_947373605.1 Comamonadaceae bacterium
AATAATAACAACTGGCGAAGGTGGCATGGCTGTCACCAACAGCCCCGAATTGGTTAAGCATATGGCGCGACTTCGTAGCCATGGTATTACGCGTTACCCTGCCGAGATGACGCATGTTCCCGATGGCTCCTGGTATTACCAGCAAGTTGAGTTGGGATTTAACTACCGCATGACAGATATACAAGCTGCATTGGGTTTAAGTCAAATGCGTCGCCTGGAGCAATTCGTCACAAATAGGCATGTTATTGCCGAGCGATATAACAACTTGCTAAAAGATTGTTTCGTAACTACCCCATGGCAACACCCAGATACATATTCTGGTTTGCATCTTTACATTATTCGGGTCAAATCAGAAGCTACAAAAATCAGCCATAAAGAGGTTTTTGACCGCTTGCGTGCGGACGGCATTGGTGTCAATCTGCATTACATTCCTGTATACCAACAACCGTATTACAAAAAAATGGGGTTCAAGCCCGACGATTTTCCGAATGCAGAGGCTTATTATGCAGAGGCCATCAGTCTTCCAATTTATCCGGATTTGACCCAAGACCAACAAGATGAAGTGGTTCGCCGGTTATTAACGCCCGGCGGGTATCAGACCATATTCTGAGAAGGTTCCAGGACAAACATGGCGCACTTTACGGTTTTAAATCTCCCTACGTTCACGGATCCTCGCGGATCTCTGACTGTGTTGGAAGCGGCACTGCCATTCACGGTGGTCAGAACGTATTGGATTTATGGTGCGGATGGGCAGGCCCGTGGTGGACACCGCCACCGCCACACCCGGCAGGCGCTGATTGCACTTAGCGGCGTCGTTACCATTTACATGAATGATGGCATTACTAGCGAAGACGTTACCTTAAGCCATCCAGGGCAATGCCTTCTGGTAGAGCCAAAAGATTGGCACACCATGACCTTCGGCTCCGGGGCGGTATTGTTGGTAATGTCGTCTCACACCTATGATCGCAGTGAGTACATTGATACTCCTTATGAGTAACTTGCGGTGATTGAATACGAAAGCTTGGCGCAGTCCAATCAAAAATTCATGGCCGAACTGGAGGCTGCGGCTTCCCGTGTCATCCGCAGCGGTTGGTATGTTCTGGGCCAAGAGGTTGGCGCGTTTGAGGCGGAGTTTGCCGAGTATGTAGGCGCCAAGCATTGCATCGGTGTGGCCAACGGGCTGGATGCACTCATCCTGTCTATCGAGGCGCTGGACTTGCCCAAGGGCAGCGACATTCTCGTGGCGTCCAATACTTACATCGCAACCATTCTCGCCATCGTGCGTGCAGGTCACAATCCGGTGTTGGTGGAGCCCGAACTCGAAACCTTCAACCTAGACCCGGCACGCCTGCCGCAGGCCATGACCGCCAACACGCGCGCCATCTGTGTGACGCACCTGTTCGGCAAGACCTGCCGCATGGATGCCATCGGTGCATTTGCGCGCGAGCACGGCTTGAAAGTGGTCGAAGATTGCGCCCAGTCCCATGGTGCCCGTCTGGGCACTCAGATGACGGGCACATTTGGCGATGCCGGTTGTTTCAGCTTCTATCCAACCAAAAACCTGGGCGCTATTGGTGACGCGGGTGCCATCGTTACCAATGACGATGCCTTGGCCGACCGTCTGCGCCACACTCGCAACTATGGTTCCAAGCAGAAGTATGTGAACCGTTATGTGGGCGTGAACTCCCGTCTGGATGAACTGCAGGCCGCGATGCTGCGCGTCAAGCTGAGTTATCTGGACGCCATGACTGTGCACAAGCGGGCGCTGGCTGAGATCTACTTTGCGAATTTGCCGGAATGGGTGTCCAAGCCAGTGCGCCGGCCGGATGAGTACGATGTGTTTCACATCTACGGTATTCGACATCCGCAACGTGATGCGCTTCGTCAGCATCTGCTGGATAACGGCGTCAAGACCGAAATCCATTACCCCATCCCCCCGCACCGGCAGGAAGCCATGCGGGGAATCTTGGCGGGCAGCTACCCCGTTGCCGAGGAACTACATGCCACGGAGTTGAGCTTGCCAATATCCGCCGGGCACACGGCTGATGATGTCGTCCGTGTAGCCGCGCTGATCGGCGGGTTTGCTCATAAGGAGACCGCGGCATGAGGCTGGCCGTCATTCCCGCGCGCGGCGGCAGCAAGCGGATTCCGCGCAAAAACATCAAACTTTTTTGTGGCAAACCCATGTTGGCTTGGTCCATAGAGGCTGCCTTTAAAAGTCAGTGTTTTGACCGGGTGATGGTGTCGACCGATGACGTTGAAATTGCGGACGTGGGGCGTCAGTATGGGGCCGACATTCCCTTTATGCGGCCTCCTGAACTATCGGATGACAAAACAAGCACAATTCCGGTGATGCGCCACGCCATTGAGTGGTATCGGGCGGCTGGTTTTCAACCGGCAGAAGTGTGCTGCATTTACGCGACGGCGCCTTTTGTATTGCCAGAGGATTTGCAGCGCGGATTCCACCTCCTGGCGAGCCGTCAGGCGCAATATGCGTTTGCCGTCACCAGCTATCCGTTTCCGATTCAGCGGGCGATTCGCATCACTGCCGCGGGGGGCGTCGAGATGTTTCAGCCAGAGCATTTCAATACGCGGTCGCAAGATTTGGAAGAGGCTTGGCACGATGCGGGGCAATTTTGCTGGGGACGTTCTGAAGCCTGGGGCGAAGGACGGGTGGTGTTTGCGCCGGCTTCTGTGCCCGTGCCGTTGCCGCGTCACCGGGTGCAGGATATTGACACGCAGGAAGACTGGATTCGTGCGGAATGGATGTTCCGGGCTCTTCAAAAAAACGAGTCAAACGGATGCACATAGCGTTTCGGGTCGACGCGTCTGAACTGATTGGCACGGGCCACTTGTTTAGGTGTTTGGTGCTGGCGGATTCGCTTGCGCATTCGGGCGTCAGATCGCAGTTTATTTTGGCGAACAAGAACCCCGTGACTGATCGGATCCTCGATTCAGTGGCCCATGTCGTGAGCGTACTGGGGTTGCCCGACCCTGCAACACAGGAAGCTGACGCGACAGAAACGTTGCGCGTATTGCATCCTGACGTTGCGGTCGTGGTGGTGGATCACTATCAACTTGATGCGCAATGGGAAGTCGCAGTGCAGGCGCGTGTCACGCAGTTAGCCGTCATTGATGATCTGGCAGACCGCTCGCACGCGTGTAGTCTGTTGGTTGATCCGGGTTTTACGCATACGCCGGCTGATTACGCTGCGTGGTTGCAAGGACCGGCCGAGTTGCTTTTGGGTACCCGATATGCCATTTTGAAACCTGAATATGCGCAGTTTCATGCCCTGGCGCCGAAGTGGCCGAGCGTGAGAAGAGCGCATGTCTTTCTGGGCGGTGGTCAGGCTACGACTGGTTTGCCGATGCTGGTGGACGCCGTTCTACATTCTGACCCGGCCATAGAGGTATTTGGATTGGGCTTGGCGGATGCCGATGCGATGCAGCGAATCCAGAAGACGCACGCTGGCCGGATGGTCTGGAGCCCGTATACGTCCCAGATGGCGCTCGAATATTCGCGTTGCGATATTGCTATCGGGTCGCCCGGCGGAGCGACTTGGGAACGCGCCTGCGTGGGTCTTCCTTCGGGCGCCTTTGCAACAGCTCCAAATCAGGTTCCTATCTTGAAGCAATTGGACCGTGCTGGGTTTTGCCGTTATTTCGGTGAATGGTCTGATTTCAACGCCAGCTCTCTGCTACAAGTGATTGGCGATTTTTTTGCCGATACACGCCAGTGCACGGCTTTGCGCGCGCTGGGCCTCACGTCTGTCGATGGGCGGGGCACACAGCGCATTGCGGATGCGCTACTTGCCAGGGTGGCTTCTCATGTCTGAACTTCGCAAGCCGCAAACTGATGCCCTGTTGCTGCCTTACGCCATTGAGCACGATGCGCGAACGGTGGCCTGGCTCAATCTTTCTGATTTGCAGGCAACATTTGGTTTGCGGCGCAGCGTCACCCCAGAGTCTCATCGGGCGTGGGTGGATGCCGCGTCTGACACCCATATTTATGCAATCGTCGATATGCAGCGTAAGCATATCGGGAACGTACTTTTGAAAATAAGTGAACGCCATCTTTCCGCTTATTTCCAGATCTACATCGGTGATTCGAGCGAGCGTGGTCAAGGTCTGGGAGCACGCGCACTCGCTGAAACGCTGCGACGGGCGTTCTGTGATATGGAGTTGCACCGCGTTTGGCTGCATACTTTTGCAGACAATATCCGCGCTGAAGCGTTGTACGAGAAATTTGGTTTTAAGCGGGAAGGTATCGAGCGCGATGCGCTTCGGGTGGGCGACCAGTTTTTAAGCCAGACCCGCTGGTCTTTGCTGCGACAAGAATGGTTGGCCGTAGAGGAGAGTGAGCGATGAGATGCGCGATCATGCAACCCACCTATATGCCGTGGGCAGGTTACCTGAATCTGATGGCAAGCGTTGATCTTTTTATTTATCTCGACGACGCCCAGTATGAAAGATCGTCGTGGCAAAACCGAAATCGGGTGTTGGTTAAGGGCGCTCCGACCTGGTTGACTTTGCCAGTGGTTCGTGGCTTTTTGGGTGCTTCAATACACGATGTGGTTGTTGATGATGCGACTAAATGGCGACGCAAACACGCAACGCTATTGTCGAATGCCTACGCACGGCATCCTTTCTCGCATGAAATGGTATCGGCGATTGCGTCCATGGCGGACGAAAGCTTGGTGTGCTTAGCGGATCTCAATATGGCATTGCTAGCGCAATTTCGAGAGCGTTTGTCTATCACAACGCCGACATTGCGTAGCAGTCAGTTGGGCATACCGGGCGTTCGGTCAGCACGGCTCATTCAAATTTTGGAGAAGTTGGGTGCTACAGAATATGTGACGCCTCCGGGTGCGCTGGACTATCTGAAGGAAGATGCATTTACGCAGCACACTTCAGTGCAGTTGCTGGTGCATGACTTTCAGCCAGCGCCGTATCCGCAGCGCGAGACAGCCCAATTCCATAGCCACTTGTCAATACTTGATGTGGCGGCGCATTTGGGCTGGCAAGCATGTCAAAAATACGTGCGACCCGACGCCGAAGCAATTCGCAAATTTTCACAAGACTGAACTGATTGACTGATATGAGCAACCACAAAGTAGTAAAGCATCCTGAGTTTGGTTTTTTCCAGGTTACTCCGACCCCGACGTCAGAAGAAATTACGCGGTTTTATGCCGAGGAGTTTTACAGCGCCAAATACAAGGCGTTTAACAATTCGAGTCTCGAGGTTCAGGAGGCAGACCAAGAATTCCATGATGCCCACCGCGAAGACATCGCGGTAAAAATCACGGAGATTCTCGGCCGATCACTGAATACGCTGAGCATTTTGGATATCGGATGCGGTTGGGGCCAGACGCTGCAGTATCTTGCCAAGAAGGGTGCGCGTTGTTCCGGCTTCGATCCGGCGCCTGAAGCAGTCGCATACGTGCAAAGTCAGGGCTTGGAATGCGTTCGTGCTGGCATGGAAAGCATGGACGTTTTTCAGGGCCGTCGGTTTGACGTTGTGTTGATGATGAACGTACTGGAGCATTTGGCTGATCCGGTGCGCGTGGTGAACGAAATTATTTCTACGGCCCTTGCTGAGGGGGGAGTATTGATTATTGAGGTGCCCAACGACTTCAACGCGTTCCAAATGGCTGCACAGCAATTGCATGGGCTGCCGGAGTGGTGGGTCGCACCACCTGCACATTTGAATTATTTCGATGCCGATTCACTGGCTGCACTGCTCAAAGGCGCTGGTCTTGCCGTGTCCCATTTGGAAGCGTCATTTCCCATGGAAATATTTATGTTGATGGGAGAAAACTATGTCGGAAATGGGCCGCTTGGCCGCTTGTGCCACGAGCGGCGCATGGCATTTGAAACCAACTTGCGAAAATTGGGCAAGGGTGAGTTGCTTAGCGCCTTTTATCAGTCGCTGGCGGGACTCAATTTGGGACGGCAAGTGATCGCTTACGCAAAGAAAGGCTAAGTGAAATGAAATTCACCAATATCGGAGGAGCAACGGCCATCGTCGAGCATGGTGGAAAACGTATGCTGTTTGATCCGTGGCTTGACGACGGAATTTTTCATGGGTCATGGTTTCATTGGCCCCCAGCTTTAGTTTCTCTGGATGAGTTGGGGCGCTTTGATTACGTCTATATTTCGCACATTCACGAAGACCATTGTTCAGCCGGAACGATCCGGCATATCAACCGGGATGCGCAGATAATCATCATGGATCGGCAGCCGAATTTTGTTCTGAATTTTTTGCGTGCAAACGGTTTCGATTTTGCCCAAATTCATTTGGTTCCACCCCGCAAAGGTCTTCAAATTGCAGACGATCTTTTCGTCGACATGATTGAAGCCGATCCCGGTAATGAGATGGCCTACTTGATCGACTCATCGATCGTGATTAGTTGGGGTGGGAAAATAGTTTTTAACGCCAACGACTGCCAGCCTCACCCAGCCGGCGTGGCATACCTGAAGGAAAATTATCCAGAAATAGATTTGGCTTTGTTGCCGTATTCCGGTGGATCTGGGTATCCCGGTTGCTACAGCAATTTGTCGGATGACGAAAAACTGGCGGAGCGCGACCGGATTCTGCGATCACGCATCGCGGGCTTTATTGAAAACACCAAAGCCATTGCACCGAAGCACGTTGTGCCGTTTGCAGATCAGTATGTGGTCGCTGGCGAACGCGCGTATTTGAATCGTTATATTTCGCATGGATCCTGTCCGGGTGTTGTGGTCGAGCAGGTGGATGCGGCGGGGTTGTCAGCCCAACTTTTGTTGCTGAATTCTGGTCAGTCATTTGATCTGGGCACAGAACAGAAAACGCCTAATGAGCCGTACCGGTTT
>CANBYM010000199.1 GCA_947373605.1 Comamonadaceae bacterium
ATGAGTAGGCCAACGACACACAGAACCTCTCCGAGCTTTGCCGCTCTGGTGCAGTCGTTCTTCACCGAGTACCTCACACAGCAGCGTGCACTAAGCCCGCAGACAGTGGCCGCCTACCGGGACGCATTTGTGTTGTTCCTGGATTTCGCCGTGGTGAGCCTGCACAAGCAGCCTGCGACGTTGTCGCTGCAGGACATTACACCAAGGCTGATCCTGGACTTCCTTGCGCACTTGGAGCGTGATCGCGGTAATTCCGTCCGAACACGCAATGCGCGGCTGGCAGCACTGCGCGCATTCCTGAAGTTCGCCAGCCACCGTGATGTCGGTGCGTTGCATGTCGTTGAACAGGCTTTGGGCGTGCCGATGAAACGTTTCGAGCGACCCATGCTCGGGTACCTCTCACGCGAAGAAATCCTGGCAATCATTGGGACTCCTGGCGCAAGTTGGACCAGTCAGCGCGATCACCTGCTCCTGCACGTTCTCTACAACACGGGCGCACGCGTGTCGGAGATCATCGGTGTTCGTCTGGCCGATGTCGTGCTTGACGGGGCGGCATGTGTTCACTTGCATGGCAAAGGGCGCAAGCAGCGAACCATGCCGCTGTGGCGTTCCACCGTCAAGGTAATACGGGCTTGGTTAAGGCTGAATCCCGAATTGGGGCCAACATCGGCGTTGCTTCCCAACCGGCATAGTCACGCAATGACCCGCGCCAACGTTACTCAGCGTCTCGCCCTTGCTGTGGCAGCAGCAACACCCGCCATGCCGAGCCTGCAGGAGCGCCGAATCTCTCCCCACACGATTCGCCATACAACAGCAATGCACTTGCTGCAATCTGGCGAGTCCATTGAGGGGATAGCCCTCTGGTTAGGTCACGAGAGTCCGACGACCACCCATCATTACGTGGAGGCTAACCTTGCCATGAAGGAACAGGCGCTGGCAAAACTGCAAGATCCCAAAACAGCTCCGGGGCGCTTTCGGGCTACCGACTCGCTCTTGAAGTTCCTTCAGACGCTGTAATTATGTGAAGTGCACGAGCAGGTTGATCGCCGATATACAGGCCATCGACCTGACCAGAAACATTGAACTTCTCATAAGTGGGACCTTCACATAATGGCCCTGACTTGTCTTATGAGTGCAACACCGGAGTGCAGGTGCAGATTGGATTTGGATGGCATGCTTCGTATATTAAACGTTATAATACAACAACTTACAACGTTTTTCTAAAGTGTGATTTTTCCCATGGACACACCAGTCAACGGCGCCTCGAGTCCAATGAACCCTACTATACCGCTGAAATTGGTTGGGACCATTGGGACGGAACAGGCCTCGGCCGCCAACTATTTGGCGCATCTTGAAAAATCTGCAAGCACTCACTCACTTTATAAACGACTGCATCTGCTTGCCAGTCGGGAGAATACTGAACTAATTTCTGCCTTTTTGGCCTTGGTGTCGAAACGCCAGAATTTGACCGTCCTTGAATCTTGGAGCCAAGAGTCGGCAATCGCACTAGAACTGTACGCGGTCGGAATTCAGGTCTGGCGGCAGCCCGGCCTTTCGATGGATCTCGAGTTAGTAAAGACTAACAAGCGAATCAAACAACATTTTCAGGGACTGAATTTAACTCAATATCTGGCCGTCATGGCCAGCAGCAGGCGCTTCTTCGGCGATGAACCGCTGGCAACATTCGTTGAAAAATTGCAGTTGCTGTTGCTGATTCGTTCGCTGGAAGCACTGGAAAAAAACCACGCTATTTGGGAATCACATATAAGAGACGTAAGCCTCCTCCTGCGAAAAGTCCTTGATATTCAAGCAGACCCGCGCGCCGATTGGCTAAAACGCGCCAGTTCAAACGCCAACGAATTCGACGACTTTTGCAATGAAGTAAGCACCAACGCTTACTTCGAGGCAGACAAAGCCACAGAAAAAAACCCAAAAGACTTTTTCCGGAGCCTTCGCGTAGTCGCCGATGGTGGCCCATGGAATGCCAAAAAAATTATCAAGGATCTCCTCGGTGATCCGAACCTTGCAAACTCGCACTTCCCTCTGCACTCAAATGCCCAGCCAGACACTTCATTTTTTAAAGACTGGGACGGCAATTTTGCTGAGCGCCACCTTTCAGACCGCAAGGGCGAAGGGCTGCGAGTCAGTGTCACCAGTGCAAACCCAAAGCAAAGTCCGTCACGCAATCGACGTCATGGCACAGGAGTCATGCTCCAGTTTGTTGAGGACGTTCAATACCTGAGGAATTCCTGGTACCACCTCAGCTCAGCCGAACAAGCCGAGTTTGATAGGTGGATTCATCAACTGGGCGAATTGCCCAGCGCGAACGACCTCGACAGGCTGGGCGCAGCCATAGCGCAAATCGCGGTGGCAAGCTGCCGCACGGCCCATCAAATAGAAACCCTGAAAATCTCAAGTACCGTCGAAGATGACTGGTCGCTCCACCCTGCAACCTCCAAGTTGCAACGCAAACCACCGCGTTTTGCCGACGGGTGGGTACCAGACCCAAGCCGACCGGACACTGCTGACTGGATTAACTCCCGGCTGGATCAATGGACAGTTTCACTTTGGCAACCATTTACTGATGCACTGGGCAGTGCAATTTCCAGAAATCGCAATGCAGCCACCATTGGGCAACTTTGGCAAGCTATCTGTCCCACCAAGTCGTTTGAAAATTGGTTCAACGAAAAGGTGGATCAAGAACCGCATTTGCAACGCCTGAGCGGGCCGACACTATCTCAGATTGCCGCAACTCGCGCGTATGAAGCAAATCCAAACCAAGGTTTGATCCGCTTAATCAGCTCGCAGCCTCGCACGGGCTTACCCGCTGCGTGCGCGTACGGGGCATACCAGGCCCCTATCGTGAAGGCAACATTGACCGCAGCGCTCGCCAGCACCATTCCACCACTCGTAGAGATCGAGTCTCCAACGGCCGACACCGAGCTCAATGCAGGCGGTAGCCTTCTGGACATCGATCTGGAGAAAGTCGCCACCGAGATTTCAACTCTGATTCAGTCGGTGAACAGCCTGGCATCAGAGCCTGTCTCTTGGGCCAGATATCACAATAAGTTAACCAGCCTGGTTGTCATTGCCCTGTACTCGTCGACAGGGGGGCGCCCGGTCAATTCGCCGTTCCAGACTCTGAGCTGGTTCAGTTTCAAGAGAAAGCTGCTGTACATCGAAGATAAGGTATCGGGCCCCACCCGAAGTTCACGTATTTGTGTACTCAGTGATGTCGCTGCCAGGCTCCTCCAAGAAGCCTACCTCCCCCACTTGGCTGCTCTTGCCTGCTTCCTTGAACCAAGCGCACCAGAATTTGCAGATCAAATCCGAAGGGTAGCGGCCGGTGACCCCGAAGCCGCTATTCCAATCTTCTTCTTTCTTAAAGATAGCCCAGAGCTCGACTGGGTTGAAGTCTCCGAAACCCAATTGGCACTCGAGAGTGAAATCGCGTGGCCCCTGCCTTGGAACCTTTTCAGGCACATCCACGCAACTGAACTCATCCGCAGAGGCCTGAATGCGGAAATTGTGGATGCGCTTCTCGCCCACGGAGACCGCGGAGCTGAAAGCCACGGTGACCTGTCGCTGCGCATTCCTCAAAGCGATATTGCCGCAGCACGCCCAATTATTAACGACCTCCAATCCGAGTTGCGATTCGACCTACCCGCGGCTCTCATTCATTTCCCGCTCGACATCAAATACACACACAAAGATTTGCTTATCGGCCGCTCATTTGGCCGATCGGCGCGCCGAATCCAGCGCTTACAGGCACAGGAATCTGCTCGAAAACGTGCCCGCCAAGAAATCGTTGCCGCCATTGCTAATAGGCCTGTGGACAGCCTTTCACCGGATCAATGGGAAGAAATTGCGCGCAGCATGCTGTTGCGCAAAGATGGGCTCCCCCATTCCGCAGCCTCTATCAGGTACGAGGAGTTTGAAAGCTACGTCGAGTCACTTTGGCAAAACCAAAGAAAACTCACACGCATGCGCCGAATCTACTCGGTCGCACCTGAGCCGGAAGCGATCTTCAGCGAAGCCTGCATCGCAGCACCCGAAGTCATTCAGCTATGCATGGATGAACACGAGCTTGCAGTGCAAAAGGTGACGGACAGGAACTTGAACGCAACGCTGGCTGCAACCCTGGCCGCGCTTGATCTGATCCTTTATTCAAAGGTTTCCAACTTCTCCGCCATCAAGTCCTTGGTCTTTCTGCGCAAGAGTTTCAGGATCGTGAAACTGGATCAGAAATACTGGTTTGAGTGGAGCGACGCCGACACCTGGCGCGACGGACGACCAGTGCTTCGAGTGCAAATGACTGCCCGGGCTGCACGCTGGGCAGCAACTGCACAAGCTGAAGGCCGCACGATCCAAAAATTCCCGAACGTGCCACAGGCGCTCACACGACTCGATCGCTCACTCGGTACAAATCAAGACCTGCAGCGGGTGATGAAGCATCTCTGCACCATGCAAAACCAGTTGAATGCATGGAATCTTCCCGGAACTGATAGTGCACATCTGAGCGGTCGCTTAACAAATTCTGCCTTACCCCATGCAGATTGGTACAGAGCAAAATTGGGCAAGGCACCGGTGCTCGTCGGGCCCGAGGAAACTGAAGATGCGATTTCGACCGAAGAAATCTATTTCATTGAAGGGCATCACAAAGCGGTTGAGTCTCGGTCCGGGCAATCAACCCCTGAATCGTGCGCCAAAACTTTTGATCAGATACGCCTGATCCTGCACTCCGAAAAAAAAGACATAGACGAAAAACGCCGCACAGTCGAACGTCTGCTACGCGACTCAGGGTACGGCCGGGCAGACGTTCCCTTCGTGTTTGGCATGTTCTTGCTGCATTTGTTAACCCGAAAACCAAAGCGTGGCTCACGCGATGGTATCCGTGCCAAAACAGTTGACCGGTACTTTCACTCAGTAAACCGACCACTTTGCGATGAGGCCCACGACCGCTGCTTCACCGACATGGATGGCGATGAAATAACTGATCTCTATCTCGACATCTTGGACTGGTGGAACGATCACTTTGTCACACCGCCCCCTGAAACAAAACAGGAAATTGGTGCCAAAGAAAATGAATCAGCACCCATTGTGGTGGGCGTTACCGTCGAATCGAATGAGGTAAAGAAACCTGCCGCTGACCTCGCACAGGCTGAGCAAAAGACCAAAGGGACTAAGCAATCACGGCTCTCAGCAAGGGAGAGCGCCGACGACGCGGCTCGGCGGACATTGGAACAGTTGCATGAATTTCATGCATTTGCAACAAGCACAGTGGGTGCAGAAGAGCCTGACTGGAGCCAAATCACCAATGGAAACATAGGCTCCATTGGTCGGCCGGGATTCATCCTGCTCAGCGAGTACAGGCTTGCTCTCGAGTCGATGATTGGTTCTCGGCAAATAACGACGCTTGAAGATTCAGACCTGGCCGACTGCTTCTCGATGTTTGCGTGCGCGAGGTTTGGGCTGCGAGTGGGCGAGGCAGCTGGTCTATTCACGAACGACTGGAGTGAATATCGCGGCGCAATTGTTCTGATCGTGAGTCCAAACTCACTGCGACCACTTAAGACCACAAATTCTCGAAGGCCAGTGCCACTGATAGGCTTGCTAGACGAAACTGAAAGGCATTTAGTCGACGAGGTGCTGCGCCGATCAAGGCATAGATTGCGTGTTGGTGAAGTTGGCCCTCTGCTGCCTGCGATAGACCGCCAAAACTTCAAAGCCAGGAAGCATGACATCGGCATTGCAATCCGCGCAGCTTTGAAGGCTGCGAGTTGCCATGAGTACTGTACAGCTCACATGCTTCGCCACTCGTTTGCCACGCGGACTTTGGCAACGCTTCGCGGGTTTGCAGCTGCTCAATCTGAGCCTGTCAGTCAAGAATACACATTAAAACTTCGGCGACTGCTACTGGGTAAAGATGAACTTGATCGCAGGGTGCTGTGGGCTGTGGCCCGGTTGCTTGGACACAAAAGCCCTCGTATAACTGCTCGGTGCTATCTGCACGCGATGGAGGGTGCAACCTGCCTCGCTACAGAGATTGGTAGCTGGGACGGCTTGGGTGCTGGCGCGCGCCATCTCGTGAATCTGGATCTAGCCGTTACCTCCGAATCGTACGGGAAGGTAAGCAAACTTCCGGGTGCGAATGTTACCAAAGGCGACCCCCAACTGCTGAGGTTAGTGAAGTTTTGGCGACTCATCGTGCAGGGATTTGACATCGATGCAGCACTCAGAGACTCATGTCTTAGTCGCAAAATTTTCGACGAGTTCGTCGCGGCTGCTTCATTTTTGACGCGGGATAAGCCCCAGGTTCATTCACCCACTGCTGACGTGGGATCGGCTGAACGACATAAAGACGAATCAGATTCAACTGACAACTCCACCTTCGATGAATTGGTGAGTTCTTTGGTTAGCTCAGCTCTTCCTGATTGGCGGATAACACTTCCACAGTTCGATGGGCTGATGGCCATGCTGCGCGACATGTCATCCTCGACTGCTGCCGAAAATATGCCATTTCACGTTGCCGAAACCATCGGCGCACGTCGGCAGATCGTTCTCTTTAGTTCTGCGCACTTAGAGGCTGCTGCTAGATTCTTTAAAGACGTTGGCATCGACGCATCGGATGTCGCTTTGACTGGCACGCGCGAATTGACTGACGAGCAACGCACCTGGCTTCAATCTGAATCCATAAGAAAGTACGCTGCGGCGCCCGGCACATTGCCCGCGGAATTTCGTATTGACAAGGCAACTACTATTGACAAGAAGTTCGATGTCTTAAGGCGAATCGCGTTGTTTCCGGAGGCGAAAAATAGTCGGATTGGAAACAGGTACGTGCTGCTGT
>CANBYM010000200.1 GCA_947373605.1 Comamonadaceae bacterium
GTTCCAGTGCGCACCAAAGCCAAATTACGCGAAGCTGCCAAAGAACATATGACGATGTTGGAGAAAAGCCCCGAGCGAGTTATTGGCTACTTCCAGGACCGCCGGGTTCGATATGCCGCTTAAAACTTCACAGGGCCGGAGCAATAGAACCAGAAAGCGTGCTTGCTGGTAACGGTGTTTATCGTCAACATCTTGAATATTGGACTGGCATTTGCGTACTTGTGGACCTCAAGACATTCCCTTGAAGCTCAGGCCGCCGCAGAAGCCGAGAATCTGACGAAGTTGGCCATCCATTTGGACGGGGCCTTCCTTACAACGCGAGCCTGCCTGCCACACATGCAAAGCTCTGGCAGGGGTGGCGGCATCTCTACATGGACTCGGTGCATTGCAAGGAAGGTGCCAATTTCGGCAAAGTGCCAATGTGATTTGTCCTGGACTTGTACGCACCCCCCTTGTTGAAAAACAGATCCCGAAGCAGGCCGTTGCATTGGGCATCGGGTATCAGCGAGGATGATGCCGTCAAAAAGGGGGCATGTTCAAGGAGACCGTGGGCAGTGAATTTAGCACTGTGCAGGACGTTGCTGAAGTGGCATTGCTATTTGCTGCTTTTCCATCAAATGCTTTGACGGGTCAGACCCTAGTCGTAAGCCATGGCTGGTCGATGCAATGAGGTCTGACCAGACCTAGCCGACTATCGAAAATAGCGTTACAGAATTGGCCGCGCTGGTGAATGGACGAGCTGGAGACTATTCATGTCGCAGACCACGCGGTGTACATGATCAATCTGGCTAGACGTAATATGGCAGGCGACCATCCAGCGCACTTGCAAAAGCACGCACCTTATCCACAACTGGTCAGAGGTCAGCGATAGGCTACTGTACCCAAAGGCTTTATCTGACACCCGTTGGGAAAATATGACGCTGGATCCACAGGGTGCGAGACTCTCAAAGTCTCACCGAAAATTAGTTAATTTGCCTAAGGCATGGCGATCCGAACCATAAAAAAATTCTGCGTTTACTACATCGTCAGAAACATTGCACATACAGCTGTTGCCATCAATAGTGTTGCCATCCAACCCATCAATTTCAGTCTTTTGGAAATGACAAACTGCCCCATGATGTCAGTGCGTACTGCCATTCGCATCATCAAAGCCATGATGGGAACAGAAATCACGCCGTTTATTACCGCACTCCAATAGAGTGCTCTGATAGGATCTATAGGCGTAAATCCCAGTGCAATACCGACTATGGTTGAAATAGTAATGATCCCGTAGAACTGCTTGGCCTGCATGGGCGTACGCTCTAAGCTGTTCTTCCACTTGAAAGCACCCGCCAGGGCGTACGCGGAAGACCCGGCAAGTACCGGAATTGCAAGCAATCCAGTGCCAATAATGCCGGCACTGAATAGTAGGAAGGCAAATTCACCGGCGACGGGTCTCAGTGCTGATGCCGCTTGAGCCGATGTCTGTATATCCGAACCACCGTGCAAATTGAGTGTCACTGCTGCAGTCAAGACAATGAAAAATGCAACAAGATTGGAGAAACCCATGCCAACACAGGTATCGATCTTGATGCGCCTGAGATTTGCCGCCGCCTGACCTGGAGCCCGTAGCAATGAATTTGCTTTGGGATCCGCCAACTCATCTTCGACCTCTTGCGAGGCCTGCCAGAAAAACAAGTAGGGGCTGATAGTTGTACCAAAAACTGCTACAACTGTTGTAACGTAGGCGGGCTTCCACTGCAATTGCGGCATCAATACGTCATGAGTCACCTGTAGCCAAGGAACATCGATTACAAAGGCAGTGGCCACATATGCAAGTAAAGCCATTGTTAACCATTTCAAAAAACGAACGTAACGCTGATAGGGAATGAAGACCTGCAGCACCAGCGACATAACTCCGAATTCCAAGGAATATATTTGTGCCGAACCACCAACAATTAGTTTCAAAGCCTCACCCATTGCTGATACGTCCGCCGCAATGTTGATTGTGTTGGCGACTAAAAGCAATCCCACGACCAAATAGAGCAGCCAGGGTGGGTAATGCTTGCGGATATTGGTGGCAAGTCCATGGCCACTTACGCGCCCAATTCTGGCGCTAACAATCTGAATACCGACCATCAGAGGGTACGTAAAGAGAACGGTCCAAAGCATGTTGAAGCCAAACTGCGCACCCGCCTGCGAGTACGTCGCAATCCCGCTGGGATCGTCGTCCGCTGCCCCAGTAATGAGTCCTGGGCCTAGCTTCTTAAGCCATGAATCTTCTTGGATGCCTGGTGCTGCTTTTGCGTTCGACATTGGAGAGACCAAAAATTTATCGTGAACCACCATTACATGTATAGCTCAAAGAATACTTCTCTAACGAATTGAAAGTATGTTTGTTGGTACGCTGAGTCCTATATGACAAATGGCCTAGATAAGTAATGAACAGTCGAAAGACTAAAAGCTCCATCGCGTTTTTGCCAAATTTGTAAAATTGTAAAATGTGTGAATCAGTAAGTTGAATAGTGCTCACCACCATGGGACCATTCGCACTTTGAAATAAAAGTTAGCGTAGCATTCTTACCTAGGTACCTCAGTGGCAAATTCGCTGCTTGCACATGCTGATGCGAGTCTCAGCAATAACGTTAATGTGCTCCTTTCGACCACAGACAGGCGTATCACTGTGGGTCAGTGAGGTCATGCAACGCATGTACGGCAGTGCGCCAAGCGCATTTTCTGGACCACCGACTCGCATCTTGTCTATTGATCAGGACTGATACGATTCATTTAGCAAGGGCAATAGCTTCCGGGAAGCCTACGCAGGATTACATCCTCGCAAGCATAATGATGGCACTGACCCGTTGTAGAGCAATAACCCAAGCAGTCTATTCAAATATGAAAAGGCTGCCATCAAATATGGATGAGATACCCTCCCAATGGATATTAAAAATGCACGCGTGTTTGTGGTCGAAGATGAATCGATCATGAACACTTTCATCCTGGGATCGTTACGCCGCTTAGGAATTCTGGATTTATATAGCTTTGATAATGGATTAAGCGCAATCCGCGAAATCAGCAAGCTAAAGCCAGACCTAATCTTGACTGACGTGCATATGCAGCCAATGGGAGGTATTGAATTTGTACAGGGCCTTCGTGCTCTGGTTGATGAAAGGCTTTCGACAATTCCTGTGATTTTTCTAAGCGCTGATGCCAGTAAATCGACAGTAGGTGAAACACTTTCATTGGGCGTGGCAGGGTTCTTGGTTAAACCACCAAGTCTTGCAGCGCTGAGCGCGAAAATAGAACTGGCCTTTAAAGGGTACAAGAGTGATTTTTTTTGATTGATAGTTTGCGGCAAGCGGAGCAACATTGCCTACATGGGGCGGACAGTAATTGGTATTGGACCGCAATGAACTGGGTACGATTTTCACGGGTTTCCAATTTGAAACTTCGCAATTGAACGCAGCTTGGTGCACTTGTAAGGCATCACAAAGTGTGAAACGAGGGCTTACCTGCACTTGCCTCAGATGGGCGGTGCCGGTTAATTTTGGTGTTCACCATCTGATCTGGCAGCTTTACCAGCGCCGAAGAAAGCATCCGCTCATAAATGTCATGGAATGCTGGCGCCGATTGAATCTTGACATTCGTAATTTTGGTCGGCGGCAACAACAACCATTTGAAAGTCTGGGGCTGTGGGCATCAATGGGGGATAAAAGTGAGAAAGCCAGTCCATAGGATACATTCAGCAACTGAAGGAGTTCAATGTCAGACTCAGCCATGAAATTCCCCGACCACGCTACAGCGTCAAGATTGGGACGCTCCAAACGCATAGGGCTGACCGTTGTTTTTATTTGGTTCTTTATTGGAGGTCTGGCTCACTTTTTGGCCTCTGACCAAGAAGCAAAAATCATTCCTCCATACATTCCTTGGCCAAACGAGGTCGTTTTTATTAGCGGTGTATTTGAACTGTTAGGCGCGCTGGGATTACTGTGGAGAGTGACAAGGAAGTTTGCCGGTCTTGGCCTTTTCATGCTGACAATTGCAGTAACTCCGGCACATATCTACATGCTGCAACAGGCGAAACAGTTTCCTATACCTCTTTGGTTGCTATGGCTGAGGCTGCCGCTTCAAGTTGGACTACTCTATCTGATTTGGTGGTCAACGGTACAAAAGCCACGAAATCCTCAGTCAGATTCATCGATACATACGGCTTTAAGTTGAATCAGTACTTTTCGGCACAACAATTCACACTTAAGGGTGTTAAGAAAGTCCAATTGATGATGCCAAAAGTTTTTAACAAATTTTGGATGAATATCAACGTTTAGAGTGGCTTGTACGCTCAAATTTTGACGAGATTGAACACTGGTCTGTACCTACAGAGTGGCCGAATTGGATGGTCGCAGTCGCTCAGTCGGGCAATCTTGACCGTACGCAATCAGACTGCTGGAGTCTGTCGCAGCAATATTGTCGACCACTTGAACTCTACATAAGACCACAAGGGTACCAAGCTCCCCTTACCCAGTGACGGCAAGCTGGCACTGCCTGCGCATAGGAGTCAGGTGACGAGTCCGGTGGCGGCGCTTAACTGCTCTGGGGTCGGTGCGACTTCTTGGGAAGACCAATGACAACCCGTTCCATTAGGTCACTGGCCAGGACTAAAAGTCGTATTGAATTTTGCTGAAATCACTGATCGCAAACGCATAGAGGATCATCAGGTCATCCTCATCAGCGTTGTTAATCTGGTGTTGAGCATTACCAGGAATGAACAACATTCTTCCGGCATCAACCGCATGAACCACACCATCGATGGTGACCGTCCCGCGCCCTGAAAGGGTGAAATACGTTTCAGGCTGTGAATGACGATGAGGCTCAAGCGATTCACCCGTTCTGAGGCGTACAACTCCCATCGTCATGTCATTCTGACACCCGGAACCACTTCCCAGTAGCTCTTTCCATTGCGCCTTGCCTCGCATGGAAACCTGATCATCTGGCCACCCAGTCCAATCAATCTCTTCAAGGTGTCTTGAGGCAATCCGCATGGCAATGGAACCTTCCTGAATTTGATGTTTTCATTTTAGGAGATTGGCGCCCATAACGGCGCTGAGCATGCCGTCTTAAGCCGCCAAACTCGTCCCTAAGTTGTTTGTTTCACCTGCATCCAGCCATCCACCAAGTCGCCCTACCCGCTTGCCTTTTGCACTAAGTGCCACTAAGGTAGGTGTCAATCTCTAAGGCTTCTCTTCGAACCCCACTCGACGGCTAATCAGATGGGAATGCAGCGATGCAAAGTGGAAAATACCGCTAGACGTCCGCTTTCGCCTTTCATGGCCCGCTCAATCCGCAAGAATATATAGATAATTTTTCTTATCTACCATTAAGGAATGTCCGCATACCGGCAAGTCAATTTACAAAATGGTGGCGTAATTGGTGGCGCATCGCGTCAAGCAGAGATTTGATGCAAGTGCTAAACACAGGACGTTCGCAGGGTCTCCTTCAATGTTGTGATCTTTCAAGTTGCGAATTAATGGGCATTGGGAATGGGTGCCTATTGCGCTGAGCAAACTGACCTACGATTGAAACCACTAAAGGTGGTAAATGTAATTCGCCCAACATCCCGGACAATTGCTTTCAATCCAAAATCTGAAAATTCTGGTCGTTAAATTTCGAAAGCGTTGATAAATGCATATAGGCATGATCGTTGGCATTGGCCCTGCAGCCACTGACTATTACTACCGTTACCTGATCTCCACGATGGCGAAGGCAGGGCGAGACTTGCACCTGACGATGGCTCACGCCGACACCCCCACGCTACTGCATCATCAGGCAGACAACAACCAGACCGCCCAAGTCGCTATATATGTGCGACTTGCCGAACGTTTAAAACGATGCGGCGTAGAAGCTATTGCAGTGACTTCTATCGCAGGTCATTTTTGCATCGAAGAATTCAAGCAGGTAACGCCCCTGCCCGCAATTGATCCTGATTTGACGAGCGCAAACCCGGTCCTTTAGGGCCGGGATAGCGAATGTCTTGACGTCCTCCTTAACGGTCAACGCAAAGCCAAGTGAAACGTTAATTACTCAATGATCAAAGCGTTCAAGTACCAGCTACGTTTGAAGGGCTCGCAGGAAGCAAACTTCAAGCGTTGGTCGGGCGCTTTGCGATGGCTGTGGAACCGTGCGCTTGCTGAACAACAAGCGCGGTATGCGCGCGGTGAAAAGTACGCGAATTACATCGATATGGCCAAGTGGTTGACCGCTTGGAGAAACGAGCCTGCTACTGCTTGGCTCGCAGAAGGTCCATTGCATCCACAGCAGCAAGCGTTGAAGCGTCTGGATGCGGCCTACCAAAGGTTCTTCAAGAAGGCCGGCGGTTACCCAAAATTCAAACGTTATGGCGATGACCCTGGCATGCGCTTTGCGGACGCAAAGCAGGTAGCGTACGACCAGATCAATGAACGTATCAAACTCCCGAAGGTAGGTTGGGTGCGCTTGCGACTCTCCAGGCCTGTTGAAGGGACCATCCGCAACGTCAGCGTGCGCCGTGAAGGCGCGCGGTGGTACGCAAGCATCCAGACGTTGTCTGCGGATGTGGCGATCTCAAGTGACCTGCAGCCTACGCTTGGTCTGGACCTTGGGGTCAATGTATTTGCAGCAGGATCAGATGGCCTGGCAATCGATCCTTTGAACGCATACAAGCGCCACCAGTGCAGGCTGCGCCGTTATCAAAGGTCGGTTTCGCGCAAGGTAAAGGGATCGGCTAACAGGAAAAAAGCGATCCAGAAACTTGGGGAATTGCATCGCAAGGTTGCTCGGATGCGCGCCGATTGGCTGCACCAATTGACGACTTCAAT